>CAZIDS010000352.1:0-3226 GCA_964537945.1 uncultured Gemmatimonas sp. | reverse complement strand
CCGCGGCCGATCCACCCCATCCTTTCGTTGGTCTTGCCCTTGATCATGACCGCGTCGGGCGCGACGCCGATCGCCGCCGCGAGGCGCTCGCGGATCGCCGGCCGGTGCGGGCCCACCTTCGGCGTCTCGGCGACCACGGTGATGTCGCACTGCGCCGGCTGCCATCCCGCGGCGCGGATCCGCGCGACGGCCAGCGTGAGCATCTCGATGCTGTCGCGCCCCTCGTTCTCCGGGCTCGTGTCGGGGAACATCTCCCCGATGTCGCCGAGCCCCGCCGCGCCGAGGAGCGCATCAGTGAGGGCGTGGCAAGCGGCGTCAGCGTCGCTGTGGCCCGTGCAGCGCACCGGCGCCGGGATCAGCACGCCGCCGAGGATCACGCCGTGCCCCTCGGCGAAGCGGTGCGAGTCGTACCCGATGCCGACGCGGAGGTCGAGGGTCACGTACGCGGTCCGCGGCTCAGGCCGCCACGTGGGCGGCCGGCGCGATGATCGAGTAGTCCTGGCGGCGCTTCCGCGGCGTGAACCCCGCCTCGCGGATGAGCATCTCCATCTCCTCGATCGACGTGCGGTGCGTGGTGTTCGCGGCCGAGACGACGTTCTCCTCGAGCATCAGCGAGCCGAAGTCGTTGCAGCCGTAGTGCAGCGCCGTCTGGCCGACCCTCATCCCCATCGTCACCCAGCTCGCCTGGATGTTCGGGATGTTGTCGAGCACGGTGCGCGCGAAGGCCGTCGTGCGGAGGTACTCCACCGCGTCGGTCTTCGGCATGTGGCTCATCTCGGGCGTGTTCTCCGGCTGCAGCGGCCAGCAGATGAAGGCGGTGAAGCCCTTGGTGCGGTTCTGCACCTCCTTCAGGCGCAGCAGGTGCTCGACCCGTTCGGCCTTCGTCTCGCCGATGCCGTACATCATCGTGCACGAGGTGCGGAGTCCCTCGTTGTGCGCGATCTCCATGATCTCGAGCCACCGGTCGGCGCCGGCCTTCTTCTTCGCGACGAGATCGCGAACGCGCTGGACGAGGATCTCGCCGCCGCCGCCCGGGATGGAGTCGAGCCCAGCCTTCACGAGCTCGCGGATCACGTCCCGCGCCTCCATCCGGTAGAGCGTGCTCCAGAAGTCCACCTCGCTCGGCGAGAAGCCGTGGACGTGGATGGGATGGTTGCGCTTGATGTACTTGAGCAGCTCGAGGTACCACTCGAACGGGATGTACGGGTTGTGGCCGCCCTGGATGAGGATCTGCACCCCGCCGAGCGCCTTCACCTCGTCGATCTTCGCGCCGATCTGCTCGTAGCTGAGCGTCCAGCCTTCGCCGTCCTTCGGGCGCCGGTAGAAGGCGCAGAAGCCGCAGTCGGCGACGCAGACATTCGTGTAGTTGATGTTGCGGTCGACGATGTACGTCACCACCGGCTCCGGATGCAGCTTGCGGCGCATCTGGTCGGCGGCGGCTCCCAGTTCCAGCAAGGGGGCTTTTTCGTAGTAGTCGAGGAGGTCGGATTCGTATGACATCGATGATGAAAGCTGAATGATGAAAGATGAAAGTGAACGTTCGCCTTCATCTCATCGGCTGGCGGCTGGCAGGAACGCCAGCTTCCCCTTTGGCACGCGGCCGGCGAGTTCGAGCCGCCTGAAGAATTCGGTGAGGCCTTCCAGCTCCTTCAGGCCGAGCCGCCAGTCGAGCCCGTCGAAGTAGTGCCGACACTCCTCGAACGGCACGCCCGTGGCGCGCGCCGCCTGCGCCGACAGCTCCTGCAGGTGCTTCAGCCCCCAATCGCGCGAGTCGATCAGGGAGGCGTGCAGCTTGAGCGCGTCGCCGACCGGCGTGGCGCGCTGGGCCACCCACACCGCGAACACGAACGGCAGTCCCGTCCACGCCTTCCACTCGGCGCCGAGGTCGTACACGTGCTCGTAGGCGCCGCCGTGCGCGCGGGCGAGCGGATGATCCGCGCTCTGCAGCATCAGCGCCGCGTCGCCGATCACGAGCCGCGCCGCGTCTTCTGCCCCATCAGTGCCCAGCGTGTCGCGCTCGGCGTCGCCGGGCACGAACTCGGGCCGCGCGCGCCAGACGTGCTCGAACAGCAGCTCGAGCAGGTGCACGCTCGTCATCGACGACCGGCTCACGATCACCTTGCGCCCGTGCAGCGCCGGCGCCGGGAGGTGCGAGAAGAGCATCACGCTGCGCACCGGGCCGTCGCAGCTGATCGCCAGGTCGGGGAGCAGCAGGTAGCGGGCGCTGTCGCGCGCGTACTCCACCGCCGACACCACCGACACGTCGAGCTCGCCTTCGGCCATCATCCGGTTGAGCGCGGTCGGGACGCCGTCCACGATCGTCGCGCTCACCGGCACGATCCCCCGGTCCACCGCCCCGTACACGGGGAAGCAGTTGATGTAGGGGATGCGGCCAAGGCGCATTGGACCGCCTACCCGACGGCGATCGGCAGCCGCCGCCCGCTCGGCTTCGAAGGCGCGGGCGGTCCCTCACTTTCATCCTTCAACCTTTCGCCTTCATCGTCGAAGGAACGAATGACCTTGTAGAACGAATCCCGTTCCGCCGGCACCTTCCCCGCCCCGCGGATCAGCTTGAGCAGCTCCGGCAGCGACATCCGCTGCTGCGTCTGCGCGCCCACCGCGTGGTAGATCTTCTCCCGCACCACCGTCCCCTCGAGGTCGTTCACGCCATAGTGCAGCGCGATCTGCGACAGGAAGGGCGTCACCATGATCCAGTGGCTCTTGATGTGCGCGATGTTGTCGAGGAAGAGCCGCCCGACCGCGAGGTTCTTCAGGTCGTCCACGCCCGAGGTCGCGATCCCCTGCCGCTTGAGCTTCTTGCCGAGCTCGTTGTCGTCCGGGTGGTAGGCGAGCGGGATGTAGGCGAGGAAGCCGCCGGTCTCGTCCTGCAGGTCGCGCAGCATCTGCAGGTGCTCCATCCGGTCGGCGTGGCTCTCCACGTGGCCGTAGAGCATCGTGCAGTTCGTCCGGATGCCGAGCGAGTGCGCCGTGCGGTGCACGCCCACGTAGTCGGCGGCGCCGAGCTTCTTGCGCGCGATCTCTTCGCGCACCGCGGCGCTGAACGTCTCGGCGCCGCCGCCCGGCATCGTGTCGAGGCCCGCCTCCTTGAGCGCGGCCAGCACGTCGGCCCACGGCATCTTCTCGATCCGCGCGATGTGCGCGATCTCCACCGCCGTGAGCGCCTTGATGTGCACGTGCGGAAATTCGCGCTTGAGCGCGCGGAACA
>CAZIDS010000351.1:0-3226 GCA_964537945.1 uncultured Gemmatimonas sp. | reverse complement strand
ACGGGCTTGCCGAGCTGGGTGGCGGCGGTCTCACGGGTCTCGTCGAGCACGCGGATGGCGCGCTCGAGGATCGCGTGGTGCCGCTGGATGCCGAGCATGTCGACCATCGTCGAGACGGGCTCGACGTTGCTCGACTCGAGGGCGCCCTGGCGCAGGTTGCGCTCGGCGCCGGGGATGGCGGTGGGCTGCGCGGGGACGAAGGTCCCCTGCGGCTCGCGGACCAGGTCGGCCTTCGCATCGGCGGGGCGCTCCACGCGCAGCCGTCCGACGGTCGTGCCATCGACGACCACCTGGCCGTCGCGCTGGATCGTGAGCTCCTGGTAGCCCGGCGGGATCACGATCGCACCGCGCTCGCCGAGGAGCGGCGTGCCGGAGACCGTGAGCCGGTTGGCCGGGTCGATCGAGAGCGTGCCGCCGCGCACCCAGCGCTCGCCGCGCGGGGAGTCGACGACCGTGAAGCCGGCGCCGTCGATCGCGAGGTCCATCGGCGACGCGGTGTCGCGGATGGTCCCCTGCGCCATGTCGGCGCGGGTGGTGAGCACCGGCGCTCCCTGGTTCGCATCGAGGAGGTGCGCGAAGGTGCGCTCCGCCTTGAAGCCGTCGGTGGTGACGTTGGCCAGGTTGTTGGCGACCACCTCCATCCGGCGCTCCGCGGTGCGGAGCGCCGAGGCGGCGATGCCGAGGCCGGAGATCGGCGCGGTCACGGGGCGGCCTGGCGGTAGCCGTTGGCCGGCGTCGCCGCGCGGCGGGCCCCGGGACGCGCCTTCGACTCGGCCTTCGCGGCCGTCGTCGGCGCCGGCGCCGAGGCGCCTTCGCGCACGGGCGTCATCACGGTGCGGAGCCGCGCGATCGCGCGCGAGCGGATCTGCGAGACGCGGCTCTCGGTGAGCCCGAGCACCGACGCGATCTGGTGCATCTTGAGCTCTTCGTAGTAGTAGAGCGCGAGCACCGTCCGCTCCTGCTCCTTCAGCTGCCCGAGCGCGTCGCGCAGCTTGTCCTGCTCGGCCTCGGCCGTCAGCGTGTCCTCGATCGACGGCGTGTCGTCGTGCACCGCGGTCTCCCACTCGGTGTAGCTCGAGTCGCCGTCCTCCTTGGTGGAGCGCTCGAGCGGGACGCGGACGCCCGTCTCGAGGTCGGCCTCCCAGCGCCACAGCGTGAGCTTGTCGATCCCGAGGTGCTCGGCGATCTCGGTGTCGCTCGGCGCGCGGCCGAACTTCGAGCCGAGCGCGTCGCGGGCGCCGGCGATGTCGCGGGCGCGGCGGCGGATCGAGCGCGGCACGTTGTCGAGCCGGCGCAGTTCGTCGAGGATCGCGCCGCGGATGCGCGGCACCGCGAGGGTGCTGAACGCGAGCCCGCGCGACGCGTCGAAGGACTCGATCGCCTGGATGAGCCCGAGCGTGCCGGCGCTGACCAGTTCGTCGATGTCCATCTCGGTCGAGAGCGTGCGCGCGAGCTGCTGCGCGACGTGGTGCACGAGGCTCAGGTTCTCCTTGATGAGCGCATCGCGCGCATCGAGGTCGCCTGCGGCGACGGCGGTCCAGAGGGAAGCGGCAGTGTTCACGAGAGGACTCCGGTGGAGGCGGAGGTGGAAAGGGCCGACCAGAGGGCTCCGGCGGCGGTGGTCAGGGCCGTGTCAGCCACGGCCTCGGCGAGCGGGATGCCCGCGCGGAGCGCGACAGGCAGCGTCGGGTCCAGCGGGAGCGCCGGCACCGAGGTGAGCGGACGGCCGAGCCAGCGCTCGGCGGCGTCCAGGAGCGGAGTGACGTCGGCGTCACCCCACGGCGCGACGGCGGCCGAGCACTGCGGACGGCGGCCGAGGAGGAGCTTGAGCACCGCGAAGGTCGCGGCGAGCGAGGCGCCGCCCTTCGGGGCGAGCACCAGCGTGCGGGCCGGCACCGTGCGCGCGGCCAGCTCGTCCACCGCATCGAGGAGCGACTGCGCCTGCGACGGCGGCACCGAGATGATCACGTCGGCGTCGGTGATCGACGGCAGCGTGCTCGCGACCTGGATGTCGCGCTCGACGGTGATCGGCGGGAAATCCGGGGCGGGGAGCACGACGCCGAAGAGCGCGGCGAGCCGCTGTGCGCGGAGCGAGGGCCCGATGAGCAGCACGCGGGCGCCGGTGTCGCGCGCCTCGCGCGCGATCAGTGCCGCGGTCACGCTCACGCCGACGCCTTCCTCGCCAGCGGCGACGAGCAGGCCGAGCGGGGCGCGCAGGCCGGTCGGCGTGCGGCGGGCGACGGGGGCCTCACGCAGCAGCACGGGCGACCTCCCACGTGGCGATGGCGGAGAGCTGGACGTTCGGCGGCAGCTCGGCGAGTGAGATCACCGGCTGATGCGGCAGCACCGGCTCGAGGACGTTGCGGATCCCGAGGCGGAGCGCACTCGGCACCACCAGCGGCGGCACTCTGCCGTCGACGGCGCGCGACGAGGCGGTGTGCTCGAGGTCGCGGATGAGCTGCGAGACCGACTCCGGCGTGAGGGCCGGCGCCGGCTGGCCCTGGCGCGGCGCGAGCAGCGCGCCGAGCTGCTGCTCGAGCCGGGGCCCGAGCGTGATCGCGGGGAGCAGGCCCTGGTCGTCGAGATGGGCGCGCGCGATCACCTCGCTGAGGGCGCGGCGCACGTGCTCGGTGAGCATCACCGGGTCCTTCGTGCTGTCGGCGGCGTCGCCGAGTGCCTCGAGGATGGTGACGAGGTCGCGGATCGAGACGCGCTCGCGCAGCAGCCGCTGCAGCACGCGGTGCACCGCGCCGAGCGAGAGCTTGCCGGGCACCACCTCGTCGACGACGGCGGGGTGCGTCTTCTTCAGTGCGTCGAGCATCTGCTGGACGTCCTGGCGGCCGAGGAGCTCGGCGGCCGAGCGCTTCACGGTCTCGATGAGGTGCGTCGCGATCACCGTGCTCGGCTCGACGACGTCCCAGCCCATCGCCTGCGCGTCGGCGCGGCGCGAGCCGGCGACCCACTTCGCGCGCATGCCGAAGGACGGGTCGATGGTATCGATGCCCTCGACCGGGCCCGTGACGCGGCCGGTGTCGAGCGCGAGGAGGAACTGCGGCATCACGTCGCCGCGCGCCTTCTCGGTGCCGCGGACCTTCACGACGTAGGTGCCGCCGGGCAGGCCGAGGTTGTCGAGGATGCGGACCGGCGGCACGAGGATGCCGGGGTCCTGCGCGCACTGCTGCCGGAGCAGGCCGATGCGCTTGAGCAGGTCGCCGACCTGCGAGGC
>CAZIDS010000350.1:0-3235 GCA_964537945.1 uncultured Gemmatimonas sp. | reverse complement strand
CTGCACGACATCGCGGCCCACGCGCCGCTTGGCCCAGCTGTACCGCTGCACCATCACCCAGCCGCCACGCCCGGCATGCTCGATGATGTTGGAGCAGGCCTCGGAGAGCGTCATCACGAAGCTCATCGTCGCGCGCGGGTCGAGGTCGAGCTTCTGCACGAGGATCTGCGTCGCCTTCTCCTGGATGCGGCCGACGATCGCGTGCACGTCCTCGTTCTTCGCGACCGGCGTCACCTCGAGCAGCACGTCGGAATCGCCGACGGCGCGCGCGCGGGGGACCGCGCCGCGCATCACGAAGAGCTCCTCGGCGTACTTGAAGAAGCTCGACCGGCTCCAGTACGAGGCGGTGTCGGCCTCCTCGGGAGGCGCGAACTCGGGCTTCTCCACCCGCGACTGCGCGAGGCAGAGCAGGGCGGTGAGCCCGTACGGGGTCGCGAAGCGGCAGTGGCGCGCGTCGACCAGCACCTTGGCGTCCGCGGGGACGGCGGCGAGCTGTTCGATGACGGTCTCGAAGCTCTGCTCGTCGAGCGACGCGGGGACGGTGATGACGGCGGTCACGGCGTGTGCAGTTCTCCCCGGAGATGTTGGGCGAGACCGGTCGCGCCCCGGTGCTCGACGTTGCGCGCCGCGGCCACCATCGCCCGTTCCAGCGCCGCTTCCATAATATCACCCGCGAGGAGCCGCGAGAAATAGGTCGCGCCCCAAACGTCGCCGCACCCGGTGGGGTCGCCGACGGCCACGCGCGCCTCGCGCGCCGGCACGAGCGCCGTGCGCAGCGGCCCCGCGCCCGGACGCGGGGCCGTGCGCAGGTCCCCGATCGACCGGAACCCCGGCTCCGCGAAATAGACGACTCCACGCTTGCCGAGGGTCACGAGCAGGTTGCGCACGCCCTCCCGCATCGCCGTCGCGGCGAGCGCGAGCGGGTCGGGGGCCATCATCGCGAGCTCGTCCTCGTTCACCTGCAGGAGGTCGAAGCAGGCGCACCAGGCCGCGACCTGCGGCAGCGGGCGGTACGTGCGCAGGCCGTCGGGCTCGACGGCGAGCATGAGCGAGTGCAGGTCGCAGTAGATCGGTCCGCGATAGTGCTGACGCAGCAGCTGCGCCGTCGCGAGGTCGAGCTCCCACCCGCTCATCAGGTTCACGTAGAGCGCGTCGAGGTCGCGCAGCAGCGGCTGCAGCCCGGCCCAGGTCCACGGCGGCACGCCCCCGGAGAGCACCTCGCTGCGGCGCTCGTCGGAGAAGTAGCGGAGTTCGACCCGGTTGTTCTGCTGCTCCACCTCGATCGGCTCGGCGTCGGGGGCGAGGCGGCGCAGCGTGCGCAGGAAACGCCGCGCCTCGACGATCCGGTCGCGGCCGACCTTCGCGAGGGGCACCAGCTCCCAGTCGTCGCCGAGCGCGGCGTCGCAGGCGCTCAGCGCGTAGGTGATCCCGCCCCACTCCTCGATGGTCGCCTGGCGCGCGTCGCGCCCGTGGATCACGTCCCACACGAACGAGCCGATCACGCCGAGGCGCTTCTTGCGCCCGGGCCGTGGGTCCGCGCTCACGTCAGGCCGTGCGCCTGGGCGAAGGTCGCCACGGCGCCGATCACCCCGGCGTTGCCGTCGAGCGCGCCCGGCACGATCCGGCACGCGTTCACCGCCGGCGCGAAGGCGCGCCGCCGCACCTCGGCGCGCAGCGGCTCGAAGAGGGCGTCGCCCGCCTGCGTCACGCCGCCGGCGATCACGACGACCTCGGGATTGAAGATGTTGAGGAAGTTCGCGACACCCATCCCGAGGAACTTCGCGGTCTCGCGCACCACGTGACCGGCGAGCTCGTCCCCCTGGTGCGCGGCCGCATAGACCGTGGCCGCGGTGATCCGCGCGAGGTTGCCGTCCACCAGGCCCGGCATCTTCGACGCCTCGCCGCCGGCGAGCGCCTCGCGCGCGCGCTGCGCGATCGCCGGTCCCGACGCGTAGGCCTCGAGGCAGCCGTAGTTGCCGCAGCCGCACTTGCGGCCGGTGGAGTCGATCGACGTGTGGCCGAGCTCGCCGGCGACGTCGCTCGCGCCGTGATAGAGCTTGCCGTCGAGGATCAGCCCGCCGCCGATGCCGGTGCCGATGGTCAGCCCGACCACGTGCCGCGCGCCCTTCGCCGCGCCCACCCACCACTCGCCGAGCGTGGCGCAGTTCGCGTCGTTGTCGAGCGTCGCAGGGAGCTTGAGTGCGTTCCCCACGGTGTCGCGGAGCGGGGCGTCGGTCCACGCGAGGTTCGGCGTGAAGATGACGATCCCCTTCTCGCGGTCGAGCGGGCCCGGCGAGCCGATGCCGACGCCGAGGAAGTCGCCGCGCGTGCAGCCGGTCTCGGCCATCGTGCGCGCGATCACCTGCTCGCAGCTCTCGATGATCCGCTTGGCGACGCCGTCGAATCCGAGTTCGGCCTTGGTGGGTACCGAGTGCATGGCGTGCTGCGACGACCCGTCGGCGCACATCGCGCCGGTGACGATGTTCGTGCCGCCGAGGTCCACGCCGATGATGTACTTGGTGCCCGCCACCCGTCCTCCGTTCCGCTGTCGTCGTCCGCGGCCCACCGCTAGCTTTCGCCCTGCGCCGCACCCCCCACGGCTCAACAAAACTAACGCCCCGCGATGCGCCTGTCCGTCGTCATCACGACCTACAACTCCCCGGAGTGGCTGGAGAAGGTGCTCTGGGGGTTCGCGGCGCAGCGCCACCGGGCCTTCGAGGTCCTGGTGGCGGACGACGGGTCGGACGACCGCACGCGCGCGCTCCTCGACCGCCTGCGGCCGGAGCTCGGCTTCCCGCTGACGCACGTCTGGCACGAGAAGCAGGGGTTCCGGAAGTGCACCATCCTCAACGCCGCGATCGCGCGGGCGACCGGCGAGTACCTCTTCTTCACCGACGGCGACTGCATCCCGCGCGCCGACCTGCTCGCGGTGCACGCGTCGCTCGCGCGGCCGGGCCGGTTCCTCTCCGGCGGCTATCTCAAGCTGCCGATGGAGGTGTCGCAGGCGATCACCCGCGACGACATCGCGTCCGGGCGCGCGACCGACTACGGCTGGCTGCGCGCGCACGGCACGCCGTCCGACAAGCAGTCCCGCCGTCTCTGGTACGGGCCGCTCGCGGCCCGGCTGCTCGACGTGCTCACGACCACGGGCGCGACCTTCAACGGCCACAACGCGAGCGCCTGGCGCGATGATCTCGTGCGGGTGAACGGCTTCGACGAGCGGCTCGAATGGGGC
>CAZIDS010000349.1:0-3247 GCA_964537945.1 uncultured Gemmatimonas sp. | reverse complement strand
CCCGATCACGTCCTCCTTCTCCTTCACCGGGCCGATGCGGCGGATGTCGAGCCGCAGCGACGCGTAGAACTTCAGGGCCTTGCCACCGGTGGTCGTCTCGGGGTTGCCGAACATCACCCCGATCTTCTCACGCAGCTGGTTGATGAACACCACCGAGCAGTTCGACCGGGCGATCGCGCCGGTGAGCTTCCGGAGCGCCTGACTCATCAGGCGGGCCTGGAGGCCGACGTGCGAGTCGCCCATCTCCCCCTCGATCTCGGCCTTCGGCACCAGCGCCGCGACCGAGTCGATCACGATCACATCCACCGCCCCGCTGCGCACCAGGATCTCGCAGATCTCCAGCGCCTGCTCGCCCGTGTCGGGCTGCGAGACGAGGAGCTTCTCGACATCCACGCCCAGCTTCGCGGCGTAGTCCGTATCCAGCGCGTGCTCGGCGTCGATGAACGCCGCCGTCCCACCCGCCTTCTGCGCATTGGCGACGACGTGGAGGCAGACCGTCGTCTTGCCGCTGCTCTCGGGGCCGTAGATCTCGGTGATGCGCCCGCGAGGGAACCCGCCCACGCCGATCGCCGCATCGAGGTTGATCGCCCCCGTCGGGATCGCTTCGACCTTCACCCGCACGCCATCCGCGCCCATGCGCATGATGGCGCCCTTGCCGAACGACTTCTCGATCTGTGAGACGGCCAGCCCCAGCGCCTTCGAACGGTCGGACTGCTGCGCAGTCGTCGTCGCCATCAGTGCCTCGAGCAGTACTGCCTGTATCGCCGGCTGGGCCGACTCGTGAGAGGGAATCTACCCCGCACCGGGAGCGGGGCCATCCCGAAGGAACGGCGAAGAAACGGTCCGTTCACGGACACCGAAGAAAATACGAACTGCCCCGGATCATGCAAGGGTCCACTTGCGCGCGAAACGGGCAACGCAAGGCCGAATCGAGCGCAATCACAAAGCAGCATATCCACAAGAGGGCCAACGCCATGACGGTCAACGGCTTGGACTGTAGAGTGCGTGTGGATTGTGCGTGCACGGGCTGTGGAACCCCTGTGGGCATCTCCCCACCCTTCCACGCCCGCTGACCTCCCGGTCACACCTGGAACGCGTTCTCGACGTGCTTCACCAGCACCCGTTCACCCTGCACGAGCACCCCTACGACGTCGAACCGATACGTCTCCTCGGCGCGACCGTGACGATCGATCCAGACGCGCGCGTTGCGCGCGAGTTCGCGCTGCTTCCGGTGGTGGACTGCCTCGACGGGGTCGCCGAACTCATCGCCCTTGCGGGCCTTCACCTCGACGAACGCGACGAGCGCGTCGCGCTGGGCGACGAGGTCGATGTCGCGGCGTCCGTTCCGGAAGCGGCGATACACGATGCGCCAGCCCTTCCGCGTGAGCCAACGCGCCGCGATGGTCTCGCCGAGCAGGCCGAAGCGCTGATTGTGTGGTGTCATGTGCGCGAAGCTACGCGCGCGCGCCGGGAGGCCGGCATCGGGATGCCGCGGCCATGCCCGTCTCATCCCGCGGCGAGCGCCGCAGGGGCCAGCGAGGCGGCCGCGCGTCGCGCGCGGCCGCCCGCCGGATCAGCCCATCACCACCGCGCCGCCGACAGCAGCGGCGGGCGTCGCCACGACTGCGGCCGCGACGAGCTTGCGATGGAGGGTGCGCACGTGGATGCCGAGGAGCCGCGCAGCACGCACGCGGTTGCCGCGCGTCGCCTCGAGCGCGTCCTCGATGGCCATCCGCTCGAGCTCGTCGAGTCGGAGGGTCGGAAGTCGGTTGTGGGTGTTCTCGTGGTTGGTATTCACTGGACAGCTCCTTCAGGGTGGACGTACGCATCCACATTCACCCTGAGCGACTTGTCCGCCAAGGCATCCTGTCACACTGTGAGCGAGGTCACGGGGTGGTGTCAGCGTAACCTTTTGTCAGGCCAGCGCTTGCGCGGTCCGTCGCCGCGGCCCGGATCAGGCCGCGGAACGCTCTCCGGCGATGCGGTCGAGGTCCTCGAGACCGATGAGCACGTCGCGCGGCTTGGAGCCGTCCGGAGGGCCCAGCACGCCAGCGAGATGGAGCTGGTCGATGATGCGGGCCGCTCGGCCGTAGCCGATCTTGAGCCGCCGCTGGAGCAGCGACGTCGACCCACCCTGGTGCTGCACACAGACTTCGGCCGCCTCGCGGAAGAGCTTGTCGCGATCTCCGGCATCCTCGGCCGACTCCTCGCCGCCACCCGCCTCGAGCGCCTCGACCGCGCGCACCTTCTCGAGGATGTCGCCCTCGCCCGCGTGCTCCTCGACCGCGATGAGGCCCTGCGCCTCGAGCGCCGCCTTCCGCGCCGTCTTGCGCTCCGTGTACCACTGCATGAGCCGCTCGGTGTCGTCGTTCGACAGGAACGCCCCTTGCAGCCGCGCGGGCTCGCTCTTCCCCGGCGGGAGGAAGAGCATGTCGCCGTTGCCGAGCAGCGACTCGGCGCCCATCCCGTCGATGATCGTGCGGCTGTCGATCTGGGAGGCGACGCGGAACGCGATGCGGCTCGGGAAGTTCGCCTTGATCAGGCCCGTGATGACATTCACGGACGGCCGCTGCGTCGCGAGGATCAGGTGGATCCCGATCGCGCGCGCCTTCTGCGCCAGCATCGCGAGCGGCGTCTCGACCTCGGCCGCGACGGTCATCATCAGGTCGGCGAGCTCGTCGATGACCACCACGATGTACGGGAGGACGCCGCCCTTGTACTCGCGGTCCTCGAAGCCGACGTTCGGGTCCTTCGGCTTCCGCAGCGCGGCGCCGTTGCGGACCTTCTGGTTGAAATCCTGGATGTTGCGCGCGCCGTTCTCGGCGAGGAGCGCGTAGCGCTCCTGCATCTCGAGCACGGCCCACTTCAGCACCGCCGCCGCGTCGCGGTTGTCGGTGACGACCTTGTGGCGCAAGTGCGGGAGCACGTTGTAGACGCTGAGCTCGACCATCTTGGGGTCGACCATCAGGAAGCGCAGCGTCTTGGGCGTGTGGCGGTAGATCAGCGACGTCACGATCGTGTTCACGCAGACCGACTTGCCCGAGCCGGTCGCGCCCGCGATCAGCAGGTGCGGCATCTTCGCGAGGTCGGCGATGACCGGCCGCCCCTCGAGGTCCTTCCCGAGGGCGATCGGGAGCGCCATCGGCTTCCCCTGGTAGTCGCTGCTCTCGAGCATCTCGCGGAACGCGACCATCTCCGGCGCCGGGTTCGGCACCTCGGTCGCCGGCATGAAGGCCGACGGCACGCC
>CAZIDS010000348.1:0-3248 GCA_964537945.1 uncultured Gemmatimonas sp. | reverse complement strand
GCTCGACCCGCGCGGGCGGCCTCGTGGGCGGCATGTCGACCGGCGAGCCGCTGGTGCTCAAGGTCGCGATGATGCCGATCGCGACGCTGATGCGCCCGCTGGGCACGGTGGACACGAAGACCGGCGCGGTGGCCGACGCGGCGGCCGAGCGCAGCGACGTCACGGCGGTGCCGGCGATGGGCGTGATCGCCGAGGCGATGGCGGCCCTCGTGCTCGCCGATGCCTTCCTCGAGAAGTTCGGCGGTGACTCGCTGGGCGAGGTCCGCCGCAACCACGACGGCTACCTCGCGCGGGTGGCCGAGCGGATCGGCGGCTGAGCGCGTGAGGGCGGGCGCGCGGCACCTCGTGCTGCTCGGCCCGCCGGGCGCAGGGAAGAGCACGGTCGGACGGCGCGTGGCGAAGGCCCTCAAGCGGCGCTTCGTGGACCTCGACGTGGCGATCGAGCAGCGCGAGGGACGCTCAGTGGCGGAGATCTTCGCCGGCGCCGGGGAGCCCGCCTTCCGAGCCCTGGAACGCACGCTGACGGCCGAGCTGCTGGCCCCTGGGACGCCCCCGATCGTGCTCGCGCCGGGGGGCGGGTGGATCGAGGACCCGGCGAACAGGACCCTGCTCGCGGCGTCGGCGGAGGGGGTCTATCTCAAGGTGTCGCCGGAAGTCGCGGTGGCCCGGATGGGGGCGCGGGTGGCGGCCCGGCCGCTGCTGGCGGGGGCCGATCCGGCGGCCCGGGTGACCGACTTGCTGGCCCGTCGGGAACAGTTCTATCTGCAAGCGAATCATACGGTTAGCGTTGATTCGCTGGGGCTGGAGGAGGTGGCCGCCTATATAGTAGCGCTTGCATCTATAGAGCGGGCGGACTAGGATAGGCGTCCTTATGGCAACAGCGAAGAAGGCCGCGGCGAAGAAGGCCGCCAAGAAGAAGACATCGGCCGCGAAGGCCCCCGCGAAGAAGGCGGCCCGGAAGGTCGCCGTGGCGGTCGAGCCCGAGCTCCCGCACGACGAGGACGCCGCGCGGTCCGCGGCCGGCAAGTCGCTCGTGATCGTCGAGTCGCCGGCGAAGGCGAAGACGATCGGGAAGTACCTCGGGAGCGGCTACGCGGTGAAGGCGACCGTCGGGCACATCCGCGACCTCCCCGTCAAGAACATCGGCATCGACACCGAGAAGGGGTTCGCGCCGCAGTACGTGACGATCCCCGGCAAGGAGAAGACCGTCGCCGAGCTGAAGAGCGCGGCGAAGACGGCGAAGGCTGTGTTCATCGCGACCGACCCTGACCGCGAGGGCGAGGCGATCGCGTGGCACGTCGAGCAGCAGATCAAGGGGAAGCAGGCGCCGCCGATCAAGCGCGCGCTCTTCTTCGAGATCACGAAGGAGGCGGTCGCGAAGGCGCTCGGCCAGGCGAAGGCGATCGACCAGAAGAAGGTGGACGCGCAGCAGGCGCGGCGCGTGCTCGACCGGCTCGTCGGCTACAAGGCGAGCCCGGTGCTCTGGAAGACCGTGAAGAAGGGGCTCTCGGCCGGCCGCGTGCAGACCGTCGCGCTGCGGCTCCTCGTGGAGCGTGAGCGCGAGATCCGTGCGTTCGTGCCGCGCGAGTACTGGACGATCGCCGCGCAGCTCGAGCATGACGGGCAGGGATTCACCGCGAAGCTGCACCACCTCGACGGCCAGAAGCCGGAGATCGGCAATGCCGCCGCGGCGCAGCGGATCGTCGCCGACCTGCAGGGGCGGAAGCACTTCGACGTCACCGACATCAAGCGGCGCGAGCGGCGGAAGAACCCCGAGGCGCCCTTCAAGACGAGCACGCTCCAGCAGGAGGCCGCGAAGAAGCTCGGCTTCGGCTCCAAGCGGACGATGCGGCTCGCCCAGAACCTCTACGAGGGTGTGCAGCTCTCGTCGAGCGAGGGCGCGGTGGGCCTCATCACCTACATGCGCACCGACCACGTGCGCGTGGCGGAGACGGCGGCGACGGCCGCGCGCGAGTACCTCTCGGCGAACTTCCCGAAGGAGTACCTCGCCGACGCGCCGCGCCTCTTCCCGGCGTCGAAGGACGACGCCGCGCAGGGCGCGCACGAGGGCATCCGGCCGACCGACCCGAGCCGCAGCCCGGACAGCGTCGCGAAGTACCTGACGCCGGAGCAGCTCAAGCTCTACACGCTCATCTGGCAGCGCTTCATGGCGAGCCAGATGTCGCCGGCCGTGTTCGACACGACGACGGTGGACTTCGACCTCGGGCGGTACCTGTTCCGCGCCACGGGATCGGTCGTGAAGTTCAAGGGCTTCCTCGCACTCTACAAGGAGACGCGCGAGGAGGGTGACTCGAAGGCGCTCGAGGACGAACAGGCGCTGCCGGCGATCGAGCCGGGCGAGCACGTCCCCGTGCGGTCGATCGACCCCACGCAGCACTTCACCGAGCCGCCGCCGCGCTACTCCGAGGCGTCGCTGGTGAAGGAGCTCGAGAAGCGGGGCATCGGGCGCCCGTCCACGTACGCGAGCATCATCTCGACGCTCACCGAGCGCCACTACGCCGAACTGCAGCAGCGGCGCTTCTTCCCGACGCCGCTGGGCGAGAGCGTCGAGAAGGTGATGGTGAAGCAGTTCCCGCGCGAGTTCGACGTCGGCTTCACCGCCCTCATGGAGGAGGAGCTCGACAAGGTCGAGGACGGGAAGATGGCGTGGCAGCAGGTGCTCGAGGACTTCTGGGAGCCGTTCGAGGAGAAGGTCGAGTCGGTGGACGCCGAGGCGCTGATCCGCGAGGCGCACGACCTCTCCGCCCTCGAGAAGGAACGCTGCCCGATCGACGGCGGCCGGCTCGTGCCGAAGGGCGGCTTCTTCGGGCCGTTCGTCGCCTGCGAGAACCATCCGAAGACGTGCAAGTACACGCGGCCCCTCAAGGGCGAACGCCAGCCGGCGCAGCTCACCGACTATCCGTGCCCCGTCTGCGGGAAGCCGATGGTCGTGCGCCGCTCGCGCTCGGGCGAGTTCCTCGGCTGTTCGACCTTCCCGAAGTGCCGCGGCACGAAGTCGATGCCGACCGGCGTGAAGTGCCCGAAGGACGGCGGCGACATCGCCGCCCGCCGCTCGAAGAAGCGCGGCAAGGCGTTCTACGGCTGCGAGAACTACCCGAACTGCGACTTCGTCTGCTGGGACAAGCCGGTCGCCGAGAAGTGCCCCGAGTGCGGCAACGTCGGCGCCGAGGCGAAGAGCTCGAAGACGCGCGGCCACTACCGCCGCTGCCTGAAGTGCCAGAACGAGT
>CAZIDS010000347.1:0-3273 GCA_964537945.1 uncultured Gemmatimonas sp. | reverse complement strand
GGTCGCTCGTCGCGCGCCGGTCGCTCGTCGCGCAGCGGGCGGTCGTCGCGTTGCGGACGATCACCGCGTTCGAAGCGCTCCTCGCGCGCCGGTCCGCGCTCGGGGCGGTCCGATCGCATCGGGGGCGGACCGCGCCGTTCGTCGCGGCGCTCGAAGCCATGGCGTTCCTGCGGCGGGGCCGATTCACGCGAGGCGGAGCCCGCTTCGCGCGGCGCGCGCGGACCCTCGTCTCGCTCGCGACCGAAACTCTCGCTCGAGCGCGGCCCGCGCGCCGGACGATCGCCCTGGAAGCGGTCGCCGGGATGACGGTCGCGTCCGCCGCCGTGCTCGCGCCGCGCGTCACCGCCCTCGCGATGCGCCGGCGCGTGCCGCGGATGTTCGTGGCGCGGTTCGCCCGGATGCGATCCACGCGGACCGTCGGGGCGACGCTCTCCCTGCGGACGCTCGAAGCGCCGTTCGCCACCGTCGCGTTCCCCGCGAGGGCCGAACCCGCGCGCTCCACCCTCGACGGACTGCGCGCGCTCGGCGTGCACGGGGCGCTCCGTCGGCGGGCGGCGGAAATCCGGCTCGCCGCCTTCGCGCGCGAAGCCACCTCCCCCACCGGCGGGCGCGTCGCGGCGTCCACCGCGCCGGCGGCGGCGACCACGTCGCGCGCCCCCAGGACCATCGCGCTCCTGGCCGCGAGCGGCGTCGGCGGGAGGGAACTCGGCGTCGTCGCCGGCCGGTTCGTCGGACGACGGTGCGAGCGCGCCTTCGAGCGCGGCGCCTTCGCCTTCGTGTGCGCTCTCGAAGTCGCCTTCGCCCTCGTCGAAGCGCTCCTGCGGTTCATCGCCGCCGAACGTGTCGTGTTCGGCCTCGACGCGCGCCTGTCGCGGCGCATGGGCGGCTCGCGGCGCGCTCGCGCCACCGCGGGCATCAGCGAGTTCGAGGTACTGCGTCGGGATCGGATCGGAAAGGAAGAGCGCCACGCGGTCGTAGAAGTTGATGCCCTCTTCCCATGCATCGAGCGCGTGCACGGTCAGGATCGCGAAGTCGTCCGCGGTGCGGCGCGCGGTCTCGAGCGCGTCGTCCGCCGAGAGCGCGAGGTGCAGGTAGCGGCGACGTCCGGCACGCAGTCCGTGGCGCAGGGCGCGTTCCGCGTCGGCGCGCGACACGCCGACGAACAGGAGCTCGGGCGGCTTCGAAGGTTCGCCGGCCTTCACGTCGATCGAGTGACCGTAGAGCGCGCGGATCGCGTCGTCCTTGACCTCGTAACGGACGCGATCGCCCGACTCGACGGCGGTCCGCACGTCGTCGACCTCCACGGGCTCGCCGAGGCGTTCGTTGAGCGCGTGGACCACGTCGTCGATCGGCGCGTAACCGAACTCGTCCAGCTCCAGATCGAACTGCTCCGGCTGGTGGCGCAGCATGTAGGCGAGGGAGCGGGTGATCCGTTCGATCAGGGCAGGGTGCGTCATAGGTGAATTCAGAATTCAGCGCCCGGTGGGGCGCGGGGCGCTCGCGGCGCTCGGGGCCGGCATTCTAATGGCGCCGGGAGCGGCCTTCCAAGCAACACGCTTCGGCCAATGTGTCCCGCGGCGGGTTCGCGGCCCGCCCGGGAGCCTTCACGGCCTCAGGAATTCGCGCCGTTCGACCGATGGAGCTGCGGACACTCCCGCTGCGCAGGCCAATGAGCGCCCCGGTCAACCTCTTGGAGCAGTTGTCGAGCGTCGCGCTCGCGCCGTTCCTGATCTCCATCTTCGTGGGCGGGGCCATCGGCCTCGAGCGCGAGATGCACGGCCGCCCGGCCGGCCTGCGCACGCACATCCTGGTCTGCATGACCTCGACCGTGCTCGTGCTCGCCTCGCGCCAGATCTCGCCCGAGCTGCTCGAGCACAAGGGCGTCGCGAACCTCGTGATGGACCCCAACCGCTTGGCGGCAGGGATCCTGACCGGGATCGGCTTCCTGGGAGCGGCGAGCGTCATCCGCGCCGGTGACATCGTGCGCGGCATCACCACCGGCGCGACCATCTGGAGCACGGCGGGTCTGGGGGTCGTCATCGGCCAGGGTGAGTACGGCCTGGCGCTCGCGGCGACGGCGATCGAGATCGTCGTCCTGGCACTGATGGACCGCATGACGCGCGGCATCAAACCGGTGATCTACCGGCGCCTGACCGTGCGCGGCATGCGTTCGGAGATGACTTCGCTCGCCAGCGCCGTCAGCTCGATCCTCAGCGAGCACGAGATCCGCGTGCAGGACATGTCCGGCACGCGCGGGCGAGACGACGAGCCCTTCGAGCTCGTGTTCCACATCCGCTGCCGGAACAAGTTCCAGGCGCCGCAGATGATGGAGCAGATCGCCGATCAACGCGGGGTGCTCTCGGTCGAGTGGTCGCAGATCAGCCACTGAGGGCCGCTCGAGCACGAACTCGACTCGCGTTCCGGCGCCGCGCGCCGCGGGTGTGCAGGCCGCCGCCAGAGACTTCCGGCGCGCTCAGGCTTCGTCCGCGCCGCGGTGCAGGATGCGCACGAAGAGCGAGGAGGCCGTCTCGTCCTCGGCGACGGCGCGCACGGCGAATCCCTGCGCCAGGAGGTCGTCGACGAATTCGGGCGTGGCCCACATCTCGACCCACAGCGTTTCGCCCTCCTCGGGATCGGTCCACGACAAGAGCACCGGCCGTTCGGTTGCGTCGGCTTCGTCGTGCGAGGCGCCGCGCTTCGCGGAAGCGTCGCCGGATGGCGACGGCCAGGGCGCCTGGGTCATCGTCGAAGTCGGTTCGTCGGTCTCGTGCATGGCGTTCATCGCGATCCTGCCGTCCTGCTCGTGCGCCCGTCGCCTTGGTCGCCGCGCGGGGAGGAACCCTTCTCGGCCGGCCTGTAAGGAATTCTGGAGCGCTCTACGCCCATGGACGACGGAGCGTGAACCAGCGACCCGCGAATCCCGGTACGTCATGCGTCAGCGCGCGTGGAGCATTGCGCACAGCGTGGAATTGTCGGACGCGAGCGGAAGGACTTTCACAGGGGAGGATCAAGCCTCGACGAAGCCCCTGCTTTCATCGCAGTTCAGTAGCGGCGCATCATCGGGTCGATTTCCGTCGCCCAGCGCTCGATGCCTCCCGAGAGGTTGAAGAGCTCGCGAAAGCCGGCGCGCTCGAGCAGCGAGGCCGCGTGCGCGCTCCTCACGCCGTGATGGCAGATGCAGACGGTCGGACGCTGCGGGTCGAGCTCCCCCATGCGCCGCGAGAGATCGCCGAGCGGGATCGAGACCGATCCGGGCAGGGAGCAGATGGCGAG
>CAZIDS010000346.1:0-3286 GCA_964537945.1 uncultured Gemmatimonas sp. | reverse complement strand
TGCAGCTGGTTCGTGTCCTGATACTCGTCCACGAGGACGTGGTCGTAGAGCGCGCCGATGCGGTCACCGATCGCGCGCGCGGCCTCGTGCTCGAGCAGCATTGCCCAGTAGAGCAGCAGGTCGTCGTAGTCGAGGAGGTTCCGCGCCTGCTTGCGCTGCGTGTAGTCGGCGAAGACGCGCGCCATCTCGTCCTCGAACTCGATGAAGCGCGGGAACTCCTCGCGCAGGATCGCCCCGACGGGGATCTCGGTGTTCACGTGCCGCGAATAGACGTGGTGCAGCGTCTCCTTCTTCGGGAAGCGCTTCGTCTTGTCGGCGAGGCCGCAGGCGGCGCGCGAGAGGTTCATCAGGTCCTCGGCGTCGCCCTGGTCGAGGATCGTGAAGTCGGGGCTGATCCCCGCCTCGGCGCCGAAGCGGCGCAGCAGCCGGTGCCCCGTGCCGTGGAAGGTGCCGCCGTGTACCGAGCGGCTCGCGCTGCCGACCAGCTTCTCGGCGCGCGCGAGCATCTCCTGTGCGGCGCGACGCGTGAAGGTGAGCAGCAGGATGCGCTCGGGGCGGATTCCGCGCTCGATCAGGTGCGCGACGCGGTAGACGAGCGTCCGCGTCTTCCCGGTGCCCGCGCCGGCGACGATGAGCAGCGGCCCGTCGGGATGCGTCGCCGCCCGCCGCTGAGCGTCGTTGAGCTCGGCGTCGAAGTCGACCGCGCGCCGCGGCGCGACCTCGCGGACGCGGGCAGGGTAGGCGATCGGCTCCTGCGACATGGCCTGAATATATCCCGAAAGCCGGGCGCGCCCCATCGCGCCTCGGCGCATCGGCGCATCCCCACGCGCCCCGGACGGTTCGCGGACACACTCCGGGGGTGGTGCGCGGTATCCTCTCCGCGACCAGTCACCGGAGAACGCATGACCGCCCCTCGTTCCCTCCGCGCGCTCGCCGGCGCGATCCTGCTCCTCGCTGCGCCCGCCGCGCTCCCCGCACAGCAGTGGTCGGCCGAGGAGGCCGCCGTGCGCATCCCGCTCGACGCGTACCTGCGCGGCCACGCGACGGGGGACTCGGCGGCGTTCCGCCGCGCCTTCTGGAAGGAGGCGAAGCTCTGGTTCGTCCGCGACGGCGCGCTGATGTCCCGCACCGCCGACGAATACATCGCCGGCGCGAACGGGCGCCCGGCCCCGGACGAGGCGCAGCGGAAGCGGTGGATCTCGAGCGTCACGATCGACGGCACGGCGGCCGTCGCGGTCATCGAGCTGGACTATCCGACCGTGCATTTCACCGACTACATGACGCTGCTCCAGGTCGGCGGCGAGTGGCGGATCATCAACAAGTCGTTCCACTCGAGGCCGAAGCAGTAGGCCGCTGGGCGTTCCGCCCGCGGTGCGCCGGAGGGGCGCTCGCGGGGTATGCTGGAATCGCGGGCCCGGACCTGCGAAATTCCCCTCGATGCGACCCTCCATGCCCGTTCGCCACACCCTGCCGGCCCGGCGCCTCGCCGCCGCGCTCGGCCTGCTCCTCCTCGGCGCCTGCTCGATGGACACCCCCGTGCAGCAGGGGCCGTCCTCGCACCTGCGCTTCGTGCAGGCGATCCCGAACGCGCAGCCGATCGACATCGTCGTCGATTCGCTGCGCGTGCTCAGCAGCATCGGCTACCGCACCGCGAGTTCGTTCCTGCGGGTGGAGGCGGGGCCGCGGCGGCTGCGGATGATCCAGGCCTCCGTCGGCGGCGTGACGTACGTGGATACGATCATCCCGGTCGAGTTCCCGCGCGCATACACGCTGCTCTCGACCGGGATGGTCGGCGGCGTGGTGCCGATCATCGCGCCCGACACGGCGCCGATCCCGCTCGCGGGGCAGGCCGCGCTGCGCGTCATCCAGGCCGCGCCGTCGGGCGGGACGATCGACGTCTACGTGACCGAGTCCACCGTGGACATCGCCGGCGTCACGCCGCTGCTCGAGGACGTGCCGTTCCGCGGCAACACGGAGTACCTGTCGATCCCGGTCGGCCGGTTCCGGGTGCGGCTCACGACCGCGAACACGAAGACGGTGATCCTCGACCAGACGCAGTTCTTCGGCGAGCGCGCGATGCGGACGATCGTCGCGACCGATGCCGCCGGCGGTGGGTCGCCGCTCGTCGGGCTCTTCCTGGTCGACTACTAGCCGGCGCGCGGGCGCGCGCCGCTCAGCGGAAGCGCCAGAAGACCGCGCCGTCGGCGCGGCGGACCTGCAGCAGCCGGCGCGCCGACGGCGAGCGCCCGTCCGTGAGCAGCGCGTGCAGGTCGGAGAGCAGCGCGGGATTGCCGAAGAGCGTGTGACCGAGGAGGTCGCCGCGCACGCGCGTCGCGTCCACCGTCGTCATGCCGTCGAGCACGGTGAGCGAGTCACCGCCGAGCCCGAGGCGCAGGACGCCGTTGACGACGCGCGAGGCGCGGAGCGCCTCGTCCTCGCTCGACGCGTAGAGCGTCACGCCAGCGGCGCGGGTGCGCAGCACCGGCAGCACCTCGCGCGCGAAGACGCGCGCGTCCACGTCGGGCGCGGCGAAGACCACCTGCCCGAGCCGCGGCAGCGAGTCGCGCGGGTCGATCAGCGAGAGCGCCTTGCTGAGCACCTCGGAGCCCATCGAGTGCGCGACGACGTGGATGCGGTCCGGGTTCGCCTTCGGCAGCTGGTCGCGCAGCAGGCGGAGGAGGTGCCAGCCCGCGTTGCGCGCCGTCTGCTGGTCGCGGATGTAGCCGCTGAGCGCGCCCTGCGACGGCCAGCTGAAGAGCACGGCGGTGCCGTCGAAGCCCATGTCGGCGACGATCTGCGCCTCGCGCACTGCGGCGTCCTCGAACGACGAGTTGTAGCCGTGGACGAAGACGATGATGTCACGCGAGCGCGTGCGGGCGAGGTCGTCGCGCAGCCGCTGGAGGAAGCGCGTCGAGTCGGCGGGCAGCAGCGACGCGATGAACATCGTGCGCACGGGGTCGGGATCGTCGGCCGCGCTCGCGCGCGGGATCGTCCCCTCGGCGCGGAAGCGGTACGACGGCACCGACACTTGCGCGAGCCCCCACGAGAGCGTGTTGGCGTCGGTCGTTCCGAAGCGGTTGCCGGGCCAGTCGGCGTTCACCGCGGCGCGTGTCGTGGCGACGAGGATCGGGATGCGCGTCGCGGCCGTGTCGAGGTCGTTCCACGCCCGCGGCTCCTCGGCGCGCGGGATCAGCGGCACGAGCGGGAGCGACTCGGGGAGGGCACGCAGCGACTCGGGGATCGGGACGATCTGCACGACGTCGCCCGGCATCTGCGGCTCGGGCGG
>CAZIDS010000345.1:0-3298 GCA_964537945.1 uncultured Gemmatimonas sp. | reverse complement strand
CGGACGCGGTCTGCAGGACGCCCGCCGCGAGCTGCCGGCGGAGGCCCGCCACGCGGACCATGTAGAACTCGTCCAGGTTCGAGCCGAAGATCGCGAGGAACTTGACCCGCTCGAGGAGCGGGGTCCGCTCGTCCTCGGCCTCGTGGAGCACCCGCGCGTTGAACTCGAGCCACGAGAGCTCGCGGTTCAGGAACGCTGGGTTCTTCGAGGCGAAGGCGTGCATGGATGGACCGGCGGCCTCAGCCGCGGAAGGCTTCGACCACCCAGTACGAGATCATCGCGACGAAGGCCGACGCCGGGATCGTGATGATCCAGGCCCAGACCATGCGGCTCGCGACGCCCCAGCGGACCGCCGACAGCCGGTTGGTGGCGCCGACGCCGACGATCGCGCCGGAGATCGTGTGCGTCGTGCTCACGGGGATCCCGAGGTAGGTCGCGAGGAAGATCGCGGTCGCGCCGCCCGTCTCGGCGCAGAAGCCGCCCATCGGGCGCAGCTTCGTCACGCGCGAGCCGAGCGTGTGCACGATGCGCCAGCCGCCCATCAGGGTGCCGAGCGCGATCGAGAGGTGCGCGCCGAGCTTCACCCAGAACGGGATCGTCTCGGCCGAATCCATGTAGAAATGCCGCAGGAATCCCGTCTGGTCGGCGAAGTAGACCTTTCCGGCCACGAGCAGCGAGACGATGATGCCCATCGTCTTTTGCGCGTCGTTGGCGCCGTGCGAGAGCGAGAAGAGCGCCGAGCTGGTGATCTGCATGCCGCGGAAGACCGGCTCCATCGTGGCCCGCTTGGACCGGTGGAAGAGCCACGTCGTCCCGACCATCAGCAGCCAGCCGGCCGCCATGCCGATCATCGGTGAGAGGACGATGAAGACGAGGGTCTTCGTCCAGCCGGCCGGGATGAGCGCCGCGAAGCCCGCCTTCGCCACCGCCGCGCCGGCGTAGCCGCCGATCAGCGCGTGCGACGAGCTCGACGGGATGCCGTACCACCAGGTGATCAGGTTCCAGGTGATCGCGCCGAGCAGGCCGGCGAGGATCACGTCGGGGTTCACCGCGGCGAGGTCGATCATCCCCTTGCCGATCGTCTTCGCGACGCCGGTGTCGAAGAGGAAGAGCGCGATGAAGTTGAACGTCGCCGCCCACGCGACCGCCGTGAACGGACTGAGCACCCGCGTCCCCACGATCGTGGCGATCGAGTTCGCCGAATCGTGGAAGCCGTTGATGTAGTCGAAGATGAACGCGACCAGGACGATCGCGAGGATGTACCAGACCACGGTCAGGAGTTCTTGAGGGAGATGCTCTCAAGGACGTTCGCCACGTCCTCGCACTCGTCCACCGCGTGCTCGAGATTGTCGAGGATCTCCTTCCACTTGATCACCTCGAGCGCGTCGGGCTTGCCGAGGAAGAGCTGCTCGATCGCGTCCGAGTAGATCGCGTCCGCCTTCTCCTCGAGCTCCTTCACCTTGCGTGCGCCCTTGTGCACCTCGGACGGCTTGCGGACGTCCTTCACGCCGACCGCCAGCACCTCGGAGCAGTCCACCAGCACCTGCGTCATCGCGATCGCCGCGTCGCGCCGCTCGCTGATGTGGTACATCTTCGCCCGGCGCGCCGTCCCGTCCATCAGGTCGATGACGTTGTCGAGGCGGTTCGCCAGCAGGTGGATGTCCTCGCGGTCGAGCGGCGTCACGAAGCTCCGGTCGATGCGCTGCAGGATGTCGTAGGTGAGCGAGTCGGCCGCGTGCTCCTCGGCCTTGATCTTGGCGGTGAGCTCGTCGAGCCGCTTCGGCTCGGAGAAGAGGTCCTTCAGGAGCGCTGCCGAGGTCTTCAGGCGCGCGGAGAGCTGGTCGAAGAGGTCGAAGAAGCCTTCGTCCTTCGGGAGGAAGCGCACGTTGTGCTCGTTCGGTGGGGAGGGGTTTCGCGTCGCCGCGGGGGCCAGCCCATCAAATGTACCGGCCTCATTGAAGGGGTGGCAAACGAACGCCGGACCCCGCCATCCGGCCGTTGCACAACCGTTACAGGACGCTACCCCTGGCCGGCTAAGAGCCCACGCTGCAACAACATGGCGCGCCGAAGCTCCACGAGGTCCGGCCGGATGAAGAAGCGGATCAGCAGGAGGCCGGCCACGAAGCCGCCCACGTGCGCCCACACGGCGACCCCCCCGGTCGCCTCGCCGACCCGCGCGAGCTCCGGCAGCCCCATCCAGACCTGGATCGCGAACCACCAGATCAGCACCACCCAGGCCGGCAGCGGGATGATCCAGAGCCCGAAGAGCATGCGCACCCGGACGCGCGGGAAGAGCAGCAGGTAGGCGCCCATCACGCCGCTGATCGCGCCGGATGCACCCACCGTCGGCACCGGCGAGTACGGGTCCGCCGCGACGTGCACCGCCGCGGCGACGAGGCCGCAGAGGAGATAGAACGCCGCGAACCGCGGTGCGCCCATCACGTCCTCGACGTTGTTGCCGAAGACCCAGAGGAAGAGCGCGTTGCCGATCAGGTGCGCCCAGCTCCCGTGCAGGAACATCGAGAGCAGCGGCGTCGCCCAGTTGATCGGCTGCGCGTCCACGGCGCAGAAGAGCCGCGCGCTGATCGGCACGCCGCTGTTGATCGGTGCGAGCCCGGTGAGCTCGCCCGGCACGAGGCCCAGCGTGCAGACCGCGCGCACGAGTCGCTCGTTGAACCCGGCCCCCTCGACCACGAGCCAGACGACCGTGATCGCCGCCAGGATGAGCACTGTCATCACGGGCGGGCGGACCGTCGGATTGTCGTCGCTGATCGGGATCATTCCGTCGTCTTGTCAGGCCGTCTCAGAGGGAGATTCTCGCGATCCTGCCAAATCGGCGCGAATCTTTGGCCCCGCCCTTGCCGTTCTCAGGGTCAGCAATCACCCCGCCTGCGGCACCGGCGGACCCCGCAGCGCACCAAGATATCTCTCCGAGGAAAGAATGGCAGACAAGGTGATCGGCATCGACCTGGGGACGACCAACTCGGTCGTCGCGGTCATGGAGGGCGGCGACCCCGTCGTCATCCCCAACGCCGAGGGCGGCCGCACGACCCCGTCGGTCGTGGGCTTCAGCAAGGACGGCGAGCGCCTCGTCGGCCAGATCGCGAAGCGGCAGGCGGTGACGAACCCCGCGAACACGGTCTTCTCGATCAAGCGCTTCATGGGCGGCAAGATGGCCGAGGTCACCACCGAGACGGCCCGCGTGCCGTACAAGGTCGTGCGCGGCCAGAACGACCTCGCCGCCGTCGAGGTGCAGGGGAAGACCTACACGCCCCCCGAGATCTCGGCGATGATCCTG
>CAZIDS010000344.1:0-3315 GCA_964537945.1 uncultured Gemmatimonas sp. | reverse complement strand
CCCGAGCGTGGAGTACCACGTCACGAAGACCGATGGCACGCGCGAGCTGATCGAGAACCCGGCGCTGATGCCCCCGGCGAGCGTGATCGACTTCGTCGAGGAGCCGTACGTGAAGGCGCGCATCATGGTCCCGTCCGAGTACATCGGGCCGATCATGACGCTCGGGACCGAGCGGCGCGGCGAGTACAAGGGGATGCACTACCTCGACACGTCGCGGGTCGAGATCGACTGGGAGTTCCCGCTCGCCGAGATCATCCTCGACTTCTTCGACAAGCTGAAGTCGGTCTCGCGCGGCTACGCGTCGCTCGACTACGAGATGCTCGGCTACCGGACGAGCGACCTCGTGCGGCTCGACATGCTCATCAACGGCGACCCGATCGACGCCTTCAGCGTGATCGTGCACACCGACAAGTCGTACGAGTGGGGCCGCAAGGTCGCCGACAAGCTGAAGGACCTCATCCCGCGCCAGCTCTTCGAGGTCGCGATCCAGGCCGCGATCGGCCAGAAGGTCATCGCGCGCACGACGGTGAAGGCGCTGCGCAAGGATGTGCTCGCCAAGTGCTACGGCGGCGACGTGTCACGCAAGCGCAAGCTCCTCGAGAAGCAGAAGGAAGGCAAGAAGCGGATGAAGCAGGTGGGGGCGGTCGAGATCCCGCAGGAGGCGTTCCTCGCGGTGCTGCAGGTCGAGTAAGGGCGGATGAGCGATATGAGATGGGAGATGTCACATCTCACATCTCATCACTTGGCCACCCGCCGCTCCACCACGATCGTGTACGACCCCGACCTCCCCTTCTCCAGCGGCATCGCCCGCAGCACGAAGTTCCCCTCCGCCGGCAGCGTGATGTCGAGCTTCGCGTCCGTGTCGCCGGCCGAGTCGTCGTCGTTCGCCTCGGACTGCCAGCCGGTCACGCCGATCTGGCCCCAGTCGAGATAGGCGTCGAAGGCCGACGAGCGCAGCGTCACCGTGAACCGCTCGCCCGGCCGGCCGGTGATCGTGTACTGGTCGAAGTTGCGGCCGTCGTCGAGCTCCGCGTCCTCGGCGTCGATCGAGCCCGAGACCTGTTCGCCGACGGTCAGCGCGCGCGAGACCACGGGGCGCACCTGCACTTCGCTCACACCCACCGTGAATGCGCCCATGCGGCTGCCGTCGAGCGGGGCCGCGTAGATGCGGAACTCGCCGTTCGCCGTGAAGGCGAGCATCGCGTCCGAGCCGCCGCCCGAATCGTCGTCGGTGCCGACCTGCTCCTCGCCGGTCGCGGTGACGCGCGTGACCTTCACCGTCGCATCGAAGTTCCCCGAGCGCACCGTGACACGCACGCGCTGGCCGCGGCCCGTGAAGCTGTAGAGCTGGTACGGGCGCTCGCCGCCCTCCTCGTCGAGCATCGGGCTCGCGTCGTCGATCCGCCCTTCCTTCACCTCGCCGAGCGCGACGGCGACCGCGCTCGCGGGCGGCGTCGGCCCGAGCTCCTCGACCTGCAGGTCGTACGCGCCCGTCCCCGCCGCGTCGAGCGCCTGCGCGACGATGATGTACGTGCCGCCAGTCGGGACCCGGAAGCGCAGCCGCGCGTCCTGCCCGCCGCCGCTGTCGTCGTCGTTCTGCATCTCCTCGGTGAGCCCGCCCACCGAGCGCGCGACCCAGAGGTAGGAGTCGAACGCGCTCGACCGCATCGACACCTGGTAGCGCGTCCCCGCCTTCGCCTCGAAGCGGTACGCGTGGAAGGGGCCGCGCTCCTTGAAGCGCGGGTCCTCGGTGGTGATCGTCGCGTGGACGCGCTGGCCGGGCACCAGCGGCTTCATCCCGCCCTGCGCGTGAGCGGCCGTCGCGGTCGCAAGTCCCAGTACCGCCGCCGCGAATCCGCGTCCGATCGTCCGTGCCGTCATCCGTGCCTCCTCAGTTGGACGGGCGCGCAGCGGAGCCGCGCACCTCGTCGTAGATCCGCTCGAGCTTCGCCGTCTGCGTGCCGAGGTCGAAGTTGGTCACCATGTGCTGCCGCGCGGCCGCGCTCATCCGCTCGCGCAGCGCGCGGTCCTGCAGCAGCGCCGTCAGCCGGTCGGCGAGCGCGCGCTCGTCGCCCGGCGCGAAGAGGAACCCTGTCTCGCCGTGCACCACGCCCTCGCCGGTCCCGCCCGAGGTCGACACGACGAGCGGCAGCGCGCTCGCCTGCGCCTCGAGGAAGGTGATCGGCAGCCCCTCCGCGTTGCCGCGCGCGTCGGCGATCGACGGCCCGGCGAGCACCGCCGCCTTCCGCATCAGCTGCTGCACCTGGTCCGGCGTCTGCACACCGAGGAACCGCGCGGGGACGCCGAGCTGCTGCGCCTCGCGGGCGAGCCCCTCGCGCAGCGGACCGTCGCCGGCGATCACGAGCTCGGCCTCCGGCACCGCGTTCCGCACCTCGGCCATCGCGCGCACGAGGTGGATGACGCCCTTCTTCTCCACGAGGCGACCCACGAAGAGCACCTCGGTCGCCGACCGTTCTGCCGCGCCCGGCGTGAACTTCTGCGTGTCCACGCCGATGTAGTGCAGCGTGATCTTCGGCTCCGGGCAGCCGGCGGCGAGCAGCGCGTCCCGGATGAACCCCGACACCGCGATCACGCGGTCGGCGGCGGCGAAGGCCGCCCGTCGGCGCGCGGCCTCGGCCTCGGTCTTCGCGCGCACCGTGATGTCCATCCCGTGGTAGGTCACCACGAGCGGGATCCGCAGCGCCTGCGCGATGCGGCTGGCCGGGAGCGCGCTTGACCCGAAGTGCGCGTGCAGCACCGCCGGCTTCGTCTCGGCGATCGCGCGGAGCCAGCGGCGCGGCGCGCGGCCCGCGCTCTTGAGCAGCAGCTTCTCGAGCGGCGGGAACCAGCTGTGCTCGTCGAGCAGCAGCTGCGGCTTCCCGACGAGGTAGGCGGCGCCGCTCGGGTCGCGCGAGTAGCCGACCAGCACCGGCGCATAGCGCGTCATCGCCCCGCTCTGCGCGGCGATGAAGGTCTCGCTCCAGGGCAGGATGCGCTTGCGGAAGACGATCGCGGCCGGGCGCTCGCTCACGACGCGCCCGTCGCCGCGAGGTGCCGGTCGAGGCCGAACTCCGTGCGCGCGAGCCCCTTCGCCGCGACCTCGTCGCGGATGGCGCGGTTCTTCGCGATCGCCTCGGTGCGCTTGTAGCCGCGGCCGTGGTCGAGGTGCACGACGATCGCGCGGTGCCGCACCTGCTTGCCGCGCACGCCGGCGTCCTCGAGCCGCTCGCCGAGCTCGCGATCGAGGCCGCCCCATTCGAACCGCTCGTCGAAGCCGTTCACCCGCACGAGATCATCGCGCCAGGCGCTCGCGTT
>CAZIDS010000343.1:0-3329 GCA_964537945.1 uncultured Gemmatimonas sp. | reverse complement strand
CTCACGTCGGCGGCCGAGCAGATCTCGCTCGCCGCGACGCAGACGGCGAGCGCGATGAGCGAGGTGACGGAGGGCGCCGAGACGCAGGTCGCATCACTGCGCGACGCCGACGGCGCGCTCCAGGCCGTGCGCGAACGCGCGCACGAGGTCCGCGCCGGCGCCGACGAGGTCTCCGACCTCTCGGCCGAGATCGAGCGCGTCGCGCGCGACAAGCGGACCGAGATCGCCCGCGCCCGCGACCTGCTCATCGAGATCCGCCAGTCGGTGGACCGCGCCGCGAGCGAGGTGCGCGAGCTCACCACGACGGCGGAGAGCATCAACCGGTTCGTCGGCATCGTGAGCCGCATCGCCGAGCAGACGAACCTGCTCTCGCTCAACGCCGCGATCGAGGCGGCGCGCGCCGGCGCGGCCGGGCGCGGCTTCGCCGTCGTCGCCGACGAGGTCCGCAAGCTCGCCGACCAGGCCCAGCAGGCCGCCGATGACGTCGTGCAGCTCACCGCCGTCGTGACGCGTCGCGTCTCGAGCACCACGTCGGCGATGGAGACCGGCGCCCGCCGCGTCGGCGAGATCGAGCGGGTCTCGGCCGGCCTCGACGAGGCGCTCGAGACGATCGGCAGCTCGGCCGAGCAGACGCGCGCCGCGGCCGAGAGCCTCGGCTCGCTCGCGAACTCCAACGTCGAGGCGGCCAACACCGCCTCCGCCGGCATCTCGGCGGCCGCCCGCACCGCCGAAGGCCACGCGGCCGCGGCGCAGCAGGTCAGCGCCTCCACCGAGGAGCAGAGCGCCGCCTGCGAGGAGATGTCGAGCGCATCGGTCGCGCTCCTCCAGGGGTCGGTGAAGCTCAAGGAGATCGTCGCGAACCTGCGGACGGAATAGGCGATGGCGCTGGCGACCCTGGCCCCGGTCGCGCCGGGGACGCCGGCGGTCCTCCTGTTGAGCGGGGGACTCGACTCCACGACGCTGCTCGCGATGGCGACGCAGGCGGGGTACGCGGTGAACGCGCTCACCTTCCGCTACGGGCAGCGTCACGGCATCGAGATCGAGCGCGCGAAGGCCCTCGCCGCCGACTACGACGTCGCGCGGCACGTCGTCGCCGACATCGACCTGCGGCAGTTCGGCGGCTCGGCGCTCACGTCCGACCTCGCCGTGCCGAAGGATCGCGACGCCGCGACGATGGCGGACGGCATCCCGGTCACCTACGTGCCCGCGCGCAACACGATCTTCCTCTCCTTCGCGCTCGCGTGGGCCGAGGTGCTGGGCGCGCAGGACCTGCTGATCGGCGTCAACGCGCTCGACTACAGCGGCTATCCGGATTGCCGGCCGGAGTACATCGCGGCGTTCGAGCGGATGGCGAACCTCGCAACGAGGGCGGGCGTCGAAGGCACCACCCGGCTGCGGATCGTCACCCCGTTGATGCAGAGCACCAAGGCGGAGATCATCCGCACGGGGCTCGCCCTCGGCGTGGACTACGCGAAGACGATCTCCTGCTACGACCCCTCGCCGGCCGGCGCGGAGTGCGGGCACTGCGACGCGTGCCTGCTGCGGAAGAAGGGCTTCGAGGAGGCGCGGGCGTGACGTACGCGGTGAAGGAGATCTTCTACACGATCCAGGGCGAGGGCGTCCAGGCCGGCCGCCCCGCGGTCTTCTGCCGCTTCGCCGGGTGCAACCTCTGGACCGGCCGCGAGCAGGACCGGAAGTCGGCCGTCTGCGACTTCTGCGACACCGACTTCGTCGGCATCGGGCCCGACGGCGGGAAGTTCGCGACGCCGGCCGAGCTCGCCGAGGCGGTCGCGTCGCGCTGGCCGGAGGCGGCGGGCGGTCGTCGCTTCGTCGTGTGCACCGGCGGCGAGCCCCTCCTCCAGCTCGACGCGCCGGCGATCGAGGCGCTCCACGCGCGCGGCTTCGAGGTCGCGGTCGAGACGAACGGCACCCAGCCCCTGCCCCGCGGCCTCGACTGGGTCTGCGTGAGCCCCAAGGCCGACGCACCCGTCGTCGTCACCGGCGGCGACGAGCTCAAGCTCGTCTATCCCCAGGCCAAGGCGATGCCCGAACGCTTCCTCGGGCTCGACTTCCGGCACTTCCTGCTGCAGCCCAAGGACGGCCCCGACCGCGAGGCCGCGACCCGCGACGCGATCGCCTACTGCCTGTCCCATCCGCAGTGGCGGCTGTCGGTCCAGACGCACAAGGTCATCGGCGTCCGCTGAGGCGGACCCGGGCCCGCACCTGCCCTCGGACCTGTCCCGGTAACGGTCCGGACGCAAGGGCGGCCCTACCATAAAGGCCGCATTGACGTTTGCGCCGGGCGGGTGGAACTTTGACGCCGTCCGGGAGGCGTGATCCTGATCACGGCCCGCCGGGAACGGGACGCGCCCACCGCGCCCCGACACACCCCAAGCTCTCTGAGGTGGCTTTCAATGCCCATCCGTTTCGTCAGCAGGGCGCTCGCGCTTCTCGGCTTCGTCGCCGTCGCGGGCGCTGCCGACGCCCAATCGGGGACCATCGCCGGCCGCGTGACCGCGGCCGAGGGTGGCACGCCGATCGCCTCCGCGCAGGTGTCCGTGATGAACGGCACGACGCGCGTCGCCAGCGGCCAGACCGGTGACGACGGCACGTACCGCATCGCGAACGTCGCCGCCGGCTCGTACTCGGTGCTCATCACGCGCATCGGCTACGTCGCGCGCCGCGTCGAAGGCGTGCAGGTGACGGCCGGGGGCACCGCCACCGCCGACGCCCAGCTGGCGGAAGTCGCCGCCCAGCTCAACGCCGTCGTCACGACGACCACCCGCGGCGCCGAGCCCGAGAAGATCCTCGACTCGCCGAACGCGATCTCGGTCGTCTCGGCCGACCGCATCGCCGAGCGCCCCGCGGTCTCGATCACCGACCACATCAAGGCGCAGCCCGGCCTCTCGATCTCCAACGGCGGCCTCGTCCAGGCGAACATCGTCTCGCGCGGCTTCAACAACGCCTTCTCCACCTCGATGCTGATGCTGCAGGACTACCGGTTCGCCGGCGTCCCGTCGCTCCGCGTCAACGTGCCCTTCCTCTTCACCGGCACCGGTGAGGACATCGACCGCATCGAGGTCCTGCAGGGTCCCGCCTCGGCGCTCTACGGCCCGAACTCCGGCGCCGGCGTCCTCCACGTGATCACCAAGTCGCCCTTCACGTCGCAGGGCACCTCGATCACGCTCGACGGCGTCGAGCGCTCGCTCGCCCGCCTCGGCCTCCGCCACGCCGGCGTCGTCGGCAGCAAGTGGGGCTACAAGATCTCGGGCGAGTACTTCACCGCGAAGGACTGGGAGTACACCGACCCGAACGAGATCGACCTTGGC
>CAZIDS010000342.1:0-3361 GCA_964537945.1 uncultured Gemmatimonas sp. | reverse complement strand
GGCGGTCCTCGAGACGTGGGGGATGGCGCCGGCGCGATGACGCTCTACCTGGTCGACCACATCCGGCTCTTCACGGGGCTGGCGACGCTGACGATCGCGATCATCCAGCTGCTGCTGTGGGCCGCGTTCCGGCGGCGCCTCATGCTGCGCTGGGCGATCGTCCTCTCGTGGCTCGCCGCCCTCGACTTCGCGCAGACCTCGCTGCGCCTCGCGCACATCGGCGAGATCGGACGGATCATCGGCGTGGTGGAGATCGCGATCGTGTTCACGTTCCAGGCGCAGGCCGTCGTCGCGCTGATGGAGAGCGCAGGCCGGCCCTTCCCGCGGCGGCGCGCGCTCGACTACGGCGCGGCGGCCGGTGCGGTCGTCACCATCCTCTTCCTGGTGCTCACCGAGCCGGAGGCGTTCGCGACCGAGCCCGCCGCCTGGTACCGGCCGCAGCAGCACTGGTGGCTGATGGGGATCATCGTCGGCGCGATCGCCGTGAACGCCATCGTCGCGATCCTGCTGCTGCACCGGCACCGGCGGCAGTCGATGGGCTACTGGCTCGTGACGGCGGGCATCACGCTGGGCGTCGCGCGGCCGGTCCTGCTCACTGGCCTGCGCGAGGTCGGCCTCGACGCCGCCGAGCGACTCGGCGAGCTCGCGCTCGCGGGCTTCGTCATCCTCGACGCGCTGCTGCTCGGCGTGGGCTCGGTGCTCATCGCCCTCGAGCACGAGCGGGCGCGGGCGCTCGAGAAGCAGCAGCGGGCGGAGAAGGCCGAGCGGATGGAGCGGCTCGGCATGATGGCCGGCAGCATCGCGCACGACATGAACAATGTCCTCGCCGCGGTGATGGGAGGCGTCTCCCTCGCCCGCGCGCCCGGCGCGACGATGGAGGAGGTGCAGGACGACCTCGAGATGGTCGAGGGCGCGCTCGAGCACGGCCGTCAGATGACGCAGCGCCTGCTCTCGCTCGCGCGCGGCGCGCCGCGCGACGAGGTCCCGGCGCTCGACCTCGCCGAATGGCTCGAGCAGGCCATGCCCGACGTCCGTTTCGCGGTGGGCGCCGGGCACCAGATGGACCTCGCCATCGGGGAGCGCGGGCTGCGCGCGCGCGTGGACGCGACGCGGATGCGCCAGGTCCTGATGAACACCGCGATCAACAGCCGTGACGCCGCGAAGGGCCGGCCGTCGCGGATCACCCTCGCGCTCCGGCGCGCGCGCGTCGAGCGGCGGCAGGCCGTCGGCGTGAGCACGCTGCGCACCGGCGAGTGGGCGGTGCTCTCGGTGCGCGACGACGGGCCGGGCTTCGACCCGGGCGCGCTCGACGAGGCCTTCGAGCCGTTCTACACGACGAAGGGGCAGGGCGGGACCGGCCTCGGACTCGCGACCGTCTTCGCCGTGATGCGCGACGCCGGCGGCGCGGTGCAGGCGCGCAACCACGAGGCTGGCGGCGCCGAGATCGAGTGCTGGATCCCGCTGGACGGGCCGACGGGCTGAGCCCCGCGGCGTCCCGCGGAGCTCAGTCCTTGTAGGGGTCGAACTCGTTCGCGCCCGCCATCACCACGACGAGCGGCCGCAGCACGTGCAGGACCTCGATCGTGCTGCCCTGGGCGGCGAGCACGTCGGGCAGCCGGCGGTAGACGTGCGGACTCTCGTCCACGCCGCCGCCCCGGAGGATGACACCCTTCTCCTTCACCCACTGCTGCATCATCCCGGTCGAGATCTCGCCGCGGAACCCGCCCTTGCCCTTCCGGCGAGAGCCGGCAGCGCGCGTGCGGGACATCACGCGGCCCGCGCCGTGCACCGTGGAGAAGAGCGCGTCCCGTTGGACCTGCGCGAGCGACTCGTCGCCGCCCGCATCGGCGCCGCGGACGATCACGGCGTCATCGCCCATCGAACCGCCGATGAAGCCGAGCTGGCCCGGGAAGGCCGGCGTCGCACCCTTCCGGATCACCACGACCTCCTCGCCGCCGTGCACCTCCTTCCACGCGAAGTTGTGGTGGTTGTGCACGAGCGCCTGCTCGGTGCCGCCGAGCAGCCGCACGACCTTCCGCGCGACCCACTCGCGGCCGGCGTACGCGTAGCGGCCGGCCAGCGACATCAGCTGCCAGTAGTCGTGGCCGATCGGCTGCGCGAGGTCGAGCAGCACCTCGCGCTCCTTCACGTGCGCGCCCCACTCCTCGCCCTGGCTGAGCGCGAGGAAGGCCGACGCGATGGTGTGGCCGAGACCGCGGCTGCCGAAGTGGACGCCCACCCAGATCGCGCCCGCCTCGTCGGCGAAGACGTCCACGTAGTGGTTGCCGCTGCCGACCGTGCCCAGCTGCTGCCGCGCCTTCACGACCAGCGCCTGCCGGTGCTTCGCCGGCACGGCGTCCCACGTGGCCTCGTCGAACAGCGCGTGGTCCACGGGAGCGTCGTCCGCCCGGTTCTTCCGGCCGACGCCGAAGCTCACCGCCGCCTGGATCTCCTCGGCGATGGCCGCGAGCGCGTCGTGCTGCGCCTGCGGCGTCTCGCCGAAGGAGGCGAGCGTGAGGTCGGTGCGGATCGCGGCGTTGCCGCAGGCGATGTCGAAACCGACGCCGACGACCGACACGCGGTCGCGGTAGGCGGCGACGCCGCCGATCGGCATCACGTAGCCGACGTGGCCGTCGGCCATCAGCGCCGCGTCGACCGCGTTGCCGCGGACCGACTCGAACTGGATCAGGGTCTTCTCGTCGTGCTGTCCGAAGATCTTCATCGTGCCCTCCCGTGCGAGCGGGAAGTTGTGCGCGGGATGTTCGTCCCGCTCGTGGTGGATTCGTGCTGCCGCACCCCCGGGGCGGGGCGAGTGCGCACCGCGTGGCGCCCCGGGGGCAGGACCTGCTGGTGGACCGGACGGTGCGGTGGCAACCGGGTGTCGGGAGTCGCGTGCCTTCCACCCGTGCTGCCGCCGAATGCAACGCCGCACCGCCGGGAAAACGGAGACCCCGCCTGGCTCGGGGGAGCGCAGGCGGGGCCGGTGGTACCGTCCCGTGGGAGCGGAGGGTGCTAGTCGCGTAGCACCTGCCCCCTGCCTGCGCTGGTCATCGTGATCGCTCGCGGGAGTCCGCACGTGCGCCCGCCCTCGAGCGCCCGGCGGCTTTCGCCGTCGTTGCGGTTCGTGAATCGCGGATACGTGCGCTGGGTGAGTGACACGGGGCTTCCGGAACGGAGGGACTGGAACGAGAAAGGAGTCGCGTCAGCGATGGGCGGCCGTGCGGATGGCCGGACTCATCATGCGGGACGCGACTCCCAAGCGACGCGAAGGGTAAGAACGACCCTTCGAACTGTCAAGGGCCGATCCTCATCTCCGCACGACGACGGTGCTGTACGCGACGCCGTCCGGCGTGTCGCCGGC
>CAZIDS010000341.1:0-3390 GCA_964537945.1 uncultured Gemmatimonas sp. | reverse complement strand
ACAAGCCGGTGCAGTTCTTCTTCCTGATCGTGGCCCCGCCTATCGAGGTGAGCAACCAGTACCTGCCGGTGCTGGGGAAGATTGCGCAGTTCTCGAAGGAGTCGGACGTGCCCGACCGGATGCTCGGCCTCACGGAGCCGGGGCAGTTCATGAGGCTGCTGGAGGAGAAGGGCGTCTGAGGTTCTGGCGGCGCCTCCTCTCGATGACCGCGGTGATGATGCCCGCGGCGTTGTGGGGACAGGAGAGTGCGCCGCCGCGGGAGAAGGAGCGGATCTCCGTCGTCGCGATCAGCGCGGGGCGGCTTGGGTTGCTGATCCCGATCAATGATCGGTGGATGCTGCGGCCGGATTTCCGGACCTTCGCGTTCAGCACGACTGACGGCGGCCCCGGCATCAACAGCGACGCGCAGGTCTACGGTGGACTGAGCCTCATCCGCCGTAGCGCCCCGGTCAATGGCAGCTGGGTCTACGGCTCGTTGCGCTACGGTCTCTTCTGGTGGGGCGACCTGTATGGCGAACCTGGAAGCGTCACGCACGCCCTCACGCTGACGGCCGGCGCGCACGGGCGTCTCACCGACTGGCTCTCCGTCTTCGGCGAAGCCGGACCAGCCTTCTCCTACGCCAAGGAGATCAATGTCGGGTCGGGCGACGCGGTGCGCGACTTCGATCTCGTCTCTCGCATCGGGATCGCGATGCAGATGCCAAGGCCCGACGCCCCGAGAGTGCCGCCGGACCCCTCACGCACGATCCCGCGAGAGGGCGAACGGCCGTCGTGGATCGTCGGCGGGTTCGGCACCGGAGGGTTGCTGCTGCCGCTCAGCGATCGCACCGCACTTCGCCCGGATCTCGCCCTCAGTCTCTGGAGCCAGGAGCCCTTCACCGGGACGCAGGCCTCGGCGGGCGTGAGCTTGCTCCGCCGCTTCCGCGCGTCCGACGAGGGTTGGACTTTCGGTGCGGTGCGATACGGCCTCGACTACTCGCAGCAGGACGCGTTCAAGCCTTCGTGGGCTCACCACCTCAGTCTGACCGTGGGCGGGCACGCCCGCTTGAGGGGTCGCCTCGGCGTGATGGCGGAAGCCGGCGCCGATTTCAGGTACACCGAAGTGCACGCGCCTTCTGGGCTCGTCGTCGGGCGCCTGGCGAACATGATCCAGCGCGTCGGCCTCACCTACCGCTGGAACGACCGCTGAAGCAGCCGTCGTTGCTCTCCGCCCCTTCGGTGCCCTCTGTGGTGAATGCCGCTCACCCCTGGCGCGCTGGCGAATCGATCCGCACCCGCGCGACGTCTCGCGAGAGCTTCGAGCGCACGCGCGCGAGCTGAAGGCACGCCGCCGCGGCCAGCCCCGCCGTGAGCCCCCACCACAGCCCCGGCGCCCCCCCGTCGAACCCGAACGCGAACAGCGCGCCGAGCGGGATCCCCACGGCCCAGAAGCTCAGGATGTGCAGTACCATCGCGACGCGCGTGTCGCCGGCGCCGCGCAGGATCGACGTGCTGATCACCTGCGTCCCGTCGAACACCTGGAAGACCGCCGCGATCGGGATCAGCGTCGCCGCCATCACGCGCGTGGCCGGGTCGGTCGTGTAGGCGTTCGCCAGCACCTCCGGGACCAGCCAGAAAAGCACCCCCATCAGCGCCATGAAGCCGACGCCCACCGCGAGCGCCGCCACCGCATCGCGCCGCGACTCCGCGATGTCGCCGGCCCCCACCGCGCGCCCTACCATCACGCTCGCCGCGCCGGCGACGCCGAGCGGCACCATGAACGTGAGCGATGCGAGGTTGAGCGCCACCTCGTGGCCGGCGAGCGTCGTCGTGCCCATCCAGCCCGTCATCACGGTGACGAACCCGAACGCGTTCGCCTCGGCGAAGAATTGCAGGCCGATCGGGAGGCCGAGCGCGAGCATCCGACGGAGCGGCGCGAGCGCGCGGCTCTCGGGATGCCATGGGCGCACGTACGGCCGCAGCTGCGGCCACGCGATCGCCAGCAGCATCAGCGCCATCGCCCAGCGCGCGAGCGACGTCGCCTGGGCCGAGCCGACCACGCCGCCGGGCGCGAAGCCGAGGTGTCCGTAGATGAGCACCCAGTTGAACGCGACGTTCGCGACGTTCCCCGCGACCACCGCCACGACCACGGCCCTCGTGTGGTGGAAGGCCTGCAGCACCTGCCGCATCAGGTTGAACGCGAAGAACGGGAGCATGCCCGGGATGCTCCACAGCACGTACGCAACGGCCTTCGGCGTCACGTCGGCCGGCTGGCGCAGCGCGCCAAGGATCGGGCCGGCGATCAGGAAGGTCGCGCTCACCGCGACCGCGACGAGCACCGAGATGATGAACCCGCGCTGCACGCCGCGCGCGATGCCCGTCTCGTCCTTCGCGCCGACGGCCTGGGAGACCACGGGATCCACGGCCATCAGGACGCCGAGCCCAATGATCGCCGTGACGTAGAAATAGAAGTTCCCGAGCGCGCCCGCGGCGAGGTCGGCGGCCGAGACGCGCCCGAGCATCGCGGCATCGACGACGCCCATGAGCTGCACGCCGACATTCACGAGCACGATCGGGAACGCGAGCTGCGCCATCTCGCGCAGTTCGGCGGCCGTTGGGCGCAGTCCGTCGGATCGCGTCGCGGAAGGTCCTGACATCATCCGCGCAATCTAGACGGCTACGAGGATCGAAGAGCGAGGGGGAAGGTGAAGAGCGAATGAGCAGACTGAAGCGCGAAGGGGGAAGAGGCATCGGAGCCCCCTCCCCCTTCGACACGCATCCCTCCCACCCACCCCTCCCCCTCCCCCTCGCTCTTCGATCCTCCGCCGTTCACTCCCACTCGATGGTAGCCGGCGGCTTCGAACTCACGTCATACACCACCCGATTGATGCCCTTCACCTCGCGGATGATCCGGTTGGAGATCCGCCCCAGCACGTCGTGCGGGAACTGGTACCAGTCCGCGGTCATCCCGTCGGTGCTCGTCACCGCGCGCAGCGCGATCACGTGCTCGTACGTGCGGCCATCTCCCATCACGCCCACCGAGCGCACGGGCAGGAAGACCGCGAACGCCTGCCAGATCTCGTTGTAGAGCCCGGCCGCGCGGATCTCCTCGAGGTAGATCGCGTCGGCGCGGCGCAGCGTCTCGACGTTCCCCGGGTCCACCTCGCCGAGCACGCGGATGGCGAGGCCCGGCCCCGGGAACGGGTGCCGCCCCACCATCTCCTCGGGGAGCCCCAGCTCGCGGCCGACGTTGCGCACCTCATCCTTGAACAGCTCGCGCAGCGGTTCGATGAGCTTGAACTTCATGTCGGGCTTGAGCCCGCCGACGTTATGGTGCGTCTTGATGGTCGCGCTCGGGGCGCCCTACGCGCGCACCGACTCGATCACGTCGGGATAGTGCGTGACCTGCAA
>CAZIDS010000340.1:0-3438 GCA_964537945.1 uncultured Gemmatimonas sp. | reverse complement strand
GTCGTGAACGTCGGCGTGAACCAGGTCGACAAGCTCGCCCTCGGTGCCGCCGGCGACGCGACGGCGGTGGGCCTCTATGCGCGCCCGATGGTGCTCGTGATCCAGCTGAGCACCGCCGTGGGCACGATCTACGACCGCATCCTGTACCCGGTCTTCGGCCGGCTCGCGGCGGCGGGGAACGGGCTCCTGGTCGACAACTTCCTTCGGGCCGCGATGTTCGTCGGCGTCGCGCTCGCGCCGCTCGCGCTCTTCATCGCGGCGAAGGCGGAGCCGATCGTCGCGGTCGTCTTCGGTGCGCAGTGGACCGCGGCCGTGCCGGTCCTGCGCTGGGGCGCCGTCGCGCTGCCCGCACTGGCGATCATCCGGGTCTGTGACACGCTGCTGCGCGCCGCCGACCGGCCCGCGCGCACCACGCGGCAGAAGCTGCTCTACGTGGCGCTGCTGATCCCCGCCGTGCTCGTCGGGCTGCGCTGGGGCGCGACCGGCGTCGCGATCGCGTTCTGCGCGGTCGCGGGCGTGATGATGGGGGCGCAGCTCGTCGACGCGGTGCGCGCGGTCGGAGGCAGCGTGACCGGCCTGCGGACGGTGGCGTCGCACGCGGCGCCGCTGCTCGCGATGCTCTGCGGCGCGGTCGTGATCGCGGCCGCGGCCGGCGCGGCGGTGCTCGGCGGGCACGCCCTCGCGGACCTCGCGCTCTCGGGCGCGCTCGCCCTCGGCATGTGCCTCGGCGCGGTGTACATTGACTCGCGTGCGGGGACGCGGTCGGCGCGCTGGATCGTCGCGCCGTTCCTGCAGCGACTGCCCACGAGCGTGCGGCGCCTACTCGGAGAGGAACGTTGATGGCTCCAGTCGACGGCACAGGCTACGGCGCCGCGGCCTCCGCGTGGCCGACGCGGCTGCTGTTCCTCGCCGTCGCCGGCACGATGCTGCTCGACATCCCGCTGTTCGTGTTCACGAGCGTGACGCCGAGCCTCCCGCCGAAGATCCTCTTCGTCGCCGCGTTCCTCCTCGCGCTCGCCGCCGGCGTCGCTGCGCAGGCCTTCTCGGGGCGCATGCTCGCGCTCGGCGCGGCGATCGTGGTCTACGCCTCGTTCAACGTGCTCGCGCTGGGGTGGAGCTCGAACGCCGAGGGGGCGATGCGCGAGCTCGTCACCCGCGTGACGGGGCTGAGTGTGCTCTTCCTCACGGCGCTCGTCACGAGCCACGCGCGGAAGCGGATCCGCGTGCCTGAGCTCGTGGCCGTCCTCGCGGTCGCCGCCGCGGTGCTCTGCATCCTCGACGTGCTCAACGGGTATCGCTGGACCTCGGTGCCGGGCCGCGCGGCGGGGAGCTTCATCAACCCGAACGCGGCGGCGGCGTCGATCATCTTCCTCACGATCGCCGGGATCGGCGGCGTGCCCGAGGCCCGACGGCCGTGGTACCTGGTCTTCACCGGTTTCGCGTCTGTGATCACGCTCTCGCGCGGCGGCTACGTGATGCTGCTGACGAGCCTGCTGATCCTGGGCGTCGGCGCGCAGTACTCGGTGCGCTCGCTCCTGCGGGCGAGCGTGACGACCGCGGTCGTGCTGACGGTGGTCCTCACGGTGGGACTCCGGACGGTGCTCGCGGACCGGCCCGAGGTCGCGATCATCCGCGCGATCGAGGCGCCGGCGCTGCTGCGGCTCGACGCCGGCGACGCGGCCTCCACGTCGGAGCGCCGGCAGGTGGCTGAGGCGGCGGCGGACCTCTTCGACGAGCATCAGCTGCTCGGGGCCGGCCTTACCGCGACGACGGCCTGGACGCTGCCGGTCTCGACGCACAACGAGCCGCTGCGGATCGCGGCCGAGCTCGGCGTGCTCGGGCTCGCGTGCTTCTGCGTGCTGGTCGTGACGGTGTTCGTGGTGGGGCGCGCGCACATCGGCCCGGTCGGGGCGGCGCTGGTCTGCTGGATGCTGATCCTGCTCGCGGTGAGCCACAACGTGCTCGAGGGATGGTCGCACCTCGCGTCGCTCGGACTGCTCGCCGGCGGCAGCCAGATGGGGGAGGAGGGACTCGTGACTACGGAGCGCAAGGATCCATGAGGGAACTCGTCATCGGTACGCTGCGACTGCCCACCCGCGTGGTGCGGCGCGCGATCCTCGCGGCGATGCTCGCCGGCGCGGTGGTCGTCGCCATCGGGCTCGCATCGCCGCGGCGCTTTGCGTCAGGATTCGCGATCGTGCCGCAGGTCTCTGATGCCGGGAACTCCGGCCTCTCGTCGATCGCGAGCCAGCTCGGCGTGAACCTCGGCACGATCGACCTCACGCAGACGCCGCTCTTCTACTCCGAGCTGCTCGGCTCGAAGGCGTTCATGCTGTCGCTCGTCGGCGCGCAGTACCGCGTGCACACGGCGGACGGCGAGCGCGACACGCTGCTCTTCGACTGGCTCGGCGCGCCCGGCGCGACACCGGCGCAGCGGCGCGAGCGGGGCGGCGTCCGGTTGCGCGACCGCATCGGCATCTCGGCGTCGCCGCGCTCGGGCATCGTGCGCTTCACCGTCGCCGTGACCGACTCGGCGCTCGCGCGCCAGGTCGCCACGCGCGCGCTCTGGCAGGTCGACTCATTCAACCTGCGGATCAAGCAGTCGCAGGCACGCGCGGAACGGATCTTCCTCGAGCAGCGCCTCGACAGCGCGGGACTCGTGTTGCGGCGCGCCGAGTCGGCGCTGGTCGCGTTCGACGAGCGGAATCGTGCGGGCGCGATGGCGCCGGCACTGCGCACCGAGCGGGAGCGGATCGAACGCGACGTCCGCGTGCTGGAAGGAGTCCACCAGCTGCTCCGCCAGCAGCTTGAGCGGACGCGCATCGACGAGGTGCGGAACACGCCGGTCGTGACCGTCGTCGAGGAGGTGCGCTCGCCGGCTTGGCCGGAGAGCCGCTTCCTGCTGTTCAAGTCCGCCGCCGCCGGCGCGATCGTCGTGACGCTTTGGCTCGCCGTCTACGTTGCGGTCATCGCTCCGCTGCTCCAGGGGGTCCTGCCTCCGGGGCTCATCCGGCGCGTGCGCGGCGTCCTCGCCGGCGGCGACGAAGCGACGGGCGCGGCGACGCGATGAGGCAGGGCAGGCGCCTGCTGGCGGTGGTCGCGACGCTCCGGGGAGGCGGCGCCGAGCGTGTGCTCGCCGGGATCGCGAGCGCGGCCGCCGCCGCGGGGAGCGACGTCACCGTCGTCACGATCTTCCCGCCGGCCGCCGACGACTATCCACTGCACCCGCGGTGCAAGCGCCTCTCCCTCGACGGCGGCCGCACGAGCCGGAACCTGGTCCGCGCCGCGCTCAGCAACCTGACGCGCGTGCGACGGCTGCGCCGCGTGCTGCGCGCCGAGCGGCCGGACGTCGTGCTGAGCTTCATTGTCGAGGAGAACGTGCTCGCGATCCTCGCCGCGGCCGCGGCCGGCGTGCGCGTCGTGGTCTCCGAGAGCGTG
>CAZIDS010000339.1:0-3439 GCA_964537945.1 uncultured Gemmatimonas sp. | reverse complement strand
AGACCGGCTGCTCCATCCCAGCCTTCACTCGCCCCTCGCCGATCGACGCGCCGGAGTAGTCGCGGCCATACGTGATCACGGGCCAGCCGTAGTTCTTCCCCGGCTCCGGATGATTCAGCTCGTCGCCGCCGCGCGCGCCGTGTTCGATCGTCCACAGCCGCCCGCTGGGATCGAGCGTCGCGCCCTGCGAGTTGCGGTGCCCGTAACTGTAGATCTCCGGCAGCGCGTCGGTGCGGCCCACGAATGGATTGTCCGGCGGCACGGAGCCGTCCGGATTGATCCGGATGAACTTCCCCTGCCCCATCATCAGGTCCTGCGCGCGGTCGCGGTAGTTCTGCCGGTCGCCCTGCGTGATCAGCAGCTTGCCGTCGGGGAGGAACACGATGCGCGAGCCGAAGTGCCCGGCGCCGCGCAGCTTCGGGCGCTGCCGGTAGATCACCTGCACGTTCGTCAGCCCCGTCTCGCCGAGCACGCCCTTCGCGACCGCGGTGCCCGCGACGTCGCCGTCAGCTTCGGCGAACGACAGATAGATCACGCGGTTCGTCGCGAATTGCGGGTCGAGCGCGACGTCGAGCAGCCCGCCCTGCCCCTGCGCGTAGACCGCCGGCACGCCCGTGAGCGGCGCCGAGAGCGATCCATCGGTGCCGACGATGCGCAGGCGGCCGGGCCGCTCGGTGACCAGCAGCCGGCCGTCGGGCATGAACTCCAGTGCCCAGGGATGCTCGAGCCCTCGCGCGAACGTCTCGGCGCGCACCACACCGGAAGTGAATCCGGGCTGCGGCGACGCGGGCCCCCCCTGCGACTGCGACCCGAGGTACTGGCAGCCTGCGAGCGCGCAGGCGACGGCGATGACGATCAGGCGGCGGAGCATCGGGGATCCTGGTGAGCGGCTCCCTCACGATAACCCGTGTGCTTGCGGAGCGCCCTCCCGCTCGGCACCCTCTCCCGATGCGATTCCGCCCCCTCGCCACGCTGCTCATCGTTGCGGCCGCGGGCGTCGCCGCCTGCGGCGGCGCGCCCGCGCCCGACCTCCTCCTCGTCAACGGCCGCATCTGGACCGGCGACTCCGCGCGCGCCGAGGTGAGCGCGATCGCGGTGCGCGACGGCCGCATCGTCGCGACCGGCTCCGACGCGGAGATCCGCGCGCTCGCGGGCACCTCCACGCGCATCGAGGACCTCGGCGGACGGCGCGCCGTGCCCGGCTTCCACGACGCGCACTGGCACCTGCCGGCGCGCCGCAGCGCGGACCTCACCGGCGCGAAGGACGCCGCCGAGATCGTGAAGCGGCTGCAGGAGTTCGCGACGACGCTCCCGCCCGACGCGTGGATCACCGGGCGCGGCTGGACGCCCGACATGTTCCCGTCGAACACCGCGCACCGCCGCCATCTCGACGGCGCCTTCGCCGACCGCGCCGTGCTGCTCACCGACCGCGATGGCCACCAGACGCTCGCGAACCAGCGCGCACTCGACGAGGCCGGGATCGGCGTCGAGACGCCCGAGCCCGCGGGCGGCGCGATCGTGCGTGACGCCGGCGGCAAGCCGACCGGCCTGCTGCAGGAGACCGCGAGCGGACTCGCGCGTCGCAAGCTCCCCGATCCCTCGGCGGCCGAGGTGTACACGGCCTTCATGGCCGAGCAGCATCGCGCGGCCGCGCTCGGGCTCACGGCGATCCAGGTGGCGAACGGACCGTCGACGGCGGAGCTCGCGGCATACGAGCGCGCGCTCGCCGACGACTCGCTGCTCGTGCGGCTGCGCGTCGCCGTGCCGTTCGAGCGCGACGCGAGCGACTCGGCGCTGCAGGCGTGGGTCGCGCGCTCGCGCGCGTGGGACGGCCCGATGCTGCGCTCCGGCATCGCGAAGGGGATGTTCGACGGCACTGTCGACGCGGCCACCGCCGCGATGCTCGCGCCGTACGCGAAGGGCGGCGGCACCGGGCTCCCGCGCTGGCAGCCCGACGAGCTCGCGCGCGCGATCACGCGATACGACTCGGCGGGCATCCAGGTCGAACTGCACGCGATCGGCGACCGCGCGGTGCGGATGGCGCTCGACGCGTTCGAGGAGACCGCGCGCCGCAACGGCGCCCGCGACCGGCGCGCGCGCGTCGAGCACCTCGAGGTCCCCGATCCCGCCGACATCCCTCGCTTCGCCCAGCTCGGCGTGATCGCGAGCACGCAGGCGATCTTCGCGATGCCCGACAAGACCACGCTCGAGAACTACGCGCCGATCCTCGGCCCGGTGCGCGCCGCGCGCGCGATGCCGTTCAAGGCGCTCGACGACGCCGGCGCCGTGCAGGCCTTCGGCAGCGACTATCCCGTCTTCCCGATGGACCCGCTGCTCGACGTCTACACCGCGGCGACGCGCCAGCTCGCCGACGGCTCGCCCGTCGGCGGTTGGCATCCGGAGCACCGGATCACCGTCGAGGCCGCGCTGCGGCACTACACCTACGGCTCGGCCTTCGCTGCCTTCCGCGAATCGGAGCTCGGCCGGCTCGTGCCCGGGATGTACGCCGATGTCGTGGTGCTCTCCGAGGAGATCCTCGGCGCCGACGCGCACGCGCTGCTGCGCGCGCGGCCCGTGCTCACCCTCGTGGGCGGTCGGGTGACGTTCCGCGCCGAGGGCGCTGCACCCCGACCGTGACGAGGTGCGACGCGACGCCGGGATTCTCGCCGGCGGTGCCCGCGTTCGAGAGGTGATGGAACCGGTAGGCGATCGTGATCGCCGGCTCGTCGGGCGGGCCGATGCGGAGGCCCAGCTCCGTGCTCGCGGTGAAGTTGAACCGCGCCGCTCGCGTCGTCGGCACGCGCTCGCTGAAGAGGAGCGCACCGCCCACCGCGCCGACGAAGGGCGACACGCGCGACCCGGTGCGGAAGCGGCGCGTCACGCCGAGCGGTGAGAAGCCGATGGCGACCGGTGAGCCGGGCGGGAAGAAACCTCGCTCCTGCTCGGGTGTCGGCTTCAGCACACAGAGACTCGCATGGCAGGCCGCGTTCGTGCCGCGCAGGCTCACGAGCGGCGGGCTCATCCGCGCGTACGGGATGAGGTCGACCACCCATTCGGTGCTCGGCCGCGTCCCCGGCGACGGCCTGCCCGCGGGACGCGTCCAGCGCAGCACGACCTGGCCGAAGTTCATCCCCGGCGCCTCGCCGAGGAGGCCCCACTGCGGCGACGAGGCCGCGGCGCCGCCCCAGGCTTCGAACGACTGGGCCGCCACCGGCGAGGCGCCCGCGGCGAGCAGGGCCGCGGCGAGGGTCGTGACCGCCAAGGCCGTGACCGCCAGGGCCGCGTCGGCGCGCGCCGCCGCGTGCGGCAGGCTCCTCACGCGCCGCGGTGCTCGATGATGTCCACGTCCTTGGTCTCCCGGAGGAAGAGCGCGCCGACCACGAACGTCAGGGACGCGATGACCACGGGATACCAGAGTCCGGAATAGATGTTCCCCGTC
>CAZIDS010000338.1:0-3466 GCA_964537945.1 uncultured Gemmatimonas sp. | reverse complement strand
GGCGTCGGCATGCTCTTCGGCCTGCTCTGGTTCTGGCTCCGCGCGCGACCGACGCTCGGCCCGATCGGCGGCGACATCGTCCGCGACCCGGACCCCGCGGTGCAGGCGTCGCGCGAGCGGACAACAAAGCTCGGCATCGGGATCGGCATCGCCGTCATCGCCGCGGGCTTCATCGCCGCGGCGTCGGGGATGGTCGCGCTCGACCCCCAGGTGCTCGGCCAGAACTTCGCGAAGCTGCTGGTCGCGATCGCGGTGGTCTACTTCGCCTACATCTTCCTCGCCGGCGGGCTGAACGGCGACGAGAAGCGGCGTGTGCTCGTGATCTTCGTGCTCTTCCTCTTCGCCGCGATCTTCTGGGCCGCGTTCGAGCAGGCGCCCACCTCGCTGCAGCTCTTCGCCAACGACTTCACCGACCGCAACATCATGGGCTGGGAGATGCCGGCGACGTGGCTGCAGGCGGCGAACAACCTGTTCATCGTCGCGTTCGCGCCGGTCTTCGCCTGGCTCTGGCTCACGATGGAGCGGCGCGGCTGGGAGCTCTCGAGCCCGGCCAAGTTCTCGCTCGGCCTCGCCCTCGCCGGCGTCGGCTTCGCGCTCATGATCACCGCCGCGAACGAGGTCGTCGCGAGCGGCGGCACGGCGAAGGTCTCGCCCTGGTACCTGATCCTCAGCTACCTCTTCCAGACCTTCGGCGAGCTCTGCCTCAGCCCGGTCGGCCTCTCGTCGATGACGAAGCTCGCGCCGCGGAAGTTCGTCGGGCAGATGATGGGCATCTGGTTCCTCGCGACGTCGCTCGGCAACCTCGTCGCCGGACTCGTCGGCGGCCACGTGGACCCGACGAACCTCGAGCAGACGCCGAAGATCTTCTTCTGGTCCACGATGGCGCTCGTCGGCTCGGCCGGCGTGCTCGCGCTGCTCGTGATCCCGATCCGCCGGATGATGGCCAGCGTGAAGTAGCGGCACCGCGGCGACGCGGGACCGGATGGGGCGCGAGGCTACTCGCGCCCCATCTTCTTCTTGAGGGCCTCGAGCATCGCGTCCGCGCTCGCGTCGCGGTCGGCGCGCGCGCGCGAGCGCTTCAGCGCGTCGAGCTCCGCGTTGAGCGGCGCGTCGTTGCGCAGGCCGAGCTCCTCGTCGGTCAGGCCGTCGGTCGTGCCCTCGGTCATCCGCTGCGCCGCGCCCGGCGCCATCCCGCCGCCGACGCCGCGGTCCGCCTTCTTGAGCGCCGAGACCATCTCGTCGTAATCGCGCTCGGCGAGGCCGCACTCCGCTTCCTGCGCCTCGAGCTGCCGCTCGAGCACCGCGAGCCGCTCGGCGTGCTGGGCCTCGTACTTCGCGGCCAGCGTCGCCGTCTCGGCGTCGTTGATCCCCTCGGCCAGCGTGCGGCGGCGCGCGGCGGTCTCGAACTGCTCACGCTCCGCGGTCACGCGGCGCTTCGTGAGCTCGACGCCCTCGCGCAGGTCCTCGATCCCCATCTTCGCCTGCACGAGCGCGCGCTTCATCTCGGTGATGACGGCCCGCCGGTCGGCGGGGGAGACGCGGCCGCCGAGCAGGTCGCCCAGGGTCGCACGCAGCGATTCGAACACGCGGGGAGGCTCCGGGGAGTGGCTCCCCGGAAGTTATGCGGCCGGCCGCCAGCGCGCCTCGTCCCGCACCTGCCGCAGCAGCCGGTCGGGCGTGTGGTGGCGCGGGAAGAGCACCTCGTCGCTGATCCGGTTCAGCGCGACGCGGAGGATCGGGAAGCGCTCGGCCGCATGCGCGAAGAGCAGCGCGAGCCCCTGCTCGTCGGCGAGGCGGTGCTTCGACGCGAGCTGGAAGCCGCGCTGGCCGAGCTGCTCGAAGTAGTCGAGCCCGGGGCCGCCGCGGCGGTGCTTCAGGTGCTCGATCCGGTCGGGGAACATGCCGCTCATGAAGAGCGCGTAGTTGCCGAGGTGCGCCTGCACGAGGAAGGCGCGCCGCGGGTCGGGGCCCTCGGCCGCCTCGACGAGGCCGGCGAGCGTGTCGAAGGTCTCGTCGTCGGCGTCGGCGACCTTCGTCGCGCGGTCGCGCAGCCCGAAGTGGAGCAGGATCGACGCCGCGTAGTCGGCGAGCACGCGGTCGGTCTCGCCGCCGGCGAGGAGCGCCTGGCGCACCGTGACGTACCAGAAGAGCGGCAGCGACGCGCAGGCGCCACGCGGCGTCCCGAGGAGCGCCGGCAACAGCGCCGGGTCGTCGAGGAGCGCGTCGAGCCCGCGTTCGCGCAGCGTCGCCTCGGCGCGGTCGCGCGCGTCGCTCCCGTGCTGCGCGACGAGCGCGAGAGCGAGCGACGCGTCGTCGCGCGTCATCTGGTGCCGGACGTTGGCCAGGATCACGGTGCCTTCCTCCCTTCGAGCGCCGCGCCGAGATTCAGCGCGTGTCCATCGGACCGGGTCGTTGAGCGGGCGCCGCCACCCCGCTTCCCTCCGCGTGCTGCACGTCGATGCAGCGCGCGAGATGCGTGGGGCTGAACGCCAGCTCCTGCTGCTGGCGCAGGGACTGCGCGAGCGGGGTGCCGAGCCGCTCGTCGCGGTCCGGCCGGCCTCGCCCCTCCTGCACCGGCTCAAATCCGAGGGGATCGCCGCCGCCGCGCTCTCGATGCGCAGCAGCCTCGACCTCCTCGCCATCCGGCGGCTGCGCCGCCTGATCGCCACCTGGCGCCCCGACCTCGTGCATGCGCACGATGGCCGCGGCCATGCGCTCGCCCTCGCCGCCCTCGTGGGGCGCGCGGGCCGTGTCCCGCTCGTCGTCACGCGCCGTTCCGCGGCGCGCCCGCGCGGACTGCTCCGCTGGGGGCCGCGCGTGGCGCGCGTCATCGCCATCTCCGACGCCGTGCGCGAAGGGCTCGCGTCCGGCGGTGTCGCCGCCAGCCGCATCGCGGTGGCGTATCCCGGAGTATCGGCACCAGTCCCGGAAGCTCCACGGGACTGGCGCGCCGAGTGCGGCTGGCCCGCCGCCACGCTCGTCGCCGGCATCGTCGGGCCGGCGACGCGCGAGCGCGAACAGGCCACCCTCGACCGACTCCTGCGCGCCGTCCCGCGCAACGCCGCCGACCGCCTCGCGGTCGTCGTGCTCGGCGGCCACGCGCACGGACTCGGCGCGATCGGCGGCATCCGCGCGTATCGCGCGGGCTTCGTGCACGATCACGGCCGCGCCCTCGCTGGCCTCGACCTGCTCATCCATCCCGGCGGCGCCGACGCCAGCGGCACCGCCGTCGTCGAAGCGATGGCGCTCGGCGTGCCGACCGTCGCGGCCGCCTCCGGGGGACTCGCCGAGTTCATCGTCGAGGGCGTCACTGGTTCACTGATACCCGCCGGAGACGACGCCGCCTTCGCCGCCGAGATCGGACGGCTGGTCGCCGATGGTGACCGGCGTCACCGGCTCGGCGCCGCGAGTCCCGCCCGGGCGGCGGAGTTCAGCGCCGGACGCATGGTCGACACCGTCCTGCGCG
>CAZIDS010000337.1:0-3474 GCA_964537945.1 uncultured Gemmatimonas sp. | reverse complement strand
CATCGCGGACGGCTTAGGCGACGCGTTCGGCAAGGCGCAGCTCGCCGCGGGGAACGGGCTCCCGGTGGAAGGGCAGGTGATGATCACCGTGAACGAGTTCGACCGCGACGGGGCCGTGCCGATCGCGCGACGCTTCCACGAGATGGGCTTCGGCATCGTCGCGACCGAGGGCACGCGCCGGCACCTGGCGGCGCACGGCGTGCCGTCGGAGAAGGTGCTCAAGGTGCACGAGGGACGCCCGCACGCCATCGACAAGATGGTCAACGGCGAGATCCAGCTGCTGATCAACACGCCGCTCGGCAAGGATTCGCAGCGCGACGACTACACGATGCGGCAGGCGGCGATCGCGAACCGCGTGCCCTACACGACGACCCTCTCGGGCGCGAGCGCGGCGAGCGACGCGATCCACGCCTTCCGCGGCAAGGCGCGCACCGTGCGCTCGCTGCAGGAGTGGCAGGCGGTGCTCGCGTGAGCGCCCCCGTCATCCACGAGTCGGCGTACGTGGATGCGGGCGCCACGGTCGGCGCCGGCACCCGCATCTGGCACTTCGGCCACGTGATGCCGGGGGCCGTCATCGGGGAGCGGTGCTCGCTCGGCCAGAACGTCGTGGTGATGAATGGCACGCGGATCGGCGACGGCGTGAAGATCCAGAACAACGTCTCGGTCTACGAGGGGGTCGAACTCGAGGACGACGTCTTCTGCGGACCGTCGATGGTGTTCACGAACGTCGTGAACCCGCGCAGCCACGTCCCCCGGCGCGAGGAGTTCCGGCGCACGCTCGTGCGGAAGGGCGCGAGCATCGGCGCGAACGCGACCGTCGTCTGCGGCGTGACGCTCGGCGAGTACTGCTTCATCGGGGCCGGGGCGGTCGTGACGAAGGACGTCGCGGCGTACGCCCTGATGACCGGGGTGCCCGCGCGGCGCACCGGGTGGGTCTGCCAGTGCGGGGTGAAGCTGCCGGATGGCCAGGGGACGCTCCGCTGCGGCGCGTGCGGCCTGGCCTACGTCCTCGGACCGACGGGGCTCCGCCCCGAGGGGAACGCTCGATGAGCTCGCAGAAGCCGGTGCGGATCGCCTTCGTCGGCTGCGGCCGGATCAGCCAGAACCACTTCGAGGCGATCTCGCGGATCGACGGGCTCGCGCTCGCGGCGGTCTGCGACACCGTCGAGGAGCGTGCGCGCGCGGCCGGCGAGAAGTGGGAGGTGCCGTGGTACACCAGCTACGAGCGGATGCTGGCCGAGGTGGCCTGCGAGGCGGTCGCCGTCGCGACGCCGTCGGGGCTGCACCCGCAGCACGGCATCCTCGCCGCGCGCGCGGGGAAGCACGTCATCTGCGAGAAGCCGATGGCGATCACGCTCGAGGCGGCCGATGAGCTCGTGAAGGCCTGCGACGCCGCCGGCGTCCAGCTCTTCGTGGTCAAGCAGAACCGGCTCAACCAGACCATCCAGCTGCTCAAGCGGGCGCTCGACAAGGGGCGCTTCGGCCGGATCTTCATGGCGAACGCGACCGTGCGCTGGACGCGCCCGCAGGAGTACTACGACCAGGCGCCCTGGCGCGGGACGTGGGAGTTCGACGGCGGCGCGTTCATGAACCAGGCGTCGCACTACGTCGACCTCGTGCAATGGCTCGTCGGGCCGGTCGAGAGCGTCATGGCGAAGACCGCCACGATGGCCCGGCGGATCGAGGCCGAGGACTCGGGGGCGGCCATCCTCAAGTTCCGGAACGGGGCGATCGGCGTGATCGAGGTCACGATGCTCACCTTCCCGAAGAACCTCGAGGGGTCCTTCACGATCCTCGGGGAGAAGGGGACGGTACGGATCGGCGGCACGGCGGTGAACCGGATCGAGCACTGGCAGTTCGCCGACTACGACGACGACGACAAGCTGGTCGAGGCGGCCAACACCGCGCCGGTGTCGGTCTACGGCTTCGGGCACGAGCCGTACTACCGGAACGTCCTCCGGGTGCTGCAGGGGGAGGCGGTGCCGGACACGGACGGGCGGGGGGGCCGGAAGTCGCTCGAGCTCGTCCTGGGGATCTATGAGTCGGCGAAGACGGGGCGCGAGGTGCCGCTCCCGCTGCGTCCGCGGCTCTGACCGGGAGGCGGGTGACCCGCAGGGGGGCCGGAACAGGCTCAAGCGCAAGGCCGGCTTCGCGTTGACTCTCACTCCGCGCCCGGCGATTTTTCACGGTTGAATCATTTGAGCGCCACCCCTCGCAGGCGGCGAGTCCCCCCAGCCCGAACCGATCCATGGCAGTCCCGCTCCTCGACCTGAAGGCCCAGCACGCCACCATCCGCGACGAAGTGGTGCGGCGCATGATGCAGGTCGTCGACGACCAGGCCTTCATCCTCGGCGCCCCGGTGACGACCCTCGAGGCCGAGGTCGCGGCGCTGTCGAAGACGAAGCACGCGATCGGCTGCGCGAACGGCACTGACGCGATCCTGATCGCGATGCGCGCGCTCGACATCGGCCGCGGCGACGAGGTGGTGACGACGCCGTTCACCTTCTTCGCGACCGCGGGGACGATCCACAACGTCGGCGCGACGCCGGTGTTCGTGGACATCGACCCGAAGACGTACAACATCCGGCCCGAACTGGCGGCGGCCGCGGTGACGTCGAAGACCAAGGCCGTGATCCCGGTCGACCTCTTCGGTCAGATGGCGGCGATCGAGCAGGTGCGGAAGCTCCTGCCGGCGATGCCGATCATCGAGGACGCGGCGCAGAGCATCGGCGCGCGGCGGAAGATCGGCGGCGAGTGGCGGATGGCGGGCGAGGCGGCCACGATCGGCACCTTCTCGTTCTTCCCCTCGAAGAACCTCGGCGGGTACGGCGACGGCGGCATGATCGTGACGCAGGACGACGCGCTCGCGAAGCGGCTCTTCCGGATCCGCACGCACGGCTCGGTGCAGACCTACCTGCACGAGGAGGTCGGGTACAACTCGCGCCTCGACGCCCTGCAGGCGGCGGTGCTGTCGGCGAAGCTGCCGCACCTCGCGGCGTGGAGCGCGAAGCGGCGCGAGAACGCGGCCTACTACGACGCCGCGTTCAAGGACCTTGGCGACGTGACGACGCCGTTCATCGACCCGGCGAACGAGACGATCTTCAACCAGTACACGATCCGGGTGCCGAAGCGCGACGCGCTGAAGGACCACCTCAAGGCGAAGGGGATCGGGCACTCGGTGTACTATCCGCTGCCGCTGCACCTGCAGCCCTGCTTCGCCCATCTCGGCTACAAGGAAGGGCAGTGCCCCGAGTCGGAGCAGGCGTCGCGCGAGGTCGTCTCGCTGCCGGTCTTCCCCGAGCTCACCCGCGCGCAGCTCGACGAGGTCGTCGCGGCGGTGCGCTCCTTCTTCGGCAAGTGACCGTCCGGTTCCCCCGGACCTCTCCCCGCGCCCAGCACCCATGAGCACGAAGCAGGCCCTCCTCAAGAAGATCCAGGACCGCACCGCCGTGAGCTCGGTGATCGGGCTCGGCT
>CAZIDS010000336.1:0-3488 GCA_964537945.1 uncultured Gemmatimonas sp. | reverse complement strand
GCTTCAAGCGCGAGGCCGAGGCGGCCAGCCGGCTGCCGCACCCGTTCATCGCGAGCCCGCTCGACTACGGCGAGACCGACGAGGCCGTCTACATCGTGCTGCCGTTCATCGGCGGCGGCTGCCTGGCCGACGACCTCGGCGCGACGCGCATCATCGCGCCGCCGCGCGCCGCACGGATCGCCGCGCAGGTCTCCACTGCGCTCGACTATGCGACACGCGCCGGCATCGTCCACCGCGACGTGAAGCCCGACAACGTCCTCTTCGACGCCGACGGCAACGCGATCCTCACCGACTTCGGCATCGCGACGGCGCATTTCCATGGCCGCCTCACCGCCGGTGGTCGCGCGATGGGCACGCCGCACTACATGGCCCCCGAGCAGGCGATGGGGCGCTTCGTGGACGGCCGCGCCGACCTCTACGCCGTCGGCGTGATGCTCTACGAGTGCCTCCTCGGCGCGACGCCCTTCGACGGGCCCGACGGCTACGCGATCGGCTACAAGCACGTCCACGAGCTGCCGACGCCGCTGCAGAACCTCGCGCCGCACCTCCCGAAGCGGCTCGCCGAGATCACGATGCGCTGCCTCGAGAAGAACCCCGACCATCGCTACCAGCGCGGCCACGACCTCGCGGACGCCATCTACGAATGGATGGCGCAGGACGGGATCAGGGACGAGCCGCCCGCGCGCGCCGCGCGTCCGTCGACGCCGTGAGCGCCCCGGCCGCCGCGGCGCGCGAGCGCCTCGTCGAGGTCGCGCTGCCGCTCCCGCTGCTCCGCACCTTCACCTACGCCGCCCCCGCCGCGCCGCGTCACCCGCTCGTCGCCGGGAGCCGCGTCGTCGTGCCGGTCAAGAACCAGCGCGCGATCGGCATCTGCGTGGGCGAGAGCGACGGGCGCGCGCTCGGCGACATCAAGGCGAAGGCGATCCTCGACGTCCCCGATGCCGAGCCCGCGCTCCCGGCCGACCTGCTCGCGCTCTGCCGCTGGATCGCCGACTACCACGTGGTACCGCTCGGGCTCGTCTGCCGCGCCGTGCTCCCCGCGGCGCTCGGCGTCGCCGCGAAGCCCGCGCCCGAGGGACGCACCGAACGGCTCCTCGTGATCGCGAAGGAACTGCCCACGCTCCTCGAGCGTGACGCCGCCTTCAAGCGCGCGCCGCGGCAGCGGCAGCTCTACGAGCTCCTCGAGCAGCTCGGCGGCCGCGCGCCCGTGAAGCTCCTCGTCGAGCGCCATGGCGTCACCGCCGCCGTCGTGAGCGGCCTCATCAAGCGCGGCCTCGCGCGCGACGAGCACCAGGGCCGCCACCGCGACCCGTTCGCGCAGCGTGCCGTCGCGGCCGCGCCGCGCGTGACGCCGACACCCGCGCAGCAGCGCGCGATCGACGCGATCCTCGCCGGCGCACCCGGCGCCGCCTTCCTCCTCCACGGCATCACCGGCAGCGGCAAGACGCTCGTCTACCTGCGCGTGCTCGAGCAGGTCGTGCGCAAGGAAGGGAAGAGCGCGATCGTCCTCGTGCCCGAGATCTCGCTCACTCCGCAGGCGGTGGACCGCTTTCGCGCGGTCTTCGGCGACCAGGTCGCGGTGCTGCACTCGGGGCTGAGCGACGGCGAGCGCCTCGACGCGTGGCGTGCGCTCCGCCGCGGCGAGAAGCGGATCGCCGTCGGCGCGCGCTCGGCCGTCTTCGCGCCGTTGAATGACCTCGGCGCGATCATCGTCGACGAGGAGCACGAGGCGAGCTACAAGCAGGCCGAGACGCCGCGCTACCACGCGCGCGACGTCGCGCTGATCCGCGCGCGCGAGACCGGCGCGCGCTGCGTGCTCGGCAGCGCGACGCCGAGCCTTGAGAGCTGGCGCAACGCGCAGGAAGGGCGGCTCGCGCTGCTCACGCTCACCGAGCGCGCGGGCGGCGGTGCACTGCCCGCCGTGCGCGTGGTGGACCTGCGGCAGGAGCTCAAGGCCTCGACCCCAGACGAGCGCGCGCGCCGCCAGGTGCTGAGCGCATCACTCGAGTCGCTGCTCCGCGCGCGGCTCGAGGCGGGCGAACAGAGCATCCTCCTCCTCAACCGCCGCGGGTACGCGAGCTTCGTGCAGTGCGCCGAAGGGCACGTGGCCGCGTGCCCGAACTGCTCGATCTCGCTCACGTACCATCGCACCCCCGAGCGGCTCGTCTGCCACTACTGCCAGCACACGGAGCCGGCGCAGAAGAGCTGCCCCGAGTGCGGCGCGACGATGGAACGGCAGCGCGGACTCGGCACGCAGCAGGTCGAGCGGCTCGTCGCGGAGCGGATCCCCGAGGCGCGCATCGCCCGGATGGATGTCGACACCACGAGCGGGAAGTGGGCGCACGCCACTATCCTCGACCGCGTGGGCCGCGGCGAGGTGGACATCCTGCTCGGCACGCAGATGATCGCCAAGGGGCTCGACTTCCCGAATGTGACGCTCGTCGGGGTGATCGACGCCGACATCGGGATCAACCTCCCGGACTTCAGGGCGAGCGAGCGGAGCTTCCAGTTGCTGAGTCAGGTGGCGGGCCGCGCGGGCCGCGGGCCCAAGGGTGGGGAAGTGGTGATCCAGACAAGAGTGCCGTCGCATCACGCGGTGCGGCACGCGGCGACGCACGACTTCCTCGCGTTCGTGAACGAAGAGCTCGCCTCGCGCGAGAGCCCGCCGTACCCGCCGACGCTGCGGCTCGCGAACGTCGTCCTGAGCGGCCTCGACGAGCTCGCGGTCGCCGCCTTCGCGACGCACGTGGCGGAGTGGCTCGTCGAGGCCGAGCAGCGCTTCAAGCTCGGCATCACCGTGCTCGGGCCGGCGCCCTGCCCGATCGAGCGGATCAAGACGCGGTACCGGTGGCACGTGATCCTCAAGTCGGTCGCGCCCGCGCCGCTCACCCGATTGCTGCGAGGCCTGATGACCGGTGTCGAAGTGCCGGCCGCGCACGAGATGCGGCTCGTGGCGGACCGGGATCCGGTCGCCCTGCTCTGAGCCGACCGACTAGATTCCACGGATGGCCCAGCAGCAGACGATCCCCCTCGCCTCCGACGCCCGCGAGCGCCTCCTCCTTGCCATCGCCGAGACCGTCGCCCCGGAGCGCATCGCGGAAGTCCATTTCTTCCCCCCGATCCGCCAGGGCACCCTCGAGACCGGCGTCGCGGTGGTGGCCGCCGAGCCCCTCGTCCCTGGCCGCGAGCGCCACGTCGTCTACACCGCGCGCTACCGCTGGACCCGGAAGGGCCCCGAGCGCGGCAAGTGGGAGCACGAGGTCATCGCCGAGGCCGACGCCCCGCTCGTGACCCTCGAGGCCGTCGTTCGCGGCGTGCAGGAGCGCGCGAACGACACCGTCGAGCCCGAGCGCATCACCGGCGACGATGCCCGCGCCCGCATCACCGACGCCCGGTGCCGGATCACCCCGTAGTCGAGCGGTTCGTCGGGTATCTCCGCGAGCACAACCTGCCCGTCACGGCGCAGCGGCTCGCCATCGCCGACGTCC
>CAZIDS010000335.1:0-3519 GCA_964537945.1 uncultured Gemmatimonas sp. | reverse complement strand
CCCCGAGCAGCTCTTCTACAACACGGGCATCGCCACCTACGTGTGGCTGCTGAGCAACCGCAAGCCACCCGAGCGCGCCGGCATTGTCCAGCTCATCGACGCCCGCGACAGGTGGAAGAAGATGGGCAAGACGCTGGGGGAGAAGCGGCGGTTCATCCCCGAGGAGGACATCGCCGAGATCACCCGGCTGCATGGCGCCTTCGAGGAGGGCGAGCACGTGAAGCTCGTACCCGTCGAGGACTTCGGCTACCGCACGATCACGGTCGAGCAGCCGCTCCGGGCGCGCTGGGCGATCGGCCCGGACACCTGGGAGGGCGTCGAGGACGAGAAGGCACTCGCGAAGCTCGGCGAGGAGGAACGCGCGGCGCTGGTCGCCGCGCTGCGCGATCTGCGTCAGCAGGACTACGCCGACGAGGCCGATGCGAAGCAGCAGATGATGCAGGTCGCGAAGGTCACTGCCCCGAAGCCGGCCGCCGCACTCGTGCGCGCGCTGCTCGCGCGCACGCTCGTACGCGACCCCAAGGCGCCGATCGCCCGCGACGCGAAGGGCCACCCGGTTCCCGACCCCGAGCTGCGCGACGCCGAGAACGTGCCCCTGACCGAGACGGTCGAGTCATACCTCGAGCGCGAGGTGCACCCATGGGTGCCGGACGCCTGGGTGCCCGATCCCGATGGGAAGGTCGGCTACGAGATCCCGTTCACGCGGCTGTTCTACGTGTACGAGCCGCCACGTCCGAGCGCGGAGATCAGGGAGGAGCTGCGCGAGCTGGAAGGGGAGATCCGGCGGCTGCTGGAGGAGGTGGTGGGGTGAGGGCGGACGGGCCACGCCTGCGAGACCTCGGCATCTGGTCCTCGGGCGGTACGCCCCCGAAAGACCGCAGCGAGTTGTGGGACGGTGACGTTCCGTGGGTGTCTGGCAAGGACTTCGAGGACACGCGGCTGCGGGCGCCGGTTGACCACATCACAGCTCATGCTGCGCACGCGTATTCGGCGGTCATGCCCGCCGGGAGCATCGTTGCGCTTGTTCGTGGCATGGCGCTTGTGCACGGCCTTCCGGTAGCGCTCGTGCCCGAGGACGTTGCCATCAATCAGGACGTGCGGGGTGTCGTCCTGCGGCCCGAGTACGAGGCCCGGTTTGTCCACTATGCGCTGCTCGCGATCCGTCGGCGACTTGCGGCACATATCGACCGCGCCGCGCACGGGACCGCTCGGTTCGTGGAGAGCGGGTATGCAGAGCGGCTACCTGATCCGCGGGCTGTGGACCAACTCGCTGTGGTCGACTTCCTAGACCGTGAGTGCGATCGGATCGACGAAGTCCGCCGGTGTGCCGCCCACGTGACCGACCACGTGGGCTCATTCGAGGAAGCGCTCCTCGATGAGGTGATGACGCGAGCCGGTACTGAGTTCGGCGCCCGCCGCCTCATGCTGCTCACCGATCCCCGCCGCCCGATCATGTACGGCATCGTGCTCCCGGGCCCCGACGTAGCGGACGGCGTACTGCTCGTGAAGGGAGGGGATGTTGATAGCGGGGGGCTCGCTCCTAAGCTGCTAAGCCGCACAGCGGTCGAGATCGAGGCGCCCTACCGACGTGCGCGCCTGCGCGCAGGCGACGTTCTCGTAACCATCCGGGGAAGCTACGGTGCCGTGGCAGAGGTCCCGGTTGCCCTGGAGGGCGCGAACATCACGCAGGACACGGCGCGGGTGAGCGTCGGTCCTGATGTCTCAAGTCGCTGGCTTGTTCACGCACTGCGGTCGGCTGGCATCGCCCGCGCCATCGCCAAGCGGGCGACGGGCGCGACGATCCGTGGGGTCAACATCCGCGACCTGAAACGGGTGGAGGTCCCTGTGCCGACCCGTGCCGTGCAAGACGCCTTGACGCGGGAGCTCGATGAGGCTGAAGCACGTGCGCGATCGCTGCGCGATCGGGTCGAGGCATTCGATGCCCGCCTGAGCGAGTACCGCGATGCCCTCATCGCTGAGGCCGTCACCGGCCAGCTTGACGTCGCCCGACTCTCCGACGCCCAGCTCGACGAGTCTGCCCACGCCGCGCTCGAGGGCGAGACCCCCGAGGTGCTCGCCTCGTGAACCTGCTCGTCGACCACAAGGAGTCGGCGTTCGAGACGCTCATCGTCGCCGAGATGACCGGCGCCGGCGGATGGGCGGGAGGCGACCGCGGCGCCTACGACGCGCAGCTCGCGCTCTACCCGGACGACGCGGTCGCGTTCGTGCAGGAAACCCAGCCGAACACCTGGGGGCGGATCGTCGGACTGTCGGGCGGCGATGAGGCGGCGGCGCGAACCAGCTTCCTGCGGCGCCTGGCGCAGGAGCTCGACCGCCACGGCGCGGTCCACGTGCTGCGCCGCGGCATCAAGGAGCGCGGCGTTCCCGTCCGCCTGTGCCAGTTTCAGCCGGCGCACGGCCTCGACCCGCAGACCGAGGAAGCCTACGCCGCCAACCGGCTCACCGTCGTTCGTCAGGTGCCGTTCGATCCGGCCGGGGGCGACGAGCTCGACCTCGTGCTGTTCGTCAACGGCATCCCGACCGCGACGGCCGAGCTGAAGAACCGCTTCACCGGGCAGACGGTCGAGAACGCGATCGTCCAGTACCGCGAGACGCGTCCGCCGCACCTGCCGCTGTTCGCGAGCCGGGCGTTCGTGCACTTCGCGCTCGACTCCCAGGACGCGGCTATGACGACCCGCCTCGCCGGCGCGGCGACGGTCTTCCTGCCGTTCAACCAGGGCTCGGGTGGCGCGGGCAACCCGGGTGGCAAGGGCAACCCGCCGGACCCGGACGGGCACCCCACGAGCTACCTGTGGCGGCGCGTGTGGGACCGCGACCGCTGGCTCGAGCTGATCCAGAAGTTCGTGCACGTCGAAGCGGCGCCGGACGGCTCGCCGCCCGGCGCGCCCGGCACGGCGATCTTCCCCCGGTTTCATCAGTGGGACGTCGTGCTCGACTGCGCGGCGCACGCGAAGGTTCACGGCGCCGGCCACAGCTACCTGATCCAGCACTCGGCCGGCTCGGGAAAGACGAAGGAGATCGCCTGGCTGGCGCACGAGCTCTCCACGCTGCACGACGACGCCGACCGCAAGTGCTTTGACAAGGTCGTGGTCATCACCGATCGGCGGGTGCTCGACCAGCAGCTCCGGCGCCAAGTCGCCGAGTTCGAGCAGGTGCGCGGCGTCGTGCAGTCGGTGACGAAGGGCTCCGCGCAGCTGCGTGAGGCGCTCGTCGGCGAGCGCGCGCGGATCGTCGTCACGACGCTCCAGAAGTTCCCGTTCGTGCTCGAGGCGCTGCGCGCCGAGGGCGGCGAGGACGCCGCGAAGCTCAAGGCGCGCCGCTACGCGCTGGTCGTCGACGAGGCGCACTCCTCGCAGACCGGGGAGGCGGCGGTCGACCTCAAGGCGGTGCTGGGCGATCGCACCGTCGAGGACCTCGACCTCGATCCCGAGCAGCGCGACGGCGTGCCGACCGCGCTGCTGGCCCAGCTCGCCGCGCGCGGCCGCCAGGAGAACCTCT
>CAZIDS010000334.1:0-3524 GCA_964537945.1 uncultured Gemmatimonas sp. | reverse complement strand
CACGGTCGAGTCGGCGGGGGCGAGGAAGGCGGCGGCGGCGAGGAGGGCGATCATCTGCTTGGGATGGGGAGAGCGAGAAGTTACAGGAGCGGTGAGAGAGACGTGAGATGTGAACTCTGAGCTGTGAGAATTGAGATCACTTCGCATTCCGCGTGGCTTCTGTCTGACGGCTGCCGGCTCACGGCTCACATCTCACGTCTCGCCGTGGCAGTATCGTGGCAATCCGGTCCAGCCGTTGTCCCCCTTGACCATAGGGGCGGGGGGTATCTATGATGAACAAGACCCGCACCCGCATCCCATGTCCACCGCGACCCTGAAGATCACCGGAATGTCCTGCGGCCACTGCGTCGCCTCCGTGACGAACGCGCTGAAGGCGCTCGACGGCGTGCAGGTCGAGGACGTCCGGATCGGCTCCGCGCGTGTCGCGTACGACGAGGCGCGCACGAGCGCGACGGCCATCGCGCAGGCGGTGACCGAGGACGGCTACCTCGCGACGGTGAGTGCCTGATGGCGACCGCGCTGAAGCTCCATCATCCCGCGACGTGCGGCTGCGGCGCCCACGAGGGCGAAGGCCGCAAGGCGGTCGCGGTCGACGCCGGGATCAAGGACCGGAACCTGAAGCGGCTGCGCCGCATCGAGGGCCAGGTGCGCGGGCTGCAGAAGATGGTCGAGGAGGACCGCTACTGCGCCGACGTGATGACGCAGATCTCCTCGGTGCAGGAGGCGCTGCGGTCGGTGAGCCGCGAGCTGATGCGCAACCACCTCAAGCATTGCGCGGCGGGCGCGATCCAGAAGGGGCACGAGGAGGCCGAGCTGATGTACGACGAGCTCGTGGACCTCATGTACAAGCACAGCCGGTGAGCGCGCCGCGCGGGGCGGCGCTGGCCGCGGCGCTGCCGATCACCTTCGGCCAGGTGCTCGACGCCGAGGCGCGGCTGCGGCCGCATCTCGCGCCGACGCCGCTGCGGAACTATCCGCAGCTCGACGCGCTGGTCGGCCACGGCGTGCAGCTCTGGGTGAAGCACGAGAACCACCAGCCCACGCAGAGCTTCAAGATCCGCAACGGGCTCAACACGATCCTCGGTCGCACGGCGGAGCAGCGCGCGCGCGGCGTGATCGGCGCGAGCACGGGGAATCACGGGATGGGGGTCGCGTACGCGGGCCGCCTCACCGGCACGCCGGTCACGATCGGCGTGCCGCTGAAGAACAACCCGGCGAAGAACGCGACGATCCGCGCGCTCGGCGCGACGCTGCTCGAGGTGGGGAAGACCTACGACGAGACGGTCGAGGCCTGCCGCGCGATCGCCGAGGAGAAGGGGCTCGCGCTGGTGCACTCGACGAACGACCCGCTGGTGATCGCCGGCGCGGCGACGATGACGGTCGAGATCCTGCAGCAGCAGCCGGAGCTCGACGCGCTCGTGATCGCGCTCGGCGGCGGGTCGCAGACGGTGGGCGCGCTGACCGTCGCGCTCGCGCGGAAGCCGGAGCTGAAGGTCTACGCGGTGGGCGCGGCCGGCGCGCCGGCGCAGTGCGACAGCTGGATGAAGGGGACGCTGCTGACGAACCAGCCGGTGGACACGTTCGCGGAGGGGATCGCGACGGCGTCGGCGTACGAGCTGACGTTCCCCGCGCTGCGCGAGGGGCTGAGCGACTTCATCAAGGTGAGCGAGGCCGAGATGTACCAGGCGATCCGCGACCTGCTGTCGGTCACGCGCAACCTGGCCGAGGGGGCCGGGGCGGCGGGCTTCGCCGGCGTGAAGAAGCTCGGGCAGCGGCTCGCGGGGAAGAAGGTCGGCGTCGTGATGTGCGGCGGGAACCTCAGCGAGAACGACCTGAAGATCGCGGTCTGCGGCTGAGTCAGGGCGACGGCATCGTCGCGATGCACTCGACCTCGAGCTTCGCGTTCGGCACCACGAGCGCCTTGACGACCACGGTCGTGCGCGCCGGCGGCTGCACCGGCCACATCTTCGCGTAGCTCTCGTTCATCCCGCGGAAGTCGGCGCCGTCGATGAGATAGACGGTGCACTTCACCGCGTTCTCGATCTTCGTGCCCGCGGCCTCGAGCGACGCCTTGATGTTGTTCAGCGCGCTCGTCGTCTGCGACTGGATCGTGCTGTCGGCGTCGCGGCCGGGCAGCGCGCCCGAGGCGAAGACGAGGTTGCCGACGCGGATCGCCTGCGTCAGCGTGGCCGTGGAGTTGCCGATCGCCTCGCGCTTGGGCGCCTGCTGCGCGAGCGCGGGGAGGGCGGCGACGGCGAGGAGGGCCAGCGAGGTGGCGGCGCGGCGGACGAGGCGCATGGGTGGCTCGGTCAGCGGGTGGTGGAAGGGAACGCGAGCTTGATCGCGGCGAGGGTGGTGCTGTCGGTCGTCAGGGCGGCCGGCGCGGCCGGCATCCCGTTCATCTTCATCAGGTAGGCGGCGATCGCCACGTACGTCTCCGCCGTGAGCGACCCCGGATCGCTGTCCGGCATCGTGGAGCGCATCCGGTCGAAGAGCTCGTACGCGTTGCGCCCCGCCCACTTCAGCCGGAAGTCCGGATCGGACAGGTTCGTCGCGTGGCACTCGGCGCAGCGCGCGCTGAACCACTGCCCGCCCACCTCGACCTGCTTCACGGCGGTCGAGTCGCGCGCCGGTTCCTGGGCGGAGACGGGCGAGACGAGGAGCGCGCAGGCGGCGGCGAGGAGGCGGAAGCGGGAGCGGATCATCACGGTCGGAAGCTGGGCCGCGCACTCAACGCATGCAAGGCACCGCACGTTGGACGACAGCGCGATTGCGGCGCCCCTCCGCCAGAGCGAGATTCGCCGCACCGAACCCCTTCACGGACCACGTGATGTCCGACGGCCACGACCTCCCCGATGCGGCGCCCGACGATCTGCCGCGCCGCGACTTCCTCCGCCTCGCCGGCCTCGCCTCCGGCGCGCTGATCGCCGGCGTCACGCCGCTCGCGCTCGACGCGCAGCAGCAGCCGCCCGCGTTCCCGGTGCGGCCGCGCGGTCGCGGCCGCGCGCGGCGCTCGATGCACGTCATCGTCGTCGGCGCGGGCGCGTGGGGCGCCTTCATCGCGACCCACCTGCGCAAGCAGGGGAGCCGCGTCACGATCGTCGAGCAGTACGGCGTCGCGAACTCGCGCGCCACGAGCGGCGACGAGACGCGCGGCATCCGCTCCTCCTACGGCGACCGCTCGCTCACGCCCGACCTCTGGGTCTCGTGGGCGCGCGAGAGCATCAAGCGCTGGCGCGAGTTCGACCAGGAGCACGCGAAGCGCTTCGGCACGCGCTTCTTCTACACCACCGGCGACGTCATCTTGCGCGACAAGCCGCAGCCCTTCACCACGAACTCGCGCGCGCTCTGGGACAAGCTCGGCGTGAAGTACGAGGTGCTCGACGTGGCCGAGGCGAAGAAGCGCTGGCCGCAGATCGCGTCCGAGGACAACGAGGTCATCCTGTACGAGCCCGACGCCGGCGTCGCTCGCGCGCGCGACTCGGTGCAGGCCGCGGTCACGCTCGCGCGCGACGCGGGCGTCG
>CAZIDS010000333.1:0-3553 GCA_964537945.1 uncultured Gemmatimonas sp. | reverse complement strand
TCGACACGTTCGAGAAGCTGCCGCGCTCGCTCGTCTGCTTCGACAACTCGACGGCGCAGGGGAAGGACAGCGTCGGGAGCATCGTATGGTTCGAGAACGGGCGGCCGCGCCGCGCCGAATACCGGACGATGAAGGTGAAGAGCGTGAACGAGGACGACGGTCCCGACGACTTCCAGTCGATGCGCGAAGTCGTCGGGCGATTCTTCCGGCGCCGGATCGAGGAACGGAAGCCGCTCCCGGACCTCGTCGTGATCGACGGCGGGAAGGGCCAGCTCTCGGCGGCCGACGAGGCGCTGCACGAACTCGGGCTCGCGGAGCTGCCGCTGGTGAGCCTGGCCAAGCGCGAGGAGGAGGTCTTCGTGCGCGGACGGAGCGAACCGCTGCGCCTCTCGAGGCGCTCGCCGGCGCTCCGCCTCCTGCAGCAGGCCCGCGACGAGGCGCACCGGACCGCCGTCGGCTACAACCGCAAGCGCCGCACGATGCGCACCATCACGAGCGAGCTGCTGCGCATCCCGGGCGTCGGGCCGAAGAAGCGCAGCGCGCTGCTGACCGTGTTCGGGTCGCTGCAGGGCGTGAAGGAAGCGTCGCTCGAACAGATCGCCGCCGTCGACGGCTTCAGCGAAACGAGCGCGAAGAAGGTATTGCAGGCGTTGGGCGTGCTCGCGACGGAGGTGCCACCGCCCGCGGACCCGGCAGTCTCCGACGAAGCCACGAAACCAGGCGAAGGCCCCTGATCGCGGTTCGCTGACTTTCCTCCTCCATCCTTCAGCCTTCATCCCACCAGTGTCCCCCTGGTCCCTCCACTGTTCCGTCTGCACGTACACGCAGCCCGACGGGCGCAAGCTCGCCTCCCTCTGCCCGGACTGCGGCCAGCCGCTGATGGTGCGCTACGCGGCGCCGGTCTCCCGCAGCGCGATCACCGGCGACGCGAGCCTCTGGCGCTACCGCGCCGCCCTCCCGCTGGCCGACGGCGAGACGGCTGTCACGCTCGGGGAGGGGATGACCCCGCTCATCGAGCTGCCGCACCTCGCGGCAGAGCTCGGCGTGCGGCGGCTCTGGGTGAAGGACGAAGGCATCAATCCGACCGCGAGCTTCAAGGCTCGCGGCCTGATGATGGCCGTCACGCGCGCCAAGGCGCTCGGACTCCCAGGCGTGTGCGTGCCGACCGCGGGCAACGCGGGCATCGCACTCGCGGCCTACGCCGCCGCGGCGCGGATGGCCTGCCGCATCTACGCCCCCGAGACCACCCCGCCGCCGATCCTCGGCTCCATCCGCGCACTCGGCGCCCAGCTCGAGCTCGTCGCGGGCCACATCGGCGACGCGGGGAAGGCGACGATGGCCTTCGCGAAGGAGAGTGGCTTCTTCAACGTCGCCACCGTCCGCGAGCCGTACCGCGTCGAAGGGATGAAGACGATGGGCTACGAGGTGGCCGAGCAGCTCGGCTGGCGGCTCCCCGACGCGATCGTGTATCCCACGGGCGGCGGCGAAGGCACGATCGGCATCTGGAAGGCGGTCGGCGAGATGATCGACTGGGGCTGGCTGCCGAAGGAGACGAAGCGCCCGCGGATGATCATCGCACAGGCCGCGGGATGCGCGCCGCTGGTACGCGCCTTCGCCGCGGGTGAAGAGAAGGCCACGCCCTGGGAGAACCCGGCGACGCACGCCAGCGGCCTCCGCGTGCCCGGCCCGCTGGGCGACCGCCTCACGTTGCGCACGCTCCGCGAGAGCAAGGGCGACGCCGAGGCGGTGAGCGAGGAGCGGATCCGCCACGGCACGTTCCTGCTCGCGAGCCAGAGCGGCATCGACGCCGCGCCCGAGGGCGGCGCCGCGCTCGAGGCCACGCGGCAGCTCGTCGCCTCGGGCCGGCTCGCGAAAGACGCCGAGGTCGTGGTGTTCAATACGGGGAGCGGCGCGAGCTACCGCTGGTAGCCGCGCCGCGCCGACGCGCGGTCGCTTAGTTTCCCCGCATGCGCATCGCGATCCTCGACCCATTCTCCGGCATCGCCGGCGACATGCTGCTCGGCGCCCTGCTCGATGCGGGGCTCGAGGAGTCGTTCGTGACGTCGCTGCCCGCGACGCTCGGCATCGAGGGCGTCGCGGTCGAGGTGAGGAAGGTCTCGCGCGGACAGATCGCCTGCCGCAAGGTGGACTTCACGATCCCGCCGCAGCCGCACGGCCGGCACCTGAAGCACATCAAGGCGATCGTCGAAGGGACCTCGGCGCCGGCGAGCGTGAAGGCGAAGGCGATGCAGGCCTTCACGCTGATCACGGAGTGCGAAGCGGCGATCCACGGCACGACCGTCGAGCGCGTGCACCTGCATGAGGTCGGCAGCGTGGACGCGATCCTCGACATCGTCGGCGGCATCTGGGGGCTCGAGAAGCTCGGTGTGCAGGCGGTCTACTGCGGCACGCTCCCGCTCGGCGATGGCTTCGTGGACACGCAGCACGGTCGCATGGCGGTGCCGACCGCGGCGACGCTGCGGCTGCTCGAAGGGCTTCCGGTGCGCCCGGGCCCCGAGGGGAGCGGCGAGCTCGTCACGCCGACCGGGGCCGCGCTCGTTCGCGTGCTGAGCAGCGGCCCCGCGCCAGCTGTGTTCACGCCGGTAGCCAGCGGCTTCGGGGCGGGGACGAAGGACTTCAAGGACCGCGCGAACGCGCTGCGGCTGATCCTCGCCGACGCGGCCGGCGCCTCGGGCGCGGCGGAACGGCTCGTGGTGCTGGCCGCGGACGTGGACGACGCCACCGGCGAGGAGCTCGCGGCGGTCGCGGACCGGCTCCGCGATGCCGGCGCGCTCGACGTGACGCTGCTCCAGACGCTGATGAAGAAGGGCAGGCCCGGGACGCGTTTGGAGGTCCTCAGCGCCGCGACCAGGGCCGATGCCCTCGAGGCGCAGTTGCTGCGCGAGAGCACGACGATCGGCGTGCGGCGCTACGAGGTCTCTCGCAGCGCCCTCCCTCGCGAGGCGTCGGAGGTGCAGGTCGAGGGCCAGCGCATCGCGCTGAAGGTCGTCCGGCTCCCCGACGGCTCGACGCGCGCGAAGCCCGAGTTCGAAGACCTTCAGCGCGCGGCAGCGGCCACGGGGCGCACGATTCGCGAGCTCTCGGACGCAGCGCGCGCCGCCTTCAAGGGGTAGCGGCGCGAGGCGGCGCAACTCGCTGTCGCCATTTGTGTTCGGCCCGTTCGCCTGATAGATTGAGTGAGCCGCCCCTGGCGGCTTTTTTCATCCCCTGACCGCCCCCGCGAGATGGTCCGCGTCCTCCGAGTCCAGCCTGACAGCATCGCCGCCGAGCTCGGGATCGTCCCGGGCACGGAGCTGCTGTCCGTGGACGGTCGGGCGCTCGACGACTTCCTCGACTGGGAGTTCCTCACCGCGGACGAGGAGTTCGAGCTCGAGGCGAAGTTCCCCGACGGGGAGCACGTGGTCTTCGAGATCGAGCGCGACGGCGGCGACCCGATGGGGATCGAGCTCGAGCCACCGAACGTCCGGCGCTGCGCCAACCGTTGTGAGTTCTGCTTCATCGAGGGGCTGCCAAAGGGGCTCCGGAAGCCGCT
>CAZIDS010000332.1:0-3562 GCA_964537945.1 uncultured Gemmatimonas sp. | reverse complement strand
CAGTACACCGACCCGAACGAGGTCGGCCTGGGCTTCGGCGCGACGGTCACCCCCGAACAGCGCGCTCGCTACGCCGTGTGGGGCGTGAGGCCGACCGGCGCGCTCGACCCGCGCGTCCCGGCCTCGCGCCAGGGCATCGCGAAGTTCCGCGACTTCGACCTCACCAAGTACTCCGGCGAGGCCCGCCTCGACTACCGCCCGAACGACGACACCGAGGCGATCACCACCTTCGGCTACACGCAGCTCGGCTCGGCCCTCGAGATCACGACGACCTTCGGCGCCGCGCAGGTGCACAACTGGAGCTACACGAACTTCCAGCAGCGCTTCCGCCACAAGAAGTTCTTCGCCCAGGTCTTCTACAACGCGTCCGACGCCGGCAACTCCTCGGCCACCGATGACGCCGGCACCTTCTACCTCCGCTCCGGCATCCCGGTCGTCGACCAGTCCACCGTGCTCGTCGGCCAGCTCCAGCAGGGCTTCAACTTCCGCGAGACCAAGTTCACGGCCGGCTTCGACTACATCGCGACCACGCCGAAGACGGCGGGCACGATCATGGGCCGCAATGAGGACGACGACAACATCAACGAGATGGGCGCGTACCTGCAGCTGACGCACGCCCTCTCCGACCGAGTTGACTTCACCGGCGCCGTCCGCGGCGACATGAACTCCCGCATCGAGGGCACCCAGTTCTCGCCGCGTGCCGCCTTCGTCTTCAAGGCGACGCCGACGCAGAACTTCCGCTTCACGTACAACCGCGCCTTCAACTCGCCGGCGTCCTTCTCCTGGTTCCTCGACCAGTGGTCGGGCCAGCGCAGCACGATCGGGCCGTTCCTCGGCTCGACCGACGTCCAGATCTTCGGCAACCCGGCGAAGGAAGGCTGGCGCTATGACCGCAGCTGCGACCCGACGGTGAACGCGGGCCTCTGCATGCGCTCGCCGTTCACCGGCGCCGCGCCGGTCTCGGCCCAGGGCGCGAACATGGTCCCGGGCATCATGGCCACCCTCGGCGCGCAGCTCGCCGGCGCGCTCGGCCTGCCGCCCGCCCAGACCACCAACGTGCGCAACGCCCTCCAGGCGCTCGCGCCCACCAACGCCCAGGTCCGCGGCGTCCTCCGCAACGTCGGCGTCGCCGGCAACCCGATCGTCGCCTGGACCAACCCGGTCGACCTCAGCCCGCTCGGCGCCAACTTCTCCAACACCTACGAGCTCGGCTACAAGGGCGTCTTCAACAACAAGCTTCGCCTCGCCGTCGACCTCTGGTACCAGATCCGCCCGGCCGAGCCGACGACGCAGGTCATCAACACCGACGACATCGTCTTCCTCGACCCGACCACCCTCGGCGCGTACCTCGGCGGCGCGATGGGCCCGACCCTCGTCGCCAACGGCGTCCCCGCCGGCGCGGTCAACGCCGTCGTCACCGGCTGGGTCACCTCGCTCGCCCAGATCCCGGGCGGCATGCTGAACTTCGACAACCCGCTCTACGACAAGAACTACCTCGTCTTCACGTACCAGAACGCCCAGGGCCAGGTGGACGTCCGCGGCATCGACCTCGCGGCCGACTACCTCCTGAACGACATGGTCACGCTGTCGATGACCTACTCGAACATGAACCGCAACGTGTTCGACAAGGCGCCGGGCGCCTCGGCCGCGAACCCGCTCACGGCGAACGCGGCGAAGAACCGCGCCACCGCGACGGTCCGCTACGACAACTCCGCCGCCGGCCGCTCGTTCGAGCTCCGCACCCGCTACACCGACAACTTCCCGGTGAACTCGGGCGTCTTCAACAGCTATGGCGTCGGCACGCCGCTGCGCTACGACTACGTGCCGGTGAACTGGTTCGTCGATGCCGGCTACTCGATGAAGCTGCCGCTCGCGCAGAACGTCCGGTGGTCGCTCAACGCGCAGAACATCCTCAACAACAAGGTCCGGTCGTTCGTCGGCGTGCCGGAGGTCGGCCGCCTGATCACGACCCGCATCATGTACACGTTCTAGGGCTCCAAGGACCCCTCCGGGGGCGCAGGACGGACAGGCAGGACCGGAGCGGGGTGGGCCAGACGGCCCACCCCGCTTCGTTATCTTCCAAGGAGTGTTCCCGCTCCTCGACCCGTCCCGCCGGCCGGTGATCGGCCATCGCGGCAACCGCGCCCACGCCCCCGAGGACACCCTCGAATCGTTCGCGCAGGCCGTCGCGCTCGGCGTGGACGCCCTCGAGCTCGACCTCCGGATGTCGCGCGACGGCGTCCCCGTGGTCATCCACGACCCGACCCTCGACCGCACCACCGACGCCACCGGCCTCGTCGTCGAGCGGACCGCGGCCGAGCTCGCGAAGGTGGACGCCGGCGCCCGCTTCTCCACCGACGGCGGCCGCACGACGCCCTATCGCGGACAGGGCATCCACGTCCCGACCGTCGAGGAAGTCCTGCTCGAGCACCGGACCATCCCGCTGATGCTCGAGCTCAAGGAGGTCGCGGCGGCCGCGCCGCTGCTCGCCCTCCTCGAGCGCCACGACGCGACTGCGCGGGTGCTCGTCTGCTCCTTCCACGATGCGGCGCTGGTGCCCTTCCAGCGCGCCGGCATCCCCGTCGGCGGCGCCACGTCGGCGCTGCGCCGGCTCTACCTCCCGGCGCTCCTCGGCACCCCCCACGCTCCCCTGGCCTTCCAAGCGATGTGCATCCCGCGCCGCTTCCGCGGCATCCCGCTGCCCGTCAGCCGCTACGCGCGCGTGATGCGCCGCGCCGGCGGCCCGACGCACGTCTGGACCGTGAACGACCGCGCCGAGGCGCGCGCACTCTGGGGCGCCGGCATCGCCGGCATCATCAGCGACGACCCGGGCGCGATGATCGCCGAGCGGGGTGCCGCCGCGTGACCGCACCCGTGAAGCCCGACAAGCCCGAGAAGAAGAAGGTCGACTACAAGGCCGCCTGGGCCGAGACGCGGAAGCTGATGTGGGCGCACCGCGGTTCGCTCGGCATCGGCCTCGTGCTGATGCTGATCGGCCGCTTCGCCGGCCTCGTCCTTCCCGGCAGCACCAAGTACATCGTCGACGAGGTGATCACCAAGCAGCGGCTCGAGCTGCTCACGCCGATCGCGATCGCCACCGCCGTCGCCACGCTCCTCCAGGCCTCGAGCTCCTTCGCGCTCTCGCAGGTGATCTCGATCGCGGCCCAGCGCGCGATCACCGAGCTGCGCCGCAAGGTGCAGGCGCGCATCCTGCGGCTCCCGGTCAGCTTCTTCGACGCGACGCAGAGCGGCGTGCTGATCAACCGCGTGATGAACGACGCCGAAGGCATCCGCAACCTCATCGGCACCGGCATCATCCAGCTCCTCGGCGGGATGCTCACCGCCACGCTCGCGCTCGGCTACCTCTTCTACCTCAATTGGCAGCTGACGTCGGCGACGCTGGTCTTCCTCGGGATCTTCGGCGGCGTGATGGCGTACGCCTTCGCGAAGCTGCGCCCCGTCTTCCGCGAGCGCTCGAAGATCCAGGCCGAGGTGTCGGGCCGGCTGGGGCAGGCGACGGGCGGCGCGCGCGTGGTGAAGGTCTACACGGCCGAGAAGCGCG
>CAZIDS010000331.1:0-3572 GCA_964537945.1 uncultured Gemmatimonas sp. | reverse complement strand
GGATGTACCTGTTCCTCGCGGCCTTCTCCACGCCGCTGGTATTGTCGGTGCACTCCGTCGTGTCGTTCGACTTCGCGATGGCGCTCACCCCGGGCTGGCACGCGACGATCTTCCCGCCGTACTTCGTCGCCGGCGCCATCTTCTCGGGTATCGGGATGGTCTTCACGATCATCATCCCGATCCGGAAGTTCTTCCGCCTCGAGCACTACGTCACGATCAACCATCTCGACGCGGCCGCAAAGCTCTGCCTCTTCACCTCGATGGTCGTGGGCTGCGCCTACATCATCGAGTTCTGGGTGGCCTGGTACAGCGGCAACATGTACGAGCAGGACTACTTCTGGAATCGCGTCTTCGGGCAGTGGTGGTGGGCGGCGTGGATCATGCTGACCTGCAACATGATCTTCCCGTTGTCGCTCTTCTCGCAGAAGCTGCGGCGCAACCCGGCCTGGCTCTTCATCCTCTCGATCTTCATCAACATCGGGATGTGGTTCGAGCGGTTCGTGATCGTCGTGCCGTCGCTCTCGCACGACGTCGAGCCGTGGCAGTGGACGAGCTACGTGCCGACCTGGGTGGACTACGGCCTGCTGATCGGCTCCTTCGGCTGGTTCTTCATGTGGTTCCTGCTCTTCGTGAAGCAGCTGCCGGTGATGGCGCTCGCGGAGATCAAGGAGATCGTGCCGCCGAAGATGAAGCACGGACATTCCCACCACGGGGGGCACTGAGATGCATCGCGGCATGGTGGGGGTCTTCGCGGAGCTCGACGCGACCGTGGAGACGATCGAGGAGCTCAAGAAGAAGCGGATCGGCGACATCACGGCCTACACGCCGACGCCGCGCCACGAGCTCGAGCACGCGATCGAGCCGCCGCGCTCGCCGGTGCGGAAGTTCACGCTCATCGGCGCGCTCAGCGGCGCGATCTTCGGCTACTGGCTGGCGATCTGGGGCTCGAACTACTGGCCGCTCGTCGTCGGCGGCAAGGCGATCGCGAGCTGGATCCCGTACACGGTGTTCGGCTTCGAGGTGATGGTGATGGTCGGCGCGCTGTCGACCGTCTTCGGGATGTTCTACCTGGCGGGCATCCCGCGGCTGACGATGACCGTCGGCTACGACGCCCGCTTCAGCGCGGGCCATTACGGCGTCTGGTGCGAGTGCGCGCCGGAGAAGCTCGCCGAGGTCGAATCGATCATGCGCCGCCACGGCGCGGTGGAGGTGCGCGGTGAGCGCTAAGATGATCCGTCGCGCGGCCGTGGCCGCGCTGCCGCTCCTCCTCGCCGCGTGCGACCCCGAGGAGTGGATCACCGACATGCGCCAGCAGCCGAGCGTCGGGACCTGGCAGAAGTTCGCCAGCGACTCGGTGACCGGCGACTCGGTGCCGTTCCGCGGCAACCCGCAGGGCTCGGTGCCGACGCACGGCCTCGCCGTCGCGGCCTGGCAGGTGTCGTACGCCGCGCTGCCGGCCGTCGTCGACTCGATGTCGTCGCTCGCGAACCCCGTCGCCGCCGATGAACGCTCGCTCGTCAACGGCCGCAAGCTCTACCAGATCAACTGCGCGGTCTGCCACGGCGACCTCGGCGACGGCAACGGCGCGCTGCGCCAGCTGAACCCGGCGTACGGCTTCGCGCCGCCGATCAACGGCGCCGCGACCCAGGCCCGCACCGACGGCTACATCTTCGGCATGATGCGCAACGGCCGCGGCCTGATGCCGCCGCAGAACCGCATCCCCGAGGAGATGCGCTGGGACGTCGTCAACTACATCCGCGGCCTCCAGGGGCGCTACGCGGTCCCGACGGGTCCCGTCGGGTTCCCCGGCCAGACCGGCGCCGCGCTCCCGGGCCACACGAAGGTCGGGCCCACCGTCCCGTCCGCGTACCTGCGGCCGTCCACGGCCGGCATCACCCCGAAGGCGGAGAAGCCGGCCGGCGAGCAGAAGGCCGCGCCGGCGCACACCGGAGGTCACGAATGAGCGGCCAGCACCACTACTCCCCGCCGCGGGAGCAGTTCATCGCGGTCCTGCAGTCGAAGTCGATGCCGGCCATCGCGAAGAAGGGCGGCCTCATCGTCGGCCTGCTCGGCATGATCGCGTTCGCCGTCGGCGCGGCGATGGGCGAGCAGCGCGCCTGGAGCGCGTTCCTCGTCAACTGGCTCTTCTTCACGACGATCGCCTCGGCCGCGGTGATGTTCTCGGCCGTGCAGCGCATCACGACGGCGCGCTGGTCGCGCGGCGTGATCCGCTTCTTCGAGGGCTACGGCGCCTTCCTGCCGTTCGCCGCGATCGGCTTCCTCGTCATCATCTTCTTCGGCCGCTCCCACATCTATCCGTGGTGGGACGAGGTCGGCACGGGCCGGCTGATCCCGGAGAAGGAGACCTGGTTCAACCACGGCTTCTTCTGGGGCCGCTCGCTCGTGGTGTTCGGCGGGCTGCTGCTGCTCCAGCTCTGGTACCTCTGGACCTCGCTGCGGCTCGACGTCGGCATCACGCCGGAGCACGGATCGTCGTGGGCCGCCGGCCTGCGGGCGCGCATGCGCGCCGGGTTCGGCGAGGAGCGGCGCGAGCTGCACTCGACGCATTCGCTGCAGGGCAAGCTCGCGGTGGTGATGGCGATGGTCTTCGGGTTCGGCTGGTGCGTCCTCGCGTGGGACCACTCGATGTCGCTCGACTACCACTTCTTCAGCACGATGTACGGCTGGCAGGTCTTCATGGGCGGCTGGCTCGTGGCGATCGGCAGCTGGGCCGTGCTGCTGCGCTGGTGGAAGGGGCAGTTCCCCGAGCTCCCCGAGCTCGTGACCGACAAGCACTACCACGACACGGGCAAGCTCACCTTCGCGTTCACCGCGTTCTGGGGCTACCTCACCTTCTCGCAGTTCCTGGTCATCTGGTACGGGAACATGGCCGAGGAGACGCACTTCTTCACGCTGCGCCTCAGCGGGGCGTGGCTGACGACGACGATGCTCGCGGCCGTCCTCACGTTCGTGCTGCCGTTCTTCGGCCTGCTCTCGGTGAAGGCGAAGGTCTACTCGCCGACGATGATCTTCTTCGCGTCCTGCTCGTTCGTCGGGCTCTGGTTCTCGCGCTACACCGAGATCTACCCGTCGCTCTACGGCAGCGCGGCCCCGAAGGCCCCGCTCGGCGTCTGGGAGCTCGCGATCTTCCTCGGCTTCCTCGGCATCTTCGCCTGGAGCTACGCGCACTTCATGGACGCGTTCCCGAAGGCGCAGGTCTTCAAGATGACGTCGAAGTACCGCGACGAGGTGCAGGTGCCGGTGAACCCGGAGACGATGGAGCCGCTGCCGGCGCACGAGTAGGACACGGCGGAGGATCGAGGATCGAGGGGAAGGGAAAGAGCCGAGTGGAAGGATCGAGGAGACGAGGGGGAGGGCGCGAATCACCGCGTCCTCCCCCTCGTCCATTCGGCGCTCGACTCTCCCTCTCGCCCCTCGCCCTCGACCCTCTCCCTCGCTCCGCGATCCTCGCTTCATGCGCACCCACGGACCGGCTATATTCCTTCCCGAGGGGCGTTAGCTCAGCTGGGAGAGCACCTGCTTTGCAAGCAGGGGGTCGCCGGTTCGATCCC
>CAZIDS010000330.1:0-3577 GCA_964537945.1 uncultured Gemmatimonas sp. | reverse complement strand
TGCCGATCCTCGACGCGGAGAAGGCCAAGCTGGTGGTCGTGCTGAAGCGTGGCCGCAGCGCGGGTTTCGCCGGCATCGACAACATGCTCTTCTACCGCGACGGCACGCGGATGCTCTACGGCGACGCGAAGGCGTCGATCTCGCACGTGATCGAGGCGCTCAAGACCGCCTGAGCGCGGTGATCAGGCGGACGTGGCGGCGGGGAGCGTGAGGATGAAGACCGAGCCGCCGCCCTCGCGCGGCTCGAGGCGGACGTCGCCGCCCTGTTCGCGCGCGAGCCGGCGCGCGATCGCGAGCCCGAGCCCCGACCCGCCGGCGTCGGGCGGCACGACCGGGCTCCGGTAGAAGGCCTCGAACACCCGCTCGCGCTCCGGCTCCGGCACGCCTGGTCCGCGGTCGGCGACGCGGAAGGCGAGCGCGTCGCCCTCGCGCGCGACGCCGACCTCGACCGGCGCGTCCTCCGGCGAGTACTTCAGCGCGTTGGCGACCAGGTTCTCGAGGCACCGCAGCGCCTGCACGAAATCGAACCGGCCGGCCAGCGGCTCGGCCGGGCCCTCGTCGAACGGCACGACCCGCAGCTTCCCGGCGGCTCGTGGCCCGTCGAGCCGCTGCATCGCCGCGCCGACGAGGTCGGACGCGGTGTTGAACTCGGGCTGGAGCGGCATCGCGCCCGCGTCCAGGCGCGAGAGGTCGAGCAGGTCGCCGGCCAGCCGGTCAAGGCGGTCGGCCTCTCGCACGATCGCCGCCGACTCGGCCGGCGCGGTGGTCGCGGCGCGATGCGCGTAACCCTTGATCGCGGTGAGCGGCGTCCGAAGGTCGTGCGAGAGCCCCGCGACCAGCGACCGGCGCAGGCCCTCCGCCTGCCGGTCGGCCTCGGCGCGCTCCGCGTCGGAGACCAGGCGCGCGCGCTCGAGCGCCAGCGCCGCGTAGAAGCGGAGCGCTTCGAGGAAGCGGCGCTGTTCGGGCCGGAGGTGCAGCGGCCCGTGCCGCGCGATGACGAGGGTCCCGACGCGTCGGGTGTGCGTCTCGAGCGGGAGCGTCATGCGTTCCACGCCCGGCGCGGCCGGCGGCACCGGCTCGTCGGCGGTGAGGAGCCGGCAGCTCGCCAGGTCGAGCGAGGACCGGATCACCTCGGCGATCGTGCGCACCGCGTCCTCGGCGCGGCCGGCGCTCAGGGTCTCCGCGCCCAGCGCCGCGAGCCGCTCGATCTCGGCGCCGCGCTCGCGCGCGATCGCCGTCTGCAGCTGCATCGCCGTGACGAGCCGCTCGGCCATGAGCGCGGTGACGAGGAAGGCGATCAGCACGAGTGCGTCGGCCGGATTGGAGACCTGCAGCGAGTGCGATTGCTCGACGAAGAAGAAGTGGAAGTCGAGATAGGACAGGATCGCCAGCGTGCGGCCGAGCGCCCGACCGCCCGTCGCGCTGCCGCCGAGCACGACGAGGAGGAAGGCGAGGGCCACGTGCACGCGGTCGATCTGTCCGCGGACGAGCACGAAGACCCAGGTGAGCAGCACGAGGGACACGAGCCAGGCGCTCCACGTCACCACGATGCCCGGCCGGCCGCGCGCGGTCATGCGACCCCGTCCACGACGAAGCGGTAGCCCACCCCGGGCTCGGTCACGATGAGCTTCGGTTCGTACGGCACGCGCTCGATCTTCTTGCGCAGGTGCGTGACGTACACGCGGACGTACTGCTGCGCCTGCCCGTGCGTCGCCTCGCCCCAGACCGTCGCGAAGAGCTGCTGGTGGGTGAGCGTCCGCCCCGCGTTCGCCGCGAGCGCGGCGAGCAGTGACCATTCGGTCGGCGTCAGGTGCACGGGGGCGCCGTCGCGCTGCACGGTGCGGCCCTCCAGGTCGACCGTCAGCGCGCCGACCCGCAGCACCGACCCGGTCACGGCGCGCTGCGCCACGCGGCGCAGGTGCGCGTGCACCCGGGCGCGGAGCTCATCCGGTCCGAAGGGCTTCGTGACATAGTCGTCCGCGCCCGCCGAGAGCAGCGCGACCTTCTCATGCTCGGCGTGGCGTGCCGAGAGGACGATGAGCGGTGCCGCGAGCCCATGCGCGCGCAGCCGGCGACAGACCTCGAGCCCGTCGACGTCGGGGAGCCCGAGGTCGAGCAGGACCAGGTCGGGGTGGTTGGCGAGCGCGAGCCGGATGCCGTCGGCGCCAGTCGAGGCGCAGAGCCAGCGGTCGCCGCGCCCGCCGACCGCCTGCTGCACCACCTCGCGGATCGCCGGCTCGTCCTCGATGAGGAGGATCGTCCGGACGGTCGGATGCTCACCCGTCGTCATGGCAGGGAAGTCTAGCGCGGCCCATATTCGGTGCCACACCGCCGGACCGGAGCGCCCGATGCGCCGTCATCTGCTCGCCTCGCTCATCCTCGCCGCCGCGCCGCTGCGCGCGCAGGCCCCGCAGTTCGACGCCTGGAAGGTCTCGTACGCCGTGCCCAGCGGCTGGCGCATCGCGCAGCAGCAGGGGCGCGTGCACACGCTCGGCCTCCCGTCGAACGACATGGTGATCTACGTCGCCCCCGGGCCCTACCAGTCGTTCGAGGAGGTCGCCGCCGAGCTGCCGAAGGCCTTCACCGCGCTCGGACTGCAGGGGATGCCGAACGGCCAGCCGCAGAACGCGACGGTGCAGGGGATGCGCGCGATGTCGGCGAACTACTACGCGCAGGACCGGACGGGGACGCCGCTCGAGGTGCGCGTCGTGGCCGTGCTGACGCCGCACGGCACGGGACTCGTCGCGCTCGGCGGGACGCGGGCGGGCAACCTGCCGAAGCTCCAGGCCGCGATCGACGAGGCGATGAACGGCATCGCCGCCAGCGGCGCGCCGGTGGCCGACCAGCGGGCGATCGCGGCGCTGCGCGGGCGCTGGATCTACTACAGCGGCCGTGCCGGCGGCGGCAGCGTGCTCTCGGGGAGTTCGTCGCGCAGCTACGAGGAGAACGTCGAGTTCGACGGCGCCGGCCGCTTCTCCTTCTCGAGCTCGGCGTCGGTGAGCGTGACGACGCCCGAGACGGGCGTCGGCGGGGGATCGTCGGCCGGCGGCGTGAACACCAGCGGCGACCAGGGCACCTACACCGTGATCGGCTCCACGCTCATCGTCCGGGGCCGCAGCGGGATGGCCTCGTACGAGATCCAGATCCTCGCCGACCGCATCATCGCCGACGGCAAGACCTACTTCCGGAACCAGTAGCCGCGAGCGACGGAAGCGACGAAAGCGGCCCCCGGCGGAATCCGCCGGGGGCCGCTCTCACATCTGCCATCTCACATCTCACATCGGTCGTGCCTACATCGCCACCGGCGAAAGCAGGTCGTTCACCGCCTTCTTGAGCATGTCCACCTTCGGCTGGTCGCACGAGTTGGCACGATCGCCGTCGAGATCGGTGGACAGCTTCCGGAGGGCCTCGCCACGGGCGGCGCCGGTCGCGCGCTCCGCCGTCTCGAGGTCACGGCGCACGGCGCTGATGCGGCTGCTCGAGAGGCAGCGGTTGCGCTCGAGCTGGTCCACGAACGCCTTGGCGAGCGAGAAGGACGCCGGCCACTCGATCTTCGGCTGGCCCTGCGCGTTCAGGT
>CAZIDS010000329.1:0-3577 GCA_964537945.1 uncultured Gemmatimonas sp. | reverse complement strand
GCCCGGGTCGCGCACGTCTCGCACCGCCTCGCTCACCAGCGCGTTGAGCGACGCGATCGCGCCCGCCTCGAAGTCGCTCCCGCTCGTCGAGCCGTCCACGTTCAGGTACGCGATCGCGTTGCGCCGCAGGTCGTCGGCGTACTGCTCGCCCCACTCGGTCGATCCGGTGAGGTGCCACTCCTCGGCGTCCCAGCTCGTGAAGACGATCGTGCGGCGCGGACGGTGTCCCTCGCGCGCGAGCCCGCCGAGCACGCGCGCGAGCTCCATCTGCGTCGCCGAGCCGCTCGACGGGTCCACCGCACCGTAGACCCACGCGTCGCGATGGTTGCCGAGCACGACGTACTTCTCCGGCTCGTCGCCGCCGCGGATGCGCCCCTCGACCACCCAGATCGGGCGCGTCTCGCCGTCCATCTCGACCTTCACGTGCACCGTGGTACCGCGGCCGCCGACGTGATAGCGGAAGCCGAGCGCACCCTGCCACGACGCCGGTGCTTCGGGGCCGCGCAGCGCGCGCAGCATCGGCTCGGCGTCGCGGTACGACATCGGCACGGCGATGATGCGCGGGATCTGTTCCGACGCGCTCTCGGGGATCCGCGGCGCGCCCGGCACCGACGCGTAGCCGGGCGTGAGCGGGTCGCCGGCATACATGAAGTCGTACGAGAGCGCGCCGCGCTGGATGTGGCTCGACGGCCCCCACGGCCCCACCGGGAAGGTGTCGCCCTTCACGAACCCGTCCTGCGCGGGATCGCTGTAGATGAGCATCGCCTTCAACCCGTACTTCTCCGCCGTCAGCGCCTTGAAGCCGCGATAGCTGTACGGCACCGAATAGCGCACGATCGCGATCTTGCCGGCGAGATCGATCCCCTGCGCCTTCAGCCACTCGTAGTCGGCGGGATTGCCGCTCGACGCATACACGAGCTCGCCCGTGACGTCGCCCGACGCCGACATGCCGAGGTAGGTCGGCCCCGCGTCCTCGGCCGTCTGCGGATCGACGGCGTAGGCGTCCTCCTTCAGCGTCGCCCGGTGGAACGTCGGCGCGAGCATCTCGACGCTCACCTGCTTCGGCCACGGCAGGAGCACGTCGTAGCGGCGCAGGTGCACGTCGTCGAGCCCGTACTCCTTCCATCGCTCGGCGACGAACTTCGCGAGCTCGAGGTTGCGCTCCGAGCCCGCGGGATGCGGCTTCGCGGTGAACTCGCGGAAGAAGGCGCGCACCGAGTCGCGGTCGAGCCGCTGCGCGAGGAGCGCCTCGACGCCCTGCTCCCGCGCCACCGTGCGATCGGAGAAGCCGCGGATCGGCGCCGGCGACGTGATGACGGGCAGGTCGACCGGACGGCTGCGCTCGCACGAGGCGGCGGCGAGGAGCAGCGCGGCCGCGGGGGCGAGGACGGCGGGCGAGAGTCGGCGGATCATGGCGAGCGGCTGGAGTCGTTCCACGAGCGGGGGCACCCCCGGTGGTGCATCTTTCCGCGGGGAAGATGCAGCAGCGAGGCCTTCTCCGCTCGCGTCCCGGCCCCCTGCGCCCCCGCGTCCCCTTCGCTCCCGATGTTCCTCCCGCTCCTCCTCGCCGCGCAGCTGCAGGCGCCCGCCGACACCGGCTGGCGCGCCGAACGCGACGTCGCCGTGCCGATGCGTGACGGCGTCGTGCTTCGCGCGGATGTCTACCGGCCGCTGCGCGGCGAGCGATTCCCCGTGCTCGTCTATCGCACGCCATACGGGAAGGCGGAGGCGGTGACGGAGTACACGACCGCTCGCCACGCGGTCGCGCGCGGATACGCGGTGGTCGTGCAGGACGTGCGCGGGAGATACGCGTCGGCGGGGACGTTCGATCCATACCGTCAGGAGGGACGCGACGGCTACGACACGATCGAGTGGGCCGCCGCGCAGCCCTGGTCGAACGGCGCCGTCGGAACGTTCGGGCTCTCGTATCCCGGCGCGGTGCAGTGGCTCGCGGCCGTCGAGTCGCCGCCGCACCTGCGCGCGATGGTGCCGGCGATGACCTTCGCGAGCGGGCGCCAGTTCTTCTACTCCGGCGGCGTGTGGGACCTCAGCTGGGCCGCGTGGACGTACTTCAACATGATGCCCGACCTGCGGACTCGGCTCGGCCTCGCCGGCGCGCGCTCCGACGCCGAGGTGCGCGAGGGATGGACGCGCGACGAGGCGCGCATCATCGCGCAGCGCCCGCTGCTCGACCTCCCCGACTTCAAGGAGGCCGCGCCCTGGTACTACGACTGGATGCGGCACGAGCCGACCGACGCGTACTGGGACTTCGCCGAGCTCGCGGGACGCTACGGCCGCACGAGCGCGGCGGTGCTGAACATCAGCGGCTGGCACGACGAGGCGTACGGGCCGAACGGCGCGACGCGGAACTTCGCGGGGCTCGTCGCGGCGCGCGCGGGCGAGCCGTCGCCGCGCACGCGGCTCGTGATCGGGCCCTGGGTGCACGGCGTGGACGCGACCGCGCGCACCCGCAGCGGCGAGCGCGAGTTCGGCCCCGCGGCGGCGATCGTCTACGACGACCTCGTGCTGCGCTGGATGGACCGCTGGGTGAAGGGCGAGATGAACGGCGTGGACCGCGTGCCCGCGGTGCGCGTGTTCCTCATGGGCGCCAACGAATGGCGCAGCGCCGACCGCTGGCCCCTGCCGGGTCTCGTCGCCGACACGCTCTGGTTCGCGGCCAACGGCCACCTGCTGCCGGCGGCGAACACGATGTCGTCGTCGCGCTCGAGCTTCACGAGCGATCCGCGCGACCCGGTGCGCGACCCTTTCGACGCCGCGTACGGCGCGCACGACTTCCGCGCACTCCGCTCGCGCGCCGACCTGCTCGCGTTCGAGACTCGGCCGTTCGCGTCCGACGTGGACGTGATCGGCGGCATCGTCGCCGAGCTCTACGTCGAGACCGACGCGCGGGACATCGACCTCTACGTGCAGCTGCTCGACGTCGCGCCCGACGGGACGGCCTACAACCTGATGTCGCCGGGGCTCACGCTGAAGCGCGCGTCCTACCGCGACCCGTCACGCGGCCGCGAGCTGCTCGAGCCGGGCCGGATCTACCTGCTGCGGTTCGACGAACTGATCACCGCGAACCGCTTCAAGGCGGGGCACCGCCTCCGCGTGCAGGTGATGGGCGCGTTCCAGCCGCACTTCTCGCTCAACCTGCAGACGGGCGAGGACGAGCGCACGAGCGCGGCGATGCGGCCCGCGCGGATCTCCATCGTGCACGACGCGGCGCATCCCACTCGCCTGGTCCTGCCCGTGATGCCGAGGCGCTGAGCGCGCGGCCATCACGGCACCTGTGCGAACTAGCGCGGCGCGAGCACCGCCGACGCGACGTGGATCTTCGCGAACCAGGTGAGCACGGCAATCGACGCCATGAAGGTCGCGAGCGATTTCGGGTCGCCGGGGCCGGCCGGACGCCGGAACACGAGCACGGCCGCGACGATCGTCGGGATCCAGAGCAGCGGGAACCCGGAGAGCAGCGCCGCGCCACCGAACGTCGCCGCCACGAGCGCCCGCTCCACGCGGCCGAGCACGCGGTATCCGTGCCAGCCGTCGAACGGCATCACCGGCAGCAGGT
>CAZIDS010000328.1:0-3588 GCA_964537945.1 uncultured Gemmatimonas sp. | reverse complement strand
GTCGGGCGCCTCCTTCGCGTGCAGCTCGGCCATGCGCCAGTTGTTCACGTACTAACCACCGCGCATCGTGTCGGCGAAGTGGACGCGCCAGCTGTCGCGGTCGTCCACGTGCGCCATCGCCGCCGCGACGCCGCCCTCGGCCATCACGGTGTGCGCCTTGCCGAGGAGCGACTTGCAGACGAGGCCGACACGCGCGCCGGACTCGGCCGCGGCGATCGCCGCGCGGAGCCCGGCGCCGCCGGCGCCGATCACGAGGACGTCGTGCTCGACCTTCTCGTATTCGGCCATCTAGAAGAGCCTCAGGTCGGTGATCGTGCCCATCGCACAGAGGCGGATGTAGACGTCGGTGAGCGCGACGGAGAAGAGCGAGCACCACGCCCACTTCGCGTGGCCCCGGTTGCAGGCGCTCGAGCAGTCGTAGGCGAGCTTCTGGACGCGCGGCGCCTCGGAGAAGCGGTCGCGGATGCCGCCGATGATGTGGCGCATCGAGTGGCAGCCGATCGTGTAGCCGGAGAGGAGCGTGACGTTCACGAACATCACGAGCGTCCCGACGCCCATCCCGAACCGCGTGCCGCCCGCGCCGTCATCCCACCAGAGCGCCAGCCAGGCGTCGTGCCAGAGGAAGATCAGGAAGATGAACGAGAGCAGGAGCCCGTACCGGTGGATGTTCTGCATCACCAGCGGGAAGGAGCGCTCGCCGAGGTAGGTCTTGCGCGGCTCGCCGACGGCGCAGGCCGGCGGGTCGGCCCAGAAGGCCTTGTAGTAGGAGCCGCGATAGTAGTAGCAGGTGAAGCGGAAGAGCCCGGGGACCGGCAGGATGATCAGCGCCGGCGAGAAGGGGACGAAGGCGGGCCACCAGCCGGGCTTCGGCCCGAACCACGCGTGCGGCGAGTCGCCGAGGAGCTCGGGCGAATAGAAGGGCGAGAGGTAGGGGCCGTACGTGTAGAACGCGTTCTGGAACGCGGCCCAGGTCGCGTAGATGAGGAACCCGCTCAATACCGCGACGATGAAGACGTTCGGGATCCACCAGGCATCGCGGCGCAGGGTCTCGCCGAAGCCGCGCTGGTCCATCACCGGGAGCGATCGGTGCATCAGGGGGTCCTGTGCGAGCGGGGAGGCCGCGACGGTGCGCCGCGGCGCGGGCCGGGTTCAGGGCCCGGCTAACTTGCAGCCCGCGGCACCGCCCGGCAACGCGGACGGCCCTTCCTTAGAGTGGCTACGGCCGGTAGCCCGGCCCGCGCACGACCTCGCCCGGCTTCGCGCCGGTGTGCTTGCCGTCGCGCAGCACCGCCACGCCATTCACGAACACGTCGCGCACGCCGGTCGAGAGCTGGTGCGGCCGCTCGAAGGTCGCGTTGTCGATGATGGTGTTCGGGTCGAAGACGATCACGTCGGCCTTGAGGCCCGCCTTCAGCACGCCGCGGTCGCTGATCGAGAGCCGCGTGGCGACCGCGGCGCTCGCCTTCCGCACCGCGTCCTCGAGCGGCAGCACGCGCTGCTCCCGCACGTAGCGGCCCATCAGCCGGGGGAAGTTGCCGTAGGCGCGCGGGTGCGTGAGGCCGGTCGCGGTCGCCGGGTCCTGCGAGCCGGCGTCGGTGCCGAACTTCATCCACGGCTGCTGCAGCTGCAGCCGGATGTTCTCCTCGCTCATCAGGAAGAGGATCTCGCCCAGCTGCGCGTTCTCCTCGACGTTGAGGTCGATGATCACCTCGGCCCAGTCCTTGTTCAGCGCCGTCGCGATCTCGCTGAGGCGCTTCCCCTCGAACTGGCGGTACTCGGGCTTCTTGAAGCCCATCACCATCACGTTCGCCGGCGTCGCGATCTGGCAGAGGTTCTCATAGCCGGCGTCCACCGCGTGGATCTCGCTGACGATCGTCGCCCGCAGCGCGGGGTCGCGCAGGTTCTCGAGCAACTTGCCGCCGGCGGCGTACTTCGGCGGGATGCAGCTCGCGAACGAGTTGCCGCCGGCCGGATAGAGGTACATGTCGGCCTGCACGTCCTGGCCGGCCGCGCGCGCCGAGTCGATCTTCGCGATCGCGAGCGGCATCTTCGCCCAGTTGCGCAGGCCGCTCGCCTTGAGGTGGTAGATCTCCACCGGCACGCCGGCCTCGCGCCCGATGCGGATCGCCTCGTCCATCGCCTCGAGGAACTTGTCGCCCTCGCTGCGCATGTGCGTGATGTAGAGCCCGCCGGAGGCCGCGGTCGCGCGATTGACCTCGATCAGCTCCTCGGTGCTCGCATAGGTGTTCGGCGGGTAGATCAGCGCGCTCGCGATCCCGAACGCGCCGTCCTCCATCGCGCGGCGCACCATCGCGCGCATCGTGTCGAGCTCGGCGCCGGTGGCGGGCCCCATCACCGTGCCCTTGCCGTACACGCGCACGGTGCCGTTGCCGAGGAACGAGCCGATGTTCTGCGACGAGCCGCGGGCGACCATCATCCGCAGCCAGGCGTCGAAGCCGCGCGGGCCGGCGAAGGGCGTGATCACGCGCCGCCACGCCGTGTCCGGCTCCTCGGCGAGCATCTGCGCGTTCACCGGCGCCGGCGTCGAGCCCTCGCCGAGGATCGCCGTGGTGATCCCCTGCGTCACCATCGAGAGCGCGAGGCCGTCGCCGACCATGAAGTTGTCGTACGACTGCGCCTGGATGTCGATGAACCCCGGCGCGACCACCTGGCCGGTGGCGTCGATGCGCGTCGTCGCGCGCGCGGTGCGGAAGGCGCCGCGCGGCCCGATCGCCGCGATCCGGTCGCCGCGCAGTGCGACGTCGCCGTAGTACCACGCGGCGCCCGTGCCATCGATGACGCGGCCGTTCTCGATCACCACGTCGTAGCTGCCGGTCGCGGCTGGACGCGTGCTGACGCCCTGGGGCGTGCAGGCGGCGACGGCGAGGGCGAGGAGGGCGAAGCGGGCGACGAGGGCGGGCTGGCGACGCATGGCCTGGTCCGGTACGGGGAGGCGCAAATGTAGCTGGCGCCGCCCCCGTCCGGGTGGCATCTCTAATGAATGGCGCACGCGCCCGACTCCCTCTTCCTCGACCTGCAGGAACGCCTCGCCGGCCGCTACTCGCTCGTGCGCGAGATCGGCCGCGGCGGGATGGGCATCGTCTACCTGGCACAGGAGGTGCACCTCGACCGCCCGGTCGCAATCAAGCTCCTCCCGCCCGAGCACGCGATGGAGGACGCGCTGCGCGAGCGCTTCCTCGGCGAGGCGCGGCTCGCCGCCAAGCTCTCGCATCCGAACATCATCCCGATCCACAGCGTCGAGCAGGTGGACGGCTACGTCTTCTACGTGATGTCGTTCGTGGACGGCGAGACGCTCGCGCAGCGCGTCCGCGCGCGCGGCCCGCTCACCAGCGCCGAGGGCGCGCGCGTGATGCGCGAGGCGGCGTGGGCGCTGGCCTTCGCGCACGCGCAGGGCCTCGTGCACCGCGACGTGAAGCCGGACAACCTGCTGCTCGAGGGCGCGACCGGCCGCGTGCTCGTCGCCGACTTCGGCATCGCGGCCGCCTTCGCCGATGCGGCGCACGACGGCGTCGCCGGCACGCCGGCGTTCATGAGCCCCGAGCAGCTGCTCAAGCCCAAGACCGTCGA
>CAZIDS010000327.1:0-3595 GCA_964537945.1 uncultured Gemmatimonas sp. | reverse complement strand
GTGATCGGCACCCAGAGGGTGCGGCTGGCCGCGAGGACCTTCCGGTCGCCGGCCCTGAGGATCTCCACGAACCGCTCGAATCGCACGGCCTCGGCCGCGCCCACCCAGGTGCTCGCGATGATCCCGTCGCCCGGGAGGGCGGGGGCCTTGTAGTCGATCTCGTGGCGGTGGGCGACCCAGGCGTACCGCTCGAGCGCCTCGGGGGTCGCGGCGGCCCGCCAGTGCGCCGTCGCAACGTCCTGTATCCAACGGAGATAGACCACGTTGTTCACGTGGCCGAGGTCGTCGATGTCGCCGGGGAGGATCGGGACGGGGAGCTCGAATCGGGCGGGCATCGGGCCAAGATCGCAACCATAGGATGCCGGCAGAAGGGGGCTCCGGCGGTATCCCCCTCCCGGGGGCTTGCGTTGTTCGTTCAGAACGTTCAGTTTAGACTGAACGTACTGACCACATTGCCATGAACCAAGCCACCGCAGACTTCGTCGAACAGATGGGGCTCATCCTCGAGTCCGAGCACTTCCCGCGCATCGCGGGGCGGCTCCTCGGCCTCATGATCGCCTCCGACGAGCCCCGCACGCTCGACGACCTCGCCGAGGACCTCGGCGTCTCCAAGGCGTCGATCTCCACCAACGCCCGCCTCCTCGCCGAGAAGGGGATCATCGTCCGCGTCTCCGTCCCCGGCGACCGGCGCGACCTCTACGCCGCCGTCGACGACATGGGCGTTGCGATGCTCCGCGCCCGCCAGATGAAGATGCAGCGCGTCCGCGACGTGTTCATCGCGGGGCGCGACTCCATCGTCACGCGGAATCGCACCGTCCGCGACCGGCTCGACGACATGGTCTTCACGCACGAGCTGGCGGCCGAGTCCACGGTCAAGCTCCTCGAGTCGCTGCCGCAGAAGCTGGCGCAGCGGCGCGCGCAGCGGGGGAAGAACTGATGCGCCGCGCGCTCCTTCTTCTTGCCCTGGCCGCGCCTGCTGCGCTCCAGGCGCAGCAGGATGCCATGGGCATCTCGCTCCCCGCGACCTTCACGCTCGGGACTGTCGCGCGCGTCGCCGCCCGCACCTCGGCCCTCTCGGCGATCGGCAACACCCGCGCCTCGGCCGCCGACGCCCGCGCCCTCCAGGCGCGCGCCTCGCTTCTTCCGAGCGTCTCGGCCATCGCCGGCGACGGGCAGCGCTCCTTCAATACCGCCTCCTTCGGCCTCTCCTTCCCGGGCTTCGATCCGAACGGCGAAGTGATCGGCCCCGTGCGTACCGTGGATGTCCGCGGCCGCGTCGGCGCGAACCTCTTCGCGCCGGCGACGCTCGGGCGCTATCGCACCGCGCAGGCCGCGGCCGATGCCGCTGACGCAGAGGCGAAGGCGGCCGCCGAACTCGCGGCGGCGAACGCCGCGAACGCCTACGTCCGACTCCTTCGCGCCGACGCACAGGTCCGTGCGCGCGGCGCCGATTCGACGCTCGCCAGCGAACTCCTCGGCATCGCGCGCAGCCAGCTGCAGGCAGGGACCGGGATCGGCCTCGACGTGACGCGCGCGCAGGCGCAGCTCGCCGGCGTGCGCGCGCTGCTGGTCGGCGCGCGCGCCGAGCGCGAGCGCGCCCGCGTCGCGCTCCTTCGCTCGATGGCACTCCCGCTCACGGCGAACATCCCGCTTGGCGATTCGCTCGCCGGGCTCGCGAACGGTCCGGACCTCCCCGAAGCCCAGGTGGGGCCGGGGCGCGAGATCGCCGTCGTCTCCGATGACACGATGAGCGCCCGCACGAACCCCGAGCTGGTGCGCGGCTACCTCGCGGCGATGAACACGCGCCCCGACCTGATCGCCGCCCGCAAGCAGGCCGAAACGGCGATGGCGAGTCTCCGCGCCGTCCGCGCCGAGCGCCTGCCAACGCTCTCGGTCTTCGGTGACGAAGGCTTCACGAGCAAGAGCTACGCGCACCTGCTCAATACGTACACGGTCGGATTGCAGCTCTCCGTCCCGATCTGGGAGGGCGGGCGCTCCGAGGCCCGCATCGGCGAGCAGGAAGCGGCGATGCACGAGGCCTACGTTCGCGCGGCCGACCTCTCGATGCAGGTCGGCGCCGAGATCGCGACGGCGCTCGTGGATCTCAACTCGGCGAAGGAGCAGCTGCTTGCGTCGGCTGAGCGGCTGCAGTTGGCCGAACAGGAGGTGGCGCAAGCGCGCGAGCGGTTCCGCGCCGGCGTCGCGGGGAACGCGGACGTGATCGCGGCGCAGCTCGCGCTCGACAACGCCCGCAGCCGGCACATCGATGTCCAGAGTGCGGTCGTCTCCGCGCGCGTGGCGCTCGCCCGCGCGGAAGGCCGCGTGACCCAACTGCCTTGAGCTCGACCATGACCAACCCTGCGAACACTCCGAACGAGACCACTCCTGCCAACGGCACCCGCCGGACGGTGACGATGGCGATCGTCGCCGTCGCCGCCCTGGCCGCCGCGATCTGGACCTTCCGCGCCTGGCAGCACGCGAGCACCCACGAGAGCACCGAGAACGCGCAGGTGGACGGCCACATCGTCCCCGTGCTCGCGAAGGTCGGTGGCTACGTGCAGGCGGTCGCGGTGCGCGAGAACGAGCCGGTCACGCCCGGCGCGCTCCTCGTGCAGGTGGACACGACCGAGTACCGGCAGCGTCTGCTGCAGGCCGAGGCGGAGCTCGCCGCCGCGCAGGCATCGGCGGGGACGGGCAACCATCGCGGCCAGGCCGAGGCGCAGGTGGCGACGGCGAGCGGCCAGCGGGCGGCGCTCGACGCGCAGATCGTCGCGGCGCGCGCGAACGCCGAGCGCGCGAAGGCCGATCTCTCACGCGGCGAGGGGCTCGCGGCGCAGCAGATCATCTCGCAGAAGGAACTCGACGCGCTCAAGGCGAACGCGGCGGCGGCCGCGGCGAACGTGGTCGCGCTCGAGGAGCAGGCGACGGCGGCGTCCGGCTCGGTGCAGAGCGCCGAGGCGGGCGTGCGGCTCGCGCAGGCGCGCCTGCTCGCGGCGCGCGCGTCGCGCGACGCGGCGGCGCTCCAGCTCTCGTACACGCACGTGAGCGCGCCCGAAGGCGGACGCGTCGCGCGGAAGTCGGTCGAGGTGGGCCAGCTCGTGCAGGCCGGCCAGCCCCTGATGAGCATCGTCGGCGACGGCGGCGTCTGGGTGACCGCGAACTTCAAGGAGACGCAGCTCGACGCGATCCGCGTCGCGCAGCCGGTGGAGATCGAGGTGGACGCGTACCCGGGGTGCCACGCCGAGGGGACGGTCGAGAGCATCTCATCGGCGACGGGGGCGCGGTTCGCGCTGCTGCCACCCGACAACGCGACCGGCAACTTCACGAAGGTCGTGCAGCGCATCCCGGTCCGCATCGCGGTGACCGCGGGATGCGGAGATGACCGTCCCCTTCGCCCGGGGATGTCGCTTGCCGTGGCGGTCCTCGTAAAGTGAAGTCGGATCTCCTGCTCGAGCAGGGCGATCCGCACAAGTGGCTGATCGCGCTGGCGGCGACGCTCGCGTCGATGATGCAGGTGATCGACACGAGCATCGTGAACGTGGCCATCCCGCACATGATGGGGGAGCTCGGCGCGAGCCTCGACGAGATCGCGTGG
>CAZIDS010000326.1:0-3599 GCA_964537945.1 uncultured Gemmatimonas sp. | reverse complement strand
CCGTCTCGGCGCCGTCGTCGGTGACGTACACCTCGCCGTGCTGGAACGGCGACATCGTGCCCGGGTCGACGTTCAGGTAGGGGTCGAGCTTCATCATCGTGACGCGGAGGCCGCGTTCGACGAGCAGCCGCGCCAGCGACGCGGCCGCGATGCCCTTGCCGAGCGACGAGACCACGCCGCCGGTGACGAAGATGTACTTCGGGGAGGAGTGCGGGGTCGTGGGGGTCATCGGCCGGTTCCGGTGGCGGTCCAGTGGGCGTTGGCGCGGAGGAGGTCGTCCTCGGTGTTCACTTCGCCCCACGAGGGGGCGTCGACGATCGCCACGCCCATCGCCAGGCCGGCGGCGAGGGCGCGGAGCTGCTCGAGCTTCTCGACGAGCTCGAGCGGGTGCGGCGGCAGCGAGACCCACTTCGCGAGGGCGTCGCGGCGGGCGGCGTAGATCCCCATGTGCTGCAGCACGAGGGCGTCGCGCTGCGGTGCGTCGGCGGCGTCGCGCAGGAACGGGATCGGCGCGCGGGAGAAGTAGAGCGCACGGCCGTCGTCCGAGCGGACGACCTTCACGCAGTTCGGGTCGCCCATGATCTCGGGGCCGCGCTTGCCGGCCGCGGTGCCGAGGTCGAAGCCGTGGTCGCGGACCATCGCGATCGCGCCCGCCATCGCATCGCCGCGCATGAAGGGCTCGTCCCCCTGGACGTTCACGACGATGTCGTGGCCCCGGAAGTCGGGGTGGCGGGCGACCTCGGCCACGCGGTCGGTGCCCGACGGGTGCTGGTCGCTCGTGATCAGGGCTCGGCCGCCGGCCTTCCGGACGACTTCCGCCACCTCGTCGGCCTCGGTAGCGACGACGACCTCATCCGCGAGGGCCAGGGACTGGACGCGCTCCAGGACCCGCACGACGAGGGGGGCGCCGCCGAGCAGGCGGAGGGGCTTTCTGGGGAGGCGCGTGGCCCCGAGTCGGGCGGGGATGACGGCGAGCGTGCTCATTCAGGGCTCACCGGAGGGGGCGCGGTACGCAAAATCCACGCCAGTCGAATCTATGGGGGTGGCAACCGGGGACAAGTGGGAATCACAAACATGTCCGACACCCCCTTCTCCACCCTCCCCCGGGCGCGGTGTCACGAGGTGAGCGGTTCGGCTTCCCAGGTGCTCAAGAATGAGTCGGTCGGACCGACACTGAGGAGCGTACGCGCTGCATCACCTCATCAACCAACTCCGGAGAAACTCAGTGACGACCCTCTTTCGTCGCCCGGCCCTCTGGGCCGTCGCCGCGCTCCTCGTCTGCATGCCGTTCACGGCCCAGGCGCAGGATGCCACCACCGTCTACTCGCCGTCCGAGCTCGACGTCCAGCCGCGCCTCTCGTCCACCGAGATGACGGCGCGCCTGCTCGCCCGCTCGTATCCGGCCGCGCTCCAGCGCGCCGGCGTCACCGGCACCGTGCAGGTCCAGTTCGTCGTGGACGCGTCGGGCAAGGTCGACCAGACGAGCGTGAAGGTCCTCAGCTCCACCGTGCCGCAGCTCGCCGACGCCGCCAAGGGCGTCGTGCCCGAGATCCGCTTCCGGCCCGGCGAGGTGGGTGGCAAGCCCGTCGCCTCGGTCGTGCTCCTCCCCATCGTCTACAAGTAAGACTGGGTTCCTTCCCACCTCGTGACGGTCCGACCGGATACCTGAGATGACCTTCCAGTTGAACTCCATCAGCCGCAAGCTGCAGGCGGCACTCCTCACGGCGGCGCTGGCGCCGCTGGCGCTCTCGCTGGCGCTGGCGGTCCGCAGTTCGCGCGCGACCGTCACGAGCCAGGTCGGCGCCGCCCGCGCCGACGCCGCGCAGCAGGTGGCGCGGTACCTCGACCGTGTGCTCTATGAGCGCTCGCTCGAACTCCGCGGCGCCGCCGCGTCCGGCGAGATCGTCGCCGGCGCGATGGGCTTCGGCGACTCCACCGCGACCAGTGCGGCCCTCGAGGCCTTCCGGAAGCGGTCGGGCGTCATCCGGTCGGCCCGCGTCTATTCGATCAGCGGCCAGCTGGTCGGGCAGGCCGGCGTCCCCGTCTCCGAGGTGGCGAAGGGCTCCGAGTGGTTCACCAAGGCCATCGCGCCGCGCACCCCCGCCTTCATCGGCGCGGTGGAGCGCTCGGCCGATGGCCAGCCGACCGTCCGCATCGCCGACGCCGTCGAGTCGCTCGCCGGTGTCTCCGGCGCGATCGTCGTCGATCTCGACTGGACCGCCATCACCCGCCAGGCACTCGGCACCGTCGAGCGCGTCGCGGCCGATGGCAGCGGCGTCCACGCGTATGTGCTCGACGCCGACGGCCGCATCGTCGGCTCGACCGACAACGCCGCACTCTTCGCGCCGGCGCTCGACGACGCGCGCCTCCGTGACGCGGTCGGCGCGCACCGGACCGGATCCCAGGTCGCCGACTTCCGCGGCGCCCGCTCGCTCACCGGCTTCGCGCCGATCGTGACCATCGAGGACACCACCGCCTTCGCTGGCTTCGGTGCCGGCAAGGCGACGGTAGTCATCGCCGAGCCGTCCTCCTCAGCGTTCGCGGCGGCCTCGTCGCTGACGTGGATGCTCATGATCGTGGCCTTCATCTGCGTGGCGCTCGTCGGCTGGGTCGCGTCGATCATCGCGCGCCGCATGGCCAAGCCGATCACGGCCGCGGCCGAGCTCGCCGAGCGCCTCGCGGTCGGCGACACGCGCACCGACGTCGAGCCCGTCGCCGGCCAGGACGAGACAGCGAAGCTCACCGGCTCGCTCCGCAACCTCCTCGCCTACCTTCGCGGCCTCACCGCCGCGTCGGAGCAGGTGGCGCGCGGCAACATGCACATCACGGTCGAGCCGAAGTCGGAGCACGACGCGCTCTCGCGCGCCTTCGCGACGGTCGTGCGCGTCAATGCCGACCTCACGAAGGAGCTGGGCTCGATCACCGAGCAGGCCGCGGCGGGGCAGCTCGCCGCGCGTGCCGACGCCGACCGCTTCGAGGGCGACTTCAAGGCGATCATAGTCGGCGTGAACGAGACGCTCGACGCGGTCGTGGCGCCGATCAACGAAGCGGCCACGGCGCTCGAGCGCCTGGCCGAGCGCGACCTCACGGCGCGTGTGAACGGGGACTACCGCGGCGACCACGGCCGCATCAAGGACGCGGTGAACGGCGCCGCCGAGAACCTCGACCGCGCCCTCGCGGCGGTGTCGAGCACCTCGGCCGAGGTCGCGAAGGCGGCGAGCCAGATCGGCTCCGGCAGCGAAGTGCTGGCCTCGCGTGCCTCGCAGCAGGCGGCGTCGATCGAGGAGATCGGCGCCTCCCTCGCCCAGCTGGGCGCGGTGGCGCGCCAGACGGCGGACAACGCGGAAGAGGTCCGTGGGCTCGCCGGCCAGGCGCGCGGCAGCGCCGAGACCGGGCAGGCCTCGATGAGCCGCCTCTCCGACGCGATCGGCCGCATCAAGGCCTCGTCCGACGCGACCGCGAAGATCGTCAAGACGATCGACGAGCTCGCGTTCCAGACGAACCTGCTGGCCCTCAACGCCGCCGTCGAGGCGGCCCGCGCGGGCGAAGCGGGCAAGGGCTTCGCGGTGGTGGCGGAGGAGGTGCGCAACCTCGCGATC
>CAZIDS010000325.1:0-3620 GCA_964537945.1 uncultured Gemmatimonas sp. | reverse complement strand
ACGAGACCGACTCCGGCCTCGACATCGACGCGCTGCGCATCGTCGCCGAGGGCGTGAACAAGCTCAAGAGCCCGGAGAACGCGACGGTCGTCGTCACGCACTATCAGCGGCTGCTCAACTACATCGTCCCCGACTTCGTCCACGTGCTCGCCGGCGGCCGCATCGTCCGCTCGGGCGGCAAGGAGCTCGCGCTCGAGCTCGAGGCGAAGGGATACGACTGGCTCCTCGAGCCGGCGGGCGTCTGACGTGACCGCTCCGTACGCCGACCAGTTCGCCGCCTACGCGGCGAACGGCGGGGGCGAGGGTCCGTCCTGGCTCCCCGCCCTGCGCAAGCAGGCCTTCGAGCGCTTCGCCGCGCTCGGCTTCCCGACCACGCGCGACGAGGACTGGCACTTCACGTCCGTCACGCCGATCGCGGAGCGCACCTTCAAGGCGATCAAGCCGGCGCCGACGGCGCTGATGCTCGCCGACCTCGAGCCCTTCCTCATCGACGAGGCGTGGAACCGGCTCGTGTTCGTGAACGGCCGCCTCGAGCCGTCGCTGTCCAGCTTCGCCGGCCTCCCGGCCGACGTGCAGGTGACGACGCTCAGCGAGGCGCTGCGCGAGGAGCCCGCGTGGGTCGAGAAGCACCTCGGCTCGCTCGCCGGCTTCGACCGCGCCGCCTTCACCGCGCTCAACACGGCGTTCATGCAGGACGGCGTCGTCGTGCGGATCCCGAAGGGCGAGGTGGTCGAGACGCCGCTCCACGTGCTGCACGTCGCCGACGCGCAGGCGCAGGGTGCGGCGATCCACCCGCGCCTCCTCGTCGTCGCTGAGCCGCTGGCGCAGGTGACGCTCGTCGAGAGCTACTCGGCGATCGGCTCGCCGGCGTACCTCGTCAACGCGGTCGCCGAGATCGCGGTCGGGAACGGCGCGCGCGTGGACCACTACAAGCTCCAGCGCGAGAGCGCGCACGCCTTCCACGTCGCGACGGTGCAGGCGACGCAGGGGCGCGATTCGGTCTTCCACTCGTTCTCGTATGCGGCGGGCGGCGCCCTCTCGCGCACGAACGTCTACACGAAGCTCGCCGGCACCGGCGGCGAGGCGCGCCTCAACGGGCTCTACGTCCTCGACGGCCAGCAGCACGCCGACCACCAGACCTTCGTCGAGCATCTCGCCGAGGCCTGCGCCTCGCGCGAGCTCTACAAGGGCATCCTCGACGGCGAGTCGCACGGCGTCTTCAATGGCAAGGTCTTCGTGGACCCCGTCGCGCAGAAGACCGACGGCAAGCAGACGAACAAGGCGCTGATCCTCTCGGAGAAGGCGCGCGTGGACACGAAGCCGCAGCTCGAGATCTTCGCCGACGACGTGAAGTGCACGCACGGCGCGACGGTCGGCCGGCTCGAGGAGATGGCGCTCTTCTACCTGAAGAGCCGCGGCATCGGGCACGAGAACGCCCGCGCGCTCCTCACCTACGCCTTCGCGGCCGAGGTGCTCGAGACGATCGAGATCGACGCGCTCCGCACGACGCTCGAGAAGGCGATCTTCGAGCGCTACACGCACGCGCGGATGGAGTAGGCCGCCGTGGCCGACGACGCCGCCCTCGACGCGCTGTACCAGGAGGTCATCCTGGACCACTACCGCCGCCCGCGGAACTTCCGGGCGATGGACGGGGCGACCTGCACGGCGGACGGGAAGAACCCGAATTGCGGCGATGCGCTCACCGTCTGGCTCCGGCTCGACGGCGACCGCGTCGCCGAGGCGTCGTTCCAGGGCGTCGGGTGCGCCATCTCGCGCGCGTCGGCGTCGCTGATGACACAGGCGATCACCGGGAAGTCGCGTGCCGAGGCCGACGCGCTCTACCGCAAGGTGCACCGCGTGGTCACCGGCGAGGAGAAGGACCCGGCGGTGGTGAAGGAGCTCGGGCAGCTGCGCGCGCTCGCGGGCGTGAGCCGCTTCCCGATGCGGGTGAAGTGCGCGTCGCTCGCGTGGCACGCGATGAAATCCGCGATGGACGGCCCGGGGTCGGTCGGCACCGCCTCCGCGGCCCACGCCTGAGCGCGCGATGAGCGCACCGGCGACCGACGAGTTCACGCGCGTCGGCGGGGTGATGGCGGCGGACGTCGCGGAGGGACAGCTCGTGCAGGCGACGCACGCGAACGGCACGGCGCTCTGCATCGGGCGGCACGACGGGCGGCTCTTCGCGGCGAAGGACAGCTGCCCGCACGCCGAGTTCCCCCTCAGCGAGGGGACGCTCTACGCCACCGGTGAGCTCGAGTGCTGCTGGCACGGCGCGAAGTTCGACTGCGTCAGCGGCCGGGTGCTGCGCGGACCGGCCGAGGACCCGCTGGTGCGGTTCGAGGTCGAGGAACGGGACGGATCCATCTGGGTGCGCCGCGCGCGCTGAGCGCGCCGGCCGCACCGTTCGCACGGAGCAGGCGATGAGCATCCACGATACGAAGCACGGCGGGCCGCACGTGCTGGCCCCGCGGACCGACTTCCCCCTCCTCGCGGCGCAGCCGGGCTTGGTCTACCTCGACTCGGCCGCAACGTCGCAGAAGCCGCGCGCGGTGATCGACGCGATCGCCGCCTACTACGCCACCACCAACGCGAACCCGCACCGCGGCGCCTACGCGCTCTCGGCCGCGGCGACGCAGGCCTACCACGACGCGCGCGTCGCCGTCGCGCGATTCCTCGGCGTCGCCGATGCCGACACGCTCATCTTCACGCGTGGCACGACCGAGTCGATCAACCTCGTCGCGACGGCGTGGGGGCGCGCGAACGTCGCGAAGGGCGACAACCTCGTCGTCACGCGGATGGAGCATCACGCGAACTTCGTCCCCTGGCAGCAGCTCGCGCGGGCGGCCGGCGCCGAGTTCCGGATCGTCGAGCTCGACGCGGCGGGGCACGTGGACCTCGCGCAGCTCGCGACAAAGGTCGATGCGCGCACGAAGGTCGTCGCCTTCGGGCACGTCTCGAATGCGCTCGGGACGATCAACCCCGTGACCGAGATCGCGCGCGTCGCGCGCCAGCGCGCGCCCGGCGCGCTCGTCGTGTGCGATGGCGCGCAAGCGGTGCCGCACCTGCGCGTGGGCATCGACGCGCTCGGCGTGGACGCGTACGCCTTCAGCGGCCACAAGATGGGGGGCCCCATGGGCAGCGGCGGGCTCGTGATGCGCCGCGCGCTCCTCGAGGCGATGCCGCCGTACCACTTCGGCGGCGACATGATCGAGTGGGTGAACGACCAGGACACGACGTGGAACGTGCTGCCCCACAAGTTCGAGGCGGGCACGCCGAACGTCGAAGCCGCGGTCGGGCTGGCCGCGGCGTGCCACTACCTCGAGGCACTGGGGATGGATGCCGTGCGCGCGCACGAGGTCGCGCTCACCGCGCAGGCGATGCGCGCGCTCGCGACGATCCCCGGCGTGACGCTGCACGGCTCGGCGACAGCGGAAGGACGCAGCGGCGTCGTGAGCTTCAGCGTCGCTGACGCGCACCCGCACGACGTCTCGACGATGCTCGATGCCGAGGGCGTCTGCGTGCGGGCGGGGCATCACTGCGCGCAGCCCCTGATGCGTGGGCTCGGGGTGCAGTCCACCGTGCGCGCGTCGTTCTGGGTGTACTCGACGCCGGACGACGTC
>CAZIDS010000324.1:0-3630 GCA_964537945.1 uncultured Gemmatimonas sp. | reverse complement strand
CACGGGGAGATACTGGTTCGAGACCTCGAGCGGCGGCGCGACGATCAGGAAGAAGAACTGCACCGGCTTGTCGTCGATCGCCTTGAAGTCGATCCCGTCGCGCTTCCGGCCGAACGCCACGCGCAGCTTGCTCACCACGAGCGACCGGCAGTGGGGGATCGCGATCCCGCGCCCGATGCCAGTGGAGCCGAGGTTCTCCCGGCGCTTGAGCATCTTGAAGAGCATCCCCTCGTCCTTCTCGCCCAGCTTGAGAAGCCCGATGAGCTCCTTCAGGATGTCGTCCTTGGTCGAGCCCTCGAGCTCGAGCTTGATCGCGTCCTCGGAGAAGAATTCACGCAGTTCCATCCGCCTATTCTAGCCGCGGCTCCAAACCGTGTCAAACCCAAATGTTGCAAGCACTTGGGGCCTCTTCTACCTTTCATCCGATGGCCTTCCCGTACCCCACCGGACACTCCGTCCCCCTCTTCCTGGCGCCGATGGCCGGCGTCTCGGAATCGCCCTTCCGCCGGCTCTGCCGGCAGTGGGGCGCGGACGTCGTCGTCACCGAGTTCCTCTCGGCCGAGGGGATCCGGCGCGAGAACGAGGCCACGCTGCACAAGCTCCGCTTCGGCGCCGACGAACGCACGATCGGCGTGCAGATCTTCGGCGCCGAGCCCGACGCGATGCGCGAGGCCGCGGCCCTCGTCACCGACGTGTTCCAGCCCGAGTACATCGACATCAATTTCGGCTGTCCGGTGAAGAAGGTCGTCAAGCGGAACGGCGGCTCCGGGTGCCTGAAGGACCTCGACCTCGTCGCGTCGGTGATCCGCGCCGTCGTGAGCGGCACGCACCTGCCGGTGACGTGCAAGATCCGCAGCGGCTGGAGCGAGGAGATGCGCGACCCGGTGAGGATCGCGCTGCGCTGCCAGGACGCCGGAGTGAAGGCGATCGCGCTGCATCCGCGCACGCGGACGCAGATGTACTCGGGCAGCGCGCGCTGGGAGGAGATCGCCGCGGTGAAGCAGGCGCTCTCGATCCCGGTGATCGGCAACGGCGACATCAAGACGCCCGAGGACGCGCACCGGATGTGGAAGGAGACCGGCTGCGACGGCGTGATGATCGCGCGCGGCTCGTACGGCCAGCCGTGGATCTTCCAGCAGGCGCGCGCGCTCATCGAGGGCACGCCGGTGCCGGCGACGCCGCCGGTCGCCGAGCGGTTCCAGGTCGCGCTGCATCACGCGCGGATGGTGCAGGACTACGAGCACGACGCCGTCGGCGCCGCGCTCGAGTTCCGCAAGCACCTCGGCTGGTACGTGAAGGGGCTCCCGAACTCGGCCGACCTGCGCAAGAAGCTCCACGCGGTGAACTCCTTCGGCGAGGTCGAGGGGATCTTCGAGGAGTACCTGCGGAGCCCCTGGCTGAGCGAGGCCGAAGCCGCGTGAGACGCGACCGCGTCCGCGCGCTGCTCGAGGAAGTCGCGCACGGGCGCCTGGCCGTCGAGGCAGCGCTCGCGCGGCTCGACGACGCGCCGGTGGACGAACTCGGCTTCGCCACGCTCGACCAGCACCGCGCGCTGCGGCAGGGCTTCCCGGAGGTCGTGTTCGGCCAGGGGAAGACGGCGGATCAGGTGGTGGCGATCGCGGAGCGGCTCGCCTCGCACGCCGACGGGTTCCTCGTGACGCGTGCCGAGACGGACGTGCGCTTGGCGCTGGCGAAGCGCTTTCCCAAGGCCGAACCGAACGATCTCGCGCGGACCGTGCTGCTGCGCGCCGAATCGCCGCGGCCGCGCGGGACGCGCGCGGTCGCGATCGTCACCGCGGGGACGAGCGACCTGCCGGTGGCCGAGGAAGCCGCGGTGACGCTCGACGCGACAGGGCATCCGGTGCATCGCGTGACCGACGTCGGCGTGGCGGGCATCCACCGCATCCTCGCCAGGCGCGAGACGCTGCACGACGCGGCGGTGGTGATCGTCGTGGCGGGGATGGACGGGGCTCTGCCCAGCGTGGTGGGCGGGCTCGTGCGCTGCCCGGTGATCGCAGTGCCGACGAGCGTGGGGTACGGTGCGGCGTTCGGCGGGCTGGCGCCGCTCCTGACGATGCTGAACTCGTGCGCGGCCGGCGTGACGGTCTGCAACATCGACAACGGGTTCGGCGCCGCGGTGGCGGCGGCGCGCATCCTGGAGGGACAGTAGCGCATGGCACCGATGCTCGTGGCCTTCGCGCTCGGGGTCGTGGCGGGCGGGGCGGCTTGGTGGTGGTTCACGCGGGCGCAGCCGGACCGGCACGCGGATGCGACCACGCTGCGCACGAGCGAGCGGCTGCGGATGGCCGATCGCTCGCAGGACGCCCTGCTGGCGGCCTTCCGCCCCGAGGACGTGCGCGATCCGACCGACGCGCTGCGCGAGGACCAGCGCATCCTCGCCGATGCGCTGCGCGACATCGCGAAGCGTCGCGGTGCGACGGCGGCGATCCTCTGGGCGCTCGACGAGGAGACGGGCGGCGTCGCCACTCCCGTCGCGTCGAGCGCGGACGACGCGCGCTCGAGTCCGACGCCGGCCTATCTCCCCGTGATCGCGCCGTCGGACCGCGGGCGCGTGGAGTGGAGCGCGCGCAACCAGATGCTGACGGTCGAGCGGAGCCCCGGCTCGCCGGTGCTCGCGATCGCGCCGCTCGACGCCGCCGGCCAGCCGGGCGCCCTCTCGCTGCACTTCGACTCGCTCGCCGCGCCTGACGCCGGACTGCTGCGCGACGGGATGATCGAGCATGCGCGGGCGGTGGAGTCGCTCTACGGCCTCGTGCGCACGCGCGCCGACGTCGCGCGCCAGAACTTCCGGCTGCGCGGCCTCATCCGAACCGCGGGGACGCTGCAGGCGACGCGCGATCCGCTGGAGCTCGAGCGGCTGCTCGTGATGGACTCGCTCACGGTCGCGGGCGCCGAGTGGGCGCTGCTCGTACGCTGGGACGGCGGCGCGGGCACCGGCCGCGTGCGTGCGTCGACGCTCGAGGCGCGCGAGCTCGGCATCGCGTTCGAGTCGCTCGTGGTGACGCCGGAGTCGGTGGTGGGGCAGGTGTGCACCGAGGGGCGACCGGCGATCTTCACCGACGCGCGCCCGCTCGCGCGCGCGGCCGAGACCCTCTTCGGCGGCCCGGTGCCGCTCGGCGCGGTGGGATCGCTGCTCGCCGTGCCGCTGCGGCGCAGCGAGCAGGACCGGCCGGTGGGCGCGCTGCTCTGCGGCCATCGCGAAGTGGCGATGCTGCGGGCGATGGAGGCGCGCAACGCGAAGAACCTCGCGGTGATCGCGGCCGGGGCGCTGGAGACGGCGTGGGCGGTGGAGGATGCGCGGCGCAATGCTCGCACCGACCCTCTCACCGGGCTCGCGAACCGCCGCGGCTTCGACGAGCGCTACGCGACGGTGATCTCGGAGACCGACCGATACGGCGGACAGGCCGCGCTGATCCTCGTGGACGTGGACCACTTCAAGCGGGTCAACGACACGTTCGGGCACGAGGCGGGCGACCTCGTGCTGATCGCGATCGCCGGCGCACTCGCGGATGGGCGGCGCACGGTGGACACGACGGCGCGCCTGGGCGGGGAGGAGCTCGCGGTGCTGCTGCCGCAGACGGACGTCGCGAACGCGAAGGAAGTCGCGGA
>CAZIDS010000323.1:0-3662 GCA_964537945.1 uncultured Gemmatimonas sp. | reverse complement strand
CAGATGGACTCGATCGGCCGCGCCTGGCAGCTCGGCACGATCCAGCTCGACTACGCCGCCCCCGAGCGCTTCGACCTCACCTACACGGGCGAGGACAACGCCGCGCACCGGCCGGTGGTGATCCACCGCGCCGTGAGCGGCTCGCTCGAGCGCTTCATCGCGATCCTCATCGAGCATTTCGCCGGCGCGTTCCCCGTCTGGCTCTCGCCCGAGCAGGTGCGCGTCCTCCCCATCTCCGACGAGGTGCTGGGGTACGCGAAGGACGTGACGGCGAAACTCCGCGCGGCCGGCATCCGTGCTGTCTGCGACGACCGCAGCGACACGCTCAACTACCGGATCCGGGATGGCGAGCTGATGAAGACGCCCTACATGGCGGTGATCGGGAAGCGCGAGGCCGAGGCCGGGCAGGTCGCGGTGCGCGTGCGGGGGACGGGGAAGAAGCAGGAGGTCGTGTCGACCGACGCGTTCCTGGCGCGCCTGCTCGACGAGATCCGGTCGCGCGCCCTCGTGCCCGCGGCCGCGGGCGCGGAGGCCTGATGCGCGCACCTCGCGTGCTCGCCCACGCACTCGCCGCGGGCGCCCTGCTCGCCGCCGCCGCGCCGGTCGTCGCCGCCCAGCAGATCGAGAAGCCCCGCCTCGAACCCGCGCGCGTGCTCGGCGAGACGGTCGTCGGCGGCTATGCCGGCATCGGCGGCTTCCTGATCGGCCGCTACGCGACCGAGCGCACCGCCGTGCTCCTGGGCGCCGAGAACGAGACCACGATCGACCGGGCCGGCCTGGCCGGCGGCGCCGTCGTCGGCGGGCTCGCGACCGCCGGCACGGTCTACGCGATCGGCACCATGGGGAACCAGGACGGGGACCTGAAGGCTACGTTCATCGGCACCGGCGTCGGCCTCGTGGTCGCGCTCGGCGTCGCGCGGGCCGTGCTCGGGCCCGCGGAACGGCCGCGGCAGGGGATCAGCACGGCGGGACGGTGGGCGATCACCAACGTCACCGCGATGCTCCCCGCGATCGGCGGCACCATCGGATTCAATTCAACTCGACGCTACGACAGGTAGTCCGGAGAGATAGAGATGTCGGATCGTACGCCAGTGATCGTCTCGGCCGCCCGCACGCCGATCGGCCGGTTCCTCGGCGGGCTCGCGCCGCTCACCGCGCCCGAGCTCGGGGCGATCGCGATCAAGGCGGCGCTCGCGCGCGGCAAGGTGGACGCCGCGGCGATCGGTGAGGTGATCATGGGGAACGTGCTGCAGGGCGGCGTCGGGCAGGCCCCGGCGCGCCAGGCGGCGATCAGGGCCGGCATCCCCGGCGCCGTTCCCGCCTACACGGTGAACAAGGTGTGCGGCTCCGGCCTGAAGGCGGTGATGCTCGCGGCGCAGGCGATCCGCGCCGGCGACGAGCAGCTCCTCGTCGCGGGCGGCCAGGAGTCGATGTCGAACGCGCCGCACTACGTCACGGGGATGCGCAGCGGCGTGAAGTTCGGCCCGCAGACGATGGCCGACGGGCTGATCAAGGACGGGCTCTGGTGCGCCTTCTACGACCGCCACATGGGCGGCCACGCCGAGTACACGGCGAAGAAGGCGGGCATCACGCGGCAGCGGCAGGACGAGTTCGCGCTCGCGTCGCACCAGAAGGCGCTGGCGGCGATCCAGGGCGGCCGGTTCAAGGCCGAGATCGTGCCGGTCGAGATCGCGGGGAAGAAGCCGGTCGTCGTGGACACCGACGAGTCGCCGCGCGCCGACACGTCGCTCGACGCGCTCGCGAAGCTCAGGCCGGCCTTCCCGAAGGATGCCCCGAAGGACATGAAGCCTGAGGAGCTCACGGTCACGGCGGGCAACGCGCCGGGCCTGAATGACGGCGGCGCGGCGCTCGTGGTCGCGAGCGAGGCGTACGCGAAGGCCCACGGTCTCCCGATCCTCGCCCGCATCACGGGCTATGCGTCGGGCGGCGGCGACCCGCAGGACCTCTTCTTCGCGCCGATCGTCGCGGTGCAGAACCTGATGAAGAAGACCGGTGCGCGGATCGGCGACTACGACCTCATCGAGGCGAACGAGGCCTTCGCGAGCCAGGCGCTCGCCGACGGCGACGGCCTGGGCTGGGACTTCGCCCGCGTGAACGTGAACGGCGGCGCGATCGCACTCGGGCACCCGATCGGGGCGAGCGGCGCGCGCGTGCTCGTCACGCTGCTGCACGCGATGGAGCAGCAGGGGAAGCGGACCGGCCTCGCGACGCTCTGCCTGGGCGGCGGGAACGCGGTCGCACTGAGCGTCGAGAAGCCGTGAGCCAACGGCCGGCGCGGTGAACCTCAACAGCCGCGTCGACGACGCGCTCGGCATCGGCGGGCGGATGTTCTCGCTCGCCGCGATGGCGGGGCTCATCATCTTCCTCATCGGCATCGGCCTCAAGCCGCTGCTGCCGTTCGGCCTCCCGCGCGGCGACGCCGGGCGGATGCTCTTCCAGCTCATCATCGTCTTCGGGCTGACCGTCGCACACATCGCGACGGTGATCATCTTCGACCGTGGCAAGTGGGCGATCGGGGGGTTCGACGCCCTCGCGTTCCGCCCGGTGCGCCTGCTCATCGGGGCCGGCACCGGCGCGCTGGTCGGGGCGGTGCCGGCGGCCGCGATCCTCGCGGCAAGCCTCGGCACGGTGACGGTGAACGCGGGCCAGCCGCTGCCCGGCCGCGCGATCGACGTGGCGATGGCCATCCTGGTCTTCGCGGCGGTCGAGGAGATCGCGGTCCGCGGCTACCTCGCGGGCATCGTCGAGGACCGCTGGGGCGGGCTCGCGGCGCTGGTGCTCTCGGCGCTGGCCGCGATGGGCCTTCACCTGGTCCGGGGTGGGGCCCCTGAGCCGCTTGCGCTCGCGGGCGCGGGGGCGCTCGGCCTCACCCTCGGCGGGCTGCGCGTCGCGACCGGCGGCATCGCGGCCGGCCTGCTGGCGCACGTCGCCTTCGACACCGTCCGCGTGATGGCCTTCGGCGAGCCGAGTCTGGCGGTCGGGCAGCTCAAGGGCGGCGACGCGGTATGGCACGGTGGCGACCCCGTCTGGCTGACCGGGGGGGCGGACGGGGCGAGCTCCGGGGCGGTCGGCATCCTCTTGTCGGTGGTCATTACCTTTCTGTTGTTCCGGTCCCGTGCGCGGTTCCCGCGGACCGACCGGACCTGACCACGGCGGCCCGGCGGCCGCCCCAACGCTGGGCTCCACTGATGACAGACCGGTTCGCCGTCGTCGGCGCAGGACAGATGGGCAACGGGATCGCCCACGTCTGCGCGACGAGCGGATTCGACGTGACGATGATCGACGTCTCGGCCGACGCGCTCGCGAAGGCGAAGGGGACCATCGAGAAGAACCTCGACCGCCAGGTGAAGAAGGGGGCGCTCGACGAGGCTTCGAAGGCCGCGGCGATGGGGCGCATCGCCACCGCGACGTCGCTCGACGCTGTGAAGGGCGCGACGGTCGTCGTCGAGGCCGCGACGGAACGAAAGGACCTCAAGTTCCAGATCTTCCGCGACCTCGACGCGAAGGCCGACCCGGGGGCGATCCTCGCGACGAACACGAGCTCGATCTCGATCACCGAGATCGCCGCGGTCACGAAACGGCCGGCGCAGGTCATCGGGATGCACTTCATGAACCCGGTCCCGGTCATGCAGCTCGTCGAG
>CAZIDS010000322.1:0-3663 GCA_964537945.1 uncultured Gemmatimonas sp. | reverse complement strand
GGGCGCCTTCTTCTTCGCGGGCGCCTTCTTCTTGGCGGCGGCGGGCGCCGCCGCCGGCTCGGCCGCGGCGGCCTTCGCCGGGGCCTTCTTCTTCTTCGCCGTGGACTCGGCCGGTGCGGCCTTCTCGGCGCGGTGGCGCTTCTCGCGCTCCCTGCGCAGGCGTGCGCGCGCGACCTGCTCGTCCGTGAGCGGCGAGGCCGGATTGCGCACGACGATCTCCATCGCACGAAGCAGGGCCATCACCTCGTCCGCGGGAGCGCCGAATTCCGTTGCCAGTTCACCAACCCGAAGCTTCGTCAACCCTTCCTCCGTGAGCCTTGCTTCCGCGCCGCCGGATCGGCGGCCGCGAGGATCCCTTTCGCCAGCTGCGCGTCCGTCACGCCGATCACGGCGGTGGACTCGCGTCCTGCCACTTCGCCCAGCTCGGCCGCGACCGGCACCAGGATGACCGGCACCTCCTTCGCCGCCAGCAGCCCTTCGAACTTCTCGCGGCTGTGGTGCGAGGCATCCTCGGCCACCACCGCCACCCGCAGCGCACCCCGCTTCGCGGCTTCGCGCACGCGGTCCACGCCCACCACTGCCAGCCGTCCCCGTACGCCGAGTCCGAGGAGCCCGAGCAGGCGCCGGCGGACGGCGTCGTCCATCTACTCGGCGGCTCCCTCGCCCGCCCCTTCCTCGGTGAGCTCGTTGATGATCGCCATGATGCGGTCGGCCTCCTCCGGCGCGATGCCCGGGAGCTTGAGGAGGTCCTCGCGCTCGAGGTCGATGATGTCGTTCAGCGTGCGGTACCCGCCCGCCTCGAGGACCGCCACCGTCGCGGTGGCGAGGCCCTCGATGTCCGCGAGCGGCACGTCGGCCGCCTCGTCATCGGGGAGCGGCGCGAAGAGCGGGATGTCGCCGCCCTTCTCGAGCCACTCGCGGCTCGAGTAGAGGTCGATCTTCCAGCCGGTGAGTTCGGACGCGAGGCGCACATTCTGGCCGTTGCGCCCGATCGCCAGCGAGAGCTGGTCCTCGTCGACGACGGCCTGGATGGTCTTCGTGGTGGGCTCGCTGAAGACGCGGGCGACCTTCGCCGGCGCGAGGGCGAGCTTCGCGAAGCGCTCCGGGTCGGCCGACCACGGGACGATGTCGATGCGCTCGCCGCCGAGCTCCTGCACGACGGCCTGCACGCGCGAGCCCTTGAGCCCGACGCAGGCGCCGACCGGGTCGATGCCGTCGTCCTTCGAGACGACGGCGATCTTCGTGCGGCTCCCGACCTCGCGCGACGACGCGCGGATCTCGACGATGCCCGACTGGATCTCCGGGACCTCGAGGCGGAAGAGGGCCTGCACGAACAGCGCGTCGGCGCGCGAGAGGATGAGGCGCGGTCCCTTGGGGGTCTCCTCGATCTTCTTCAGCACGGCGCGCAGCGGCTCGCCCTGCGTGTAGGTCTCGCGGTGGTTCTGCTCGCGGTACGGGATGATCGCCTCGGCCTCGCGGAACTTGTTCAGCATGAGCACGATCTTGCCGCGCTCGATCTGCTGGATCTCGCCCGAGAGGAGGTCGCCAACGCGCGACGAGAACTCGTCGCGGATCTTGGTGCGCTCGCCCTCACGGACGCGCTGCACGATGCGCTGCTTGGCGGCCTGCACGGCCGAGCGGCCGAACTCCTCGAACGCGACCGGGATCTCCATCAGGTCGCCCGGCTGGTAGTCGGGGTCCTCGTAGCGCGCCTCCTCGAGGGAGATCTCGCCGACGCCGTCCTGCACGTCCTCGACGACCTTCTTGAGGATCACGATCTTGATCTCGCCCTTGCCGTCGTCGATCTCGACCTCGGCCTGCACGGTGGGGCCGTGCTTCTTCGCGAGGGCGGCGAGGATGCCGTCCTTCAGGAGCTCGTGCAGCTCCCCGCGCTCGATCTGCTTCGAGTTCGCGAGCTCGCGAAGCGCGATGAGGATCTCAGCCGAACCGGACATCCGGACTCCTTCCGTGTAAGCCTATGGTTTCCAGTGGAACGCGAGGCGGGCGTCGGTGACGTCGGCCAGCGCGATCTCATGCTCGTTGCCCTTCGCGTCGCGCAGGCGGAGGCGCTCCTGCCCCGCGCCGCCCTCCACCGCGACGATCTCCATCTCGTGCCGTCCCTGGAGCGCCGGCGCATTCACGCTCGCCTTGCGTCCCACGAAACGCTGCCACTCGGCCGCCTTCCGCAGCGGCCGCTCCATTCCCGGCGAGGAGACCTCGAGGACGTAGCGCTGCGCGATCAACGACGGCTCCGCATCAAGCCGCGCCTCGATCGCCCGCGACGCCTTCACGCAGTCCTCCACCTGCACCTTCTGGCCATCCAGCCGGTCGATCCGGACGTCCAGGACCGGGCGTCCCTTCGACCCGCCCTTCCGCAGCTCCACCAGCTCGAACCCGAGAGGCGCAAGTTCCGCGATGACAAGGGCTTCGATCGCTTGATCCACGGCGCGTCCCGAGACTCGTAGAGAACAAAAAAGTGTCGGGAGACCTTCCCCGACACTCCGATTTGCGGACCGGAATGGCTCAGCAGACTGAAAGTACGGTCCGACTATAGTGTAGTCAAGGACGCGAGCTAGGTCTGCGGTGCGCGGCCGACGATGACCGCGACCTGCCGTCCCGCATCGCCCGCGCGGTGCGAGAAGAGCTGGTCGTTGTCGCACTTCGTGCACTCGCCGCTCGCGCTCCACTTCACCACGCCGAACTGCTTCGCCTGCTCGGCGAGGAGCGCGCGCAGGTCCACGTTGCGCGGCCGCTTCGTCGGCCAGCCGGTGAGCTGCTCGTACACGTCGACACCGACCTCGTAGCAACGGCCGCAGATGGACGGGCCGAGGTACACGACGAGCTCGTCGGCCGGCAGTCCCTGCGCCGCGAAGGCGCGGATGGCCTCGGCGATGATGCCGCCGGCGACGCCGCGCCACCCCGCGTGCACCGCGGCGACGACGCCGGACGGATGCGCGATGAGCACGGGCACGCAGTCGGCGACGGTGATCGCGGCCGCGCCGCCGGCGGCGACGAGGTGTCCGTCGGCGCCGTCGACGCGCAGCCAGCCGTCCCACCCATCCCCGTGCACCAGCACACGCGTGCCGTGCACCTGCCTGGCCGACGCGAGGCGCGGCGCGCCCTGGCTGGCGAGGGTGCGCTGCAACTCGTGCCACCGCGCGGTCGCCGCCGCGTCCTCACCCGTCTCCGGCAGGCCGAAGCTGCCGGCGGCGCGCGTGGTGATGAACGCGCGGATGCCGATGGCGGCGAGCGACGGGACCGCGAGGTGCGGCGGGAGCTGCAGTGCCGTGGTCACGTGGCGCGCGGGCTCAGGCGACGCGCGTGATCGAGGCGCCGAGCGCGTTGAGGCGCTCGTCGATCCGCTCGTAGCCGCGCTCGATCTGCCCGATGTTGTTGATGGTGCTGGTGCCCTTGGCGCACAGGGCGGCGATGAGCATCGCCATGCCGGCGCGGATGTCGGGGCTCTCGACGGTCGCGCCGCGCAGCGTGGTCGGGCCGCTGACGAGCGCGCGGTGCGGGTCGCAGAGCACGATGCGCGCGCCCATCCCCACGAGCTTGTCGACGAAGAACATCCGCGACTCGAACATCTTCTCGTGCATCAGGATGATGCCGTCGCACTGCGTCGCGGTGACGATCGCGATCGACATCACGTCGGCCGGGAAG
>CAZIDS010000321.1:0-3670 GCA_964537945.1 uncultured Gemmatimonas sp. | reverse complement strand
CCCCAGCCGCCCTTTGGGCATTCCGTGGGGGGGCGCGGGGGGGAGGCCGCGCGCGGCCTCGCGCTTGAGGCGCGCCATCGCGTTCTCGTCCTTGCTGAGCGCGGGCGAGAGGATCTTGATCGCGTAGCGCTCCTGCGTCGCGACGTCATGGGCGAGGTAGACAAAGGACATGCCGCCCTCGCCGACCTTGCGCACGATGTGGTAGCGCCGGTCGAGCACCTTGCCGGCCATGTTCGCGTGGCTCGACGCCGAGCCCTTGTTCGCGGCCTCCTGCTGGCGGAACGAGGTCGAGCGGACCGCGGTCGCGCCCGAGGCGGCCGGCGCCGGCGCCGCCGGCGCTGCGTTCGGCTGGAACGGGTTGAGTCGCGTGCCGTCGCGCGTGCAGAAGCGCGCCTCATCGCCGTACATCGTGCCGCAGGTGGGGCAGCGCATGCTCATCGCGGCGCTCCCGCGTCGCCGAGGAGGGCGCGGAGCCCGTCCCACTCGATGTTGCCGCCGCTCAGGATGCAGACCGTGGGCCCCACCGGCTTCACCTTCCCCTCGAGCAGCGCGGCGACGGTGATCGCGCCGCTCGGCTCGGCGACGAGCTTGAGCCGGTCGAGGATCAGCTGCATCGCCGCCGGGAGTCCCTCGTCGCCGACGGTGACGACGTCGTCGAGGTGCGCCTGCAGGTGATGGAAGTTCCGCGTGCCGACGCGCACCGCGAGCAGCCCGTCGGCCAGGCCGGTGGGGTTCGCGGGGATGTTCACCGGCTCGGCAGCGGCGCGCGCCTTGGAGTACTTCGGCGAGCCCGCGGGCTCCACGCCGATCACGCGCGCCCTCGGCCGCACCGCCTTGATCGCCGTCGCGACGCCGGCGCTGAGGCCGCCGCCGCCGACCGGCACGAGCACCGTGCCCACGTCCGGCAGGTCCTCGGCGATCTCGAGCGCGAGCGTCCCCTGGCCGGCGATGATCGTCTCGTGGTCGAAGGGCGGGACCATCGCGAGCCCCTCGGCCTGCTGGATCTCGACCGCCTTCGCCATCCGCTCGGCGGTGGTGACGCCCTCGTAGAAGCAGCGTGCGCCGAGGCGCACGGCGCCGTCGCGCTTCGCGCGCGGGACGGTCGTCGGCATCACGATCGTCGCCGGCACGCCGAAGAGCTTCGCGGCGAGCGCGACCGCCTGGCCGTGGTTCCCTGAGCTCGCGGTGATCACGCCGCGCGCGCGCACCTCGGGCGGGAGGCCGGCGAGGAAGGTGTACGCGCCGCGGAACTTGAAGGCGCCGCCGCGCTGCAGCATCTCCGGCTTCACGAGCACCGGCGCGCCGACACGCTCGCCGAGCGCCTCGAAGCCGAGCAACGGCGTGCGCACGGCCACACCGTCGAGCACGCGCTGCGCCGCGCGGATCTCCTCGAGCGTGACGAGCGCGGTCTCGGGCCGGGCGACGACGGTCACGTGCGGGTCAGCTCGTGTGCGGGCGGTTCAGCGCGCGGCCCAGCGCTGCACCACCTCGCCGCGCGCGTGGAGCTCGAGGTCCACGAGCGAGACCGCGAGCGCGCGCTCGCCGGCGGCGCCGCCGCCGACCACGAAGCGCGCCGTCAGCGTCATCGGCGTGCGCAGCACGTCGTACTGCCGCGCGGTCGCGCGCGGCACCTTCCAGAGGTCGTTGGCGTCATAGGCGAGGCCCGCGTCCGGCTGGCACCAGAAGACGGGCCGCGTGAGGCAGGCGATCGTCAGCTGGCTGCGTCCCTCGCGCCGCGACGGGAGCCGCAGCGGGTCCACCGCGAACTCGAGCAGTTCGGTGTCGGCGTCGTAGCGCACGTTGCGCACCGGCACCGTGACGGTGAAGGAGCGCTTGGTGTTGGTGAACCAGGACGCCTCGCGCGCCTGGTACTCGGCCATCGCCGCGTTGCGGCGCGCCTCGAACTCCTGCGTGCTCTCGTACGGGTCGCGCACCAGCTGCGGCGGCGGCGCGTCCATCGTCGCGACGGCGTCGCGCGCCATCGCGGCGAGCGCCGCCGCGAACTCGGTCGCATTGACCGTCTCGACCGGCTCGCTCACCGCCATCTGCGCGGCGTCGCGGGTGATCATGCGGATCGCGGCCTGCGCGCCGGCTGCCGGCGCGTTCACCGGCGTCACGGCGGGCGGGACCGCCGCCGCGCGATTCGTGCGCGGCGCGGCGCCGCTGTTCGTCGGCGTGTTGGTCGGCGTGTTCGCCGGCGCGACGGCCGGCGGGTTCGCCGCGGCGCGGTTGGCTCCGGTGTTCGCGCGCGGCGGCGCGCTGCCGCGGTTCGGCGCCGGCGCCGCGACCTTCTCCGGCGCGGGATCGGTCGCCGGCGTCGTGCTGGGGGCGTTCCCCGACGCGGCCACCCGGCCGGCGGCGGAGTTCGGGTCGGCGTCGGTGCAGAAGGGCTGCGAGCTTGGCGCGTCGGCCGCGTCAGCCGCGGAGACGATCACGAAGCACTTCATCGGCGCGAGCGCCGCGTGTGACGCGTTCGCGGCCCACGCGTTCGCCGACGCGAAGGCGATGCTCACCTCGGCCCCGCTCGTCGGCGTGAAGTTCAGGTCCTTCGGATCGCTCGCGAAGGCCCGCGTGCGCGACCGGTGCGTGCGCTGCAGCGTGGCGAGCCGGCTCAGGTCGCGCTTCACGGCGTCGGCGACCCGCGCCTTCTCGCCCGTGAGCGCGGTCCGCTGCGCCGCGACCGGAGTCGCGGAAAGGAGGATCAGCGCGGCGGTGGCAAGGAACGCGACAGGCTTGGCGGAACGAGCCATCAATGCAGGTCTCCGAGGACCAGCGAGCGGGGGGATCGGCGGCGCGCTCAATAGTAGGCGCGAACCGGGGGTAATCTGCCGTCCCGCTAGGACTTCCGCAACGCTGGTCCCCCTCTGCCGCGCCCCTCTGTCAGGGGCGCGTCGTCATCGTCGCGCAGGGGGCCGTGGGGGCCGGATTCGGCGGGCCGTAACGGGCCTCGACGAGCCGCGCCGCGGTCCCGTCGAGGATCACGGTGTAGAGCCCGTCGTACTGGTGGTCGCAGAGGTCCGGGCGTGTCGGGCCGCCGAGCGCGGCGATCCACGGCATCACCGTGTTCGAGTGCCCGACGACCAGGATCGTCTGCCCCTGGTGTCTCAGCACCATCTCGCGGACGGCGTTCGCCACGACGGGGAGCGGGCCGGTGGGGATGATCTCCGGCGTGAGCCCGAAGCGCTCGGCCGTGGGGCGCGCCGTCTCGCGCGTGCGCGTCGTCGGCGTGTGCATCACTGCGCCGACGTTCGCGTCCTTCAGCAGCTCGGCGAGTGCCGCCGCGCGCTCGACGCCGGTGGGCGTGAGCGGCGGGTCGTTGGCCGGCGTGGTGGCCTTGTCGGCGTGGCGCACGATGATGACGACGGTCGGCTTGCCCTGCGCGGCGAGCGGCAGCGCGAAGGCGAGGGCCGCCGCGGCGGCGAGCAGGCGGGTGGCGAGGCGCATCGGTCCGGGGATGAGGGTCAGGCGGTGACCGCGTTGCCGCGGAAGACGAAATACACCGCGCCGACGAGGCAGAGCGCGGCCCAGAGGAAATCGAGCTTGATCGGCTGCTTCATGTACCAGATGGCGAACGGGATGAACACCCCGATCGCGATGACTTCCTGCAGCATCTTCAGCTGGACGAGCGACAGCGTGGTGTAGCCGATGCGGTTCGCCGGCACCGGCAGCA
>CAZIDS010000320.1:0-3710 GCA_964537945.1 uncultured Gemmatimonas sp. | reverse complement strand
CAGCGTGCGCGCGATGGTGGATGGCGCGGTGCGCGTGCTCGAAGGGGCAGTGCGGCGCTGAGATCCGGAGCGCGAAGGGTGCGTTGGCGCGGTTCGGGAGTCGGGGTTACCGGGCCCCCGCAGGCGTCGTCCCGTGCGAAGACGCGGCCACCGGCCGTGAAACCACCACACGTCCGCGGAGGTCCATCCTTGCGCCGCATCATCCGGATCCTCGTCCTCCTGGTCATCGTGCTCGTGATCCTGCGGCTCGCCGCCGGACTGCTCTTCACGACGTCAGACCTGCTCACGTATGACGAGGTCGGGCGCGTCGAATCGATCCTGGCGAATCGGACGAGGCCGGCGCAGGACCGCTACGGATACCCGATCGACACGCTCGACCGTCGCGAACTGCTGCGGCTGCTGCGAGACAAGCAGTACGATTCGCTCGAGGCACAGCTCGCCGAACGGTGGGAGTCCACGAAGACCGACATCCGGAACGAGGCGCGCCTCACGCACGCGTACGACGCCTTCGTCCAGATCGATCCGGCCGTCGAACCGCGGATCGAGCAGTGGATGGAGGCGCGGCCGTCATCGCCTGAGGCGCGGGTGGCGATGGCAGCGTACCGCTGGGGGATGGCGCTCGACTCTCGGGGCGGCCTTCCGGCGGTCACGACATCGCGAGGAAGGTTCGCGAGCGCGTCCGAGCAGGCCGCGGCCGGCCTGATGGCCACCGACGAGGCGCTGCGCCTCTCACCCGACCATCTGACGGCCTATATCGTGCGCATCGAGCTGCTGCAGCTCTCGTCGGGCCGCGAGGACGGGGTCCTTCGCGAGACGCTGCAGGCGGCGCTCGCGGCGCATCCTACGAGCTTCCAGCTGCGGCTCGCGGTCATGGACATGCTCAAGCCGCGCTGGGGCGGTAGCCTCGAGCTCATGCAGCAGTTCGCGGCGGCCTCTGCAGAGCCGGCGCAGCAGAACGAGAAGCTGCGGGCGCTGGGTGGTGCGGTGGCGCAGGAGGAGGCGTTCACCAAGCGCAACGACTACGCGGCGTCGCTGGCACTCCTCGACGCGGCCGCGGCCGTAGGTGAGCACTATCTGCTGCTCTCGGCATATGGTGACCTGCACCTCCGGCACAAGCGGTACGTCGATGCGCTCGACGCCTACGAGAAGGCACTCACGCTGTCGCCCCAGGGCCGTTCGGCCCTCGAAGGCCGGATGGAGTCTCTCGTGAAGATCGGGGCCCTCACGGCGGATTCGGCTTCGAGAGATCACATCTGGGCCGAGGCGGAGCAGTCGCTCAAGCTGCTGCAGGCGCTCAGGCCGCCCTACGTCGACACGCAGGACTGGTGGACGCAGCTCGACTACGCGCGGGAAGTCTGCCGGCGCAAAGCGGCGCCTTGCATGATGGGGATCTAGGGAGGCGACGTGCGCGAGGACTACTGACCGATCAGGTCCGTGTCCTCGCCCTCGCCGCCCGCCTGACCGTCCTTGCCGAGTGAGGAGAGGTCGAAGCCGCGCGGATTCCTGACGCCCGGCGAGACGTAGACGTACGGCCGTCCCCACGGATCCACGGGGACGGCCTTCCGGAGATACGGTCCCTTCCAGGAGGTCGGGACCGGAGCCGAGTTCGGCCGCTCCATCAGCGCCTGCAATCCCTGATGTTCACCCGATTTAGTGGACACCACGACCGCTCGGACCGAGCTTCCGGGCAGGAGGTGTTCGATGAGGAAAGCACAGCCGAGGGCGTACAGCCTGGAGTTCCGCGAGGAGGCGATGCGGCAGGTCCAGGCGGGGACGAAACCGATTCGGGTGCTCGCGCGCGAGCTCGGGGTTCACGTGGAGACACTGCGCAACTGGCGGCGCGATGCGCGGATCGCGGGCTACGAGGACCCGGCCGGCGCGGCGGGCGACGAGCCGCCGCGGCAGAGCCTGACGGAGGAGAACCGCGCCTTGAGGCGCGAGGTCGCGCGTTTGAAGGAAGAGCGCGAGATCCTAAAAACAGCGACGGCCTTCTTCGCCAAGGATGCGCGCTGAAGTACGCGTTCATCCACGCGCACGCGCGCACCTGGCGCGTCAGTACGATGTGTCGGGTGCTCGCGGTGTCGAGGGCCGGGTTCTACAAGTGGCGCGCGGAGCCGTTCGGGAAGCGCCAGCAGGCCGATGCGGCGCTGCTGGTGCACGTGCGGCAGCAGTTCTACCGGCTGCGCCGGCGCTACGGCAGTCCGCGGCTCTGCCGTGAGCTGAGGGCGGCGGGCCACACGTGCAGCGAGAAGCGCGTGGCGCGCCTGATGCGCCACGCGGGGCTGCGGGCGAAGAGCGCCCGCCGCTTCATCGCCACCACGGACTCGGCGCACGCGTTGCCGGTGGCGCCGAATCTCCTCGCGCGCCGGTTCGCAGTCGCCGAGCAGCCCGGTCTCAATCGCCGCTGGGCCTCGGACATCACGTACGTGCCGACGCGCGAGGGCTGGTTGTATCTCGCCGTCGTGCTCGACGTCGCCTCGCGCCGCGTCGTGGGCTGGTCCACGAGCGTGCGGCTCGATCAGGAGCTCGCGATCGCCGCGCTCCGCATGGCGCGATGGCGCCGCAACACCTGCGGGACCGTGCATCACGCCGATCGCGGCGTGCAGTACGCGAGCGTCGCGTATCAGCGGGCGCTCCTCGAGGGCGGGCTGGTGTGCAGCATGAGCCGCACGGGAGACTGCTGGGACAACGCGGTCGTCGAGAGCTTCTTCGCGACGCTCACGAAGGAGCTGCTGGACGACGGGGAGTTCGCCACACGCGATGATGCGCGTCGTGCCCTTGGCGCCTTCATCGAGCCGTGGTACAATCGAGAGCGCCAGCACTCGTCGTTGGGCTTCCGATCGCCCGTGGAATACGAGGAATCGCTGCGCAGGGCAGGCTAACCTGGTTGTCCACGACACCGGGTGAACTCCACGCCTTCACCTACGACGGCAGCCTGCCGACGAGCGTGACGTGGTCGGGGGCGGTGGCGGGCTCGACGGCGGTGATCTACAACAGCGACTTCCGGGTCACGCAGCAGACCGTGAACGGGTCGCACGCGGTGAGTTTCGGCTACGACAATGACGGGTTGCTCACCCAGGCCGGGGCACTCGGGCTCCGCCGCGCCGCGAACAACGGGCGCTTGGACGCCGATTCGATCATTGTCGGCGGCAGTGCGCAACGGACCGGCTACAGCTACGACGGGCACGGCGCCTTGAGCGCACTGCTGGCCCAGCGAGGCGCGGACACGCTCTTCACGACGAGCTACGTCCGCGACTCGCTCTCGCGGATCACGCAGCTCACCGAGCGGGTGAACGGCACGACGCAGGTCGTGGCATTCACGTATGACTCCGTCGGCCGCCTGAGCACGGTGACCCGGAACGGGACGCTGAGCGCGACCTACTCCTACGACACCAACGGCAACCGCGCGACCAAGGTTTCCGCGGGCGGGACCGCGACGGCGGTGGTGGATGACCAGGACCGGCTCACGAGCTACGGCGGCGCGACCTATGCGTACACCCCGCACGAGGACCTGAGCCGGAAGATCGTCGGGACCGACACGACCTTCTACACGTACGACGCGCTGGGGAATCTCACGAACGTCCGGCTCCCCAACGGGACGCGGATCGGGTACCTGATCGACGCGCAGAACCGGCGGATCGGGAAGACCGTGAACGACACGCTGGTCCGGGCGTGGCTGTATCAGGGGCAGCTGACGCCGGTGGCGGAGC
>CAZIDS010000319.1:0-3720 GCA_964537945.1 uncultured Gemmatimonas sp. | reverse complement strand
CTCGGGGCTGACGTAGAACGGCGTGCCCAGCACCTGCCCGGTCTGCGAGAGCGGCGTCGCGTCGGCGAAGCGCGCGATGCCGAAGTCGGTGACGATCGCGCGGTCGGTCGCCCGCTCGACCAGGATGTTCTCGGCCTTGATGTCGCGGTGCACGATCCCGCGCTGGTGCGCGTGCGCGAGCGCGCCCGCGACATCGCGCAGGTAGCGCGCGACCGTCGCCGCGGGGAGCCGGCCGCTGTCGCGCACCTTCGTCGCGAGCGAGTCGCCGTCCACGAACGACATCACGAAGAAGGCGTGGCCGCCGGCTTCGTCGGCCTGGTGGATCGGCACGATGCTCGGGTGCGACATCGCGCCAGCGGTGCGCGTCTCGCGCAGGAAGCGCTCGCGCAGCGACTTGTCCTTCGCGAGCGAGGGCAGGAGCGTCTTCACCGCGACGAGGCGGTCCAGGCGCCGGTCGCGCGCCAGGTACACCAGGCCCATGCCGCCGCGGCCGATGAGCCGCTTCACGGCGTACCGGTCGGAGATGGCGTCGACGAAGGGCTGCTGCTCGTCGTCGAACGTGCGCGGGTCTGGCGTGGGGATCTCGATCGCGGTCATGCGCTGCCTCGGGAAGAGCCGGTTGCGGTGAAGCTGGCCCGCCCGGCCAGGGGTCGCCCTCGCTGCCAGGACGGGGCCGTGCCACGGCAGGTTTCGCGTTCCGGGATGCGGGAGGTGGGACTCGAACCCACACGCCTTTCGGCACAGGATCCTAAGTCCTGCGCGTCTACCAATTCCGCCACTCTCGCGTCGGGCCCGGCGCCCGCGTGAACAATACGACGAAGGGCCCCCCGCCGGGGGGCCCTTCGCGTCTGCCCTCGTCGGCGGGTCAGCGCGGCGCGGGCGCCCGCACGTTCACCACCGCCGTCGTCCCGACGGCCGGCCGGAACACGAGGAAGCTCGCGATCTCGCCGGCGCGCACGCCCTCGAGGCTCCGCGTGAGGTCCGCGGTCGAGACGATCCTGGTCTTCGACGGCAGCACCTGGACGATGATGTCGTTCACGAAGAGCCGGTTCTCGGCCGGGCTCCCCGGCTCGACCTCGGCGACGCGCACGCCGCGGTACTGCTCCGGGATCTGTCCGGCGCGGACGATCTCGCTCGTGAGCGGCTCGACGCCGATGCCGAGGCGCGAGCGCGTCGGCGTGGTCTCGGTGCGCTCGGGCTCGGCCGCGTCGGCGACCGTGGCCTCGTTCGGCGCGGCCGTGAGTCGGACGGTGAACGTCTTCCGCGTGCCGTAGCGCCACGCCTCCAGTTCCACCGAGTCCCCCGGCTTCTTGCCGCGGATGATCCGCTGCAGCGCGCTCACGCGGTCCACCGTCCGGCCGTCGATCTTCGTGATGATGTCGCCCGGCTCGATGCCGGCGCGCAGCGCCGGCGAGTCGCTGCCCGAGTAGGCCTGCACCTTCACACCCGTGATGTCGCGAAGGCCGGCGACCTGCGCGTCCTCGGCGCTGACCTCGCCGATCGACACGCCGACCACCGCGCGGCGCACCTCGCCGTGCGCGATCAGGTCGTCCATCACCTGCTTCGCGAGCGTGATCGGGATGGCGAAGCCGTAGCCGGAGTAGAAGCCCGTCTGCGACGCGATCGCCGAGTTGATGCCGACGACCTCGCCGCGCGCGTTGACGAGCGGGCCGCCGGAGTTGCCGGGATTGATCGCGGCGTCGGTCTGGATGAAGTCGGAGATGTCGTAGTTCGAGCGCGCGAGGCCGGGGAGGCCGCGCCCCTTCGCGCTCACGATGCCCGCGGTCACGGTGAAGTCGAGCCCGAGCGGGTTGCCGATCGCGAGCACCCACTCGCCGATCCGGACCTTCTCGTCGTCACCGAACGCGACGGCGGTGAGGTTGCGCGCGTCGATCTTCAGCACCGCGACATCGGTCGTGGGATCGCGGCCGACCACGCGCGCGTCGAAGACGCGGCGGTCGAGCAGCGCGACCTTCACGCGGTCGGCGCCCTCGACGACGTGGTTGTTCGTGAGGATGTAGCCGTCGCGCGAGACGATGAACCCGGAGCCGCTCGACTCCTGCGAGCGCGGCTGCTGCTGATTCGGGTCGAACTGGCGGAAGAACTCCTCGAAGCCGGGCGGCACCTGGCCCTGGCCGGGCGTCTGGCCCTGGCGGCGCTGCGGGCGGCTGCGCGGGTCGCGCTCTGCCGAGATCGCGACGACGGCCGGTGTGACGTGCTCGGAGATGGAGACGAAGGCATTGCTCGCGTCGGCGAGCGTCTGGACCTGTTCCTGCCGCGGCCGCGGCGCAGCGGGGCTCCCCTGCGCGAAGAGCCGGTCGGTCCAGTCCATCGAGGAAGCGAACAGGATCCCGCCGGCGAAGGCGATGATGCCGACGGCGAGGATGCGGGCGCGAGTCAGGCGGAACGACATGGGGCGTAGTGCTCCGTGAAGGCTGTTTGAATCTATAGGCTCGGTACCATTCGCAGGCCCGAAGGTTTCCGGGCGGCGATCGGGCAGGGCAGGGCGCGAGGGGGGGCCGGAGGACAACGAACGAGAGGGAGGGAAGGCAAGTTGCCCTCGCCCTCCCCCTCACCCCTCTCCCTCTACTTCATCCCTTCCCCTCTCCCTCGCTCCTCGATCCTCGTACTCAGCTCTTCTTGTCGTCGACGATCTCGAAGTCCGCCTCGACGACGTCGTCCTTCTTGGCCTCGCCGGCGGGGGCGTCCGCGGCCGGCGGCGGCTCGGCGGCCGGAGCCGACTGGGCCGCGTAGACCGCCTGGCCGGCGGCCTGGAAGGCCGCCGTGAGCTCCTCGAGCGCCGACTTGATCTCGTTCATGTCGTCTCCGCGGTGCGCCTTGCGGGCGCGCTCCACGGCGGCGTCGAGACGCGCCTTCACGTCGGCCGGCACCTTGTCCGACCACTCCTTCGACTCCTTCTCCACCTGGTAGGCGAGCGTGTCGAGGCGGTTCTTGGTGTCGATCTCCTCGCGCTTCCGCTTGTCCTCGGCCGCGTTCTTCTCGGCGTCCTTCACCATGCGGTCGATCTCGGCGTCGGAGAGCCCGCTCGACGCCTCGATGCGGATCTTCTGCTCCTTGCCGGTCGCCTTGTCGCGCGCCGTCACGTGGAGGATGCCGTTCGCGTCGATGTCGAACGTCACCTCGACCTGCGGCAGGCCGCGCGGGGCCGGCGGGATCCCCGTGAGCTGGAACTTGCCGATCGTCTTGTTGTGCACCGCGAGGTCGCGCTCGCCCTGCAGCACGTGGATCTCGACCGTCGTCTGGTTGTCGTCGGCCGTGGAGAAGGTCTCCGACTTCTTCGTCGGGATCGTCGTGTTGCGCGGGATGAGCACGGTCGTGACGCCGCCGAGCGTCTCGATGCCGAGCGAGAGCGGGGTGACGTCGAGCAGCAGCACGTCCTTCTGCTCGCCGGTGAGCACCGCGCCCTGGATCGCCGCGCCGACCGCGACCACCTCGTCCGGGTTCACGCCCTTGTTGGGCTCCTTCTTGAAGAAGTCCTTGACGATCTCCTGGATCTTCGGGATGCGCGTCGAGCCGCCGACGAGGATCACCTCGTCGACCTCGGCCGGGTTCAGGCCCGCGTCCTTGAGGGCCTTCTCCATCGGCGGGATGGTGCGCTTCACGAGGTCGTCGACGAGCTGCTCGAACTTCGCGCGCGTCATCTGGTAGTTCAGGTGCTTCGGGCCCGACTGGTCGGCCGTGATGAACGGCAGGTTGATG
>CAZIDS010000318.1:0-3752 GCA_964537945.1 uncultured Gemmatimonas sp. | reverse complement strand
CAACCTCTCCTTCGTGGGACTGCCGGGGAGCGACGTGCGGCTGCTGGAGCTCGCCGAGGCGTTCGAGGCCGTCTCGAAACGGTTCGTGATGCCGGCGTCCGGTGGCTAGCGACGGCCGCGCCGCGTCCACGCGCACCATCCCGTCGCGGAAGTGCACGGTCTCCATCGTCAGGCGCGGTGCGCCGCGGCCTCGTACGCGCGCAGTCCGAGCACGCCGGCATCCGCCGCACCGTATCCCTCGGCGATCATCGCGTCCATCCGCGCGCGGATGCCCGGCAGCGCCGCGAGCGGCAGCGCGCCGGCCGCCTCCATCATGAGTGCGACGTCCTTCCGCGCCATCGTGAGCTCGAACGTCGCCTCGAAGTCGCCGGCGGCCATCTTCCTGCCGCGGCCGTTCACGATCCCCTGCGCGCTCACGATGTCGAAGACGCGCCGCGCCTCGCCGGGTGCGATCCCGTTGTTCGCCGCCACCGAGTAGACGTCGGCGATCAGCCCCGACATCCCGATGATCATCGCGTTGCCGCAGAGCTTGATCACCGCGGCGTAGTCGGGGCGCTCGCCGAAGTACTCGACCCGCTCGGCCTGCCGCTCGAGCGCGGGGCGCACGCGCTCGAAGTGCGGGCGCGGCCCGGAGCACAGGATCGTGCCTTGCGCCTGCCGCGCCGCCGCGGGTCCGATGAACACCGGGCAGTGCAGGTACGCCACGCCTTCGGCGTTGAGGCGTCTCGAGCGCTCGGCCGTCGCGGCCGGCAGCGTGGTCGAATGGTCCACGATCACCGCGCCGGGCTCGAGCGCACCGCGGACCGCGCCGACCATCGCCTCGACGACGGCGTCGTCGGGGAGCACGAGATGCACGCGCTCGGCGCCGCGCGCGGCCTCGGTCGCCGATGGGGCGACCTTAGCACCGAACCGCTCGAGCGCACGCGCCTTCGCCGCCGTGCGATTCCACACGGTGACCGCGCTGCCGTGTGCGCACGCTGCTTCCACGAAGGCACCGCCGAGCAGTCCGGTGCCGATGAACGCGATCCGCTCCGCCAAGGCCCCTCCATTCCTCACAGGTTCCTCACAAGCTAGGCGCAGGGGTCGCGGCGCGCCGCCGCGCCGAAATGCATCTTTTCTGTCCCCCGCCGCCGTGCCGTCCACTCCTCCCTCTCACGAGCCGTCCAATGCCGAAGCGCATGCGCGAACCCGGTGAGTTCTGCTGGATCAACATCATCACGCCCGACGTCGCGAAGTCGCAGGCGTTCTTCACCGGCCTCCTTGGCTGGACGTTCCCGGAGATGCCGGGGATGGGCCACCTCGTGATGGTCGGCGACAGCCGCATCGGCGGGATGTTCGACCTCAATGGCCCGCAGACGCCCCCCGGCACGCCGCCGGTCATCGGCGTGATGGTGAAGGTGAAGGACTGCGAGGCCACCGCGAAGAAGGTCGCCGAGCTCGGCGGGCGGGCGAAGCCGCCGATGGACATCGGCCCGAACGGGCGGATGGTCGAGTGCTACGATCCGTCGGGCGCGAACTTCGACCTCTGGGAGCCGAAGGCACAGGCGGGGAGCGACGTGGACGGCGCGCTCGAGGGCGCCTTCTCCTGGTTCGAGTGCTACTCGAAGGACGGCAAGCGCGATTCGGCCTTCTACCAGAAGCTCTTCGGCTGGAAGCCCGAGATCATGCCGATGCCGGGCTTCGACTACATCACCTTCGCGCAGGGCGAGAATCGCGTGGCCGGCATGATGGACATGGGCGACAAGATGCCGGGCGTCGCGCCGCAGTGGGCGGTCTACTTCACGGTGACCGACATCGAGAAGTCGGTCCAGAAGGCGTCGAAGCTTGGCGGCGAGGTGTGGATGCCGATCAACCCCGTGCCGAACGTCGGGCGGTTCGCGGGGCTCCTCTCGCCGCAGGGGCTGCGCTTCTTCGTGATGCAGTACGACCGTCGCTGATCAGCGCTGACGGCCACCCGAGTCGGGGAGGACGATCACCGGGAGCTTCGTCTCGAGGATCCGTCCCCCCGTCTCGATGCGGAAGGAGATCTCCGAACGTCCGGGCAGTGCGCCGTAGATGGTGTCGGCGCGCGTGAGGAGCACGGCACCCGGCGGATAGGACCACCGGAACCGGATGCCGAGCTGGCCGAGCGGGTCGCCCTTGTCGTCGTACGCCATCAGGCGGACCTGGCGCAGCAGGAAGGCGCGGCCCTCGCGGATCGTCATCGAGTCAGGTTCGGCGCGCACCGACGCGAGGCGCTCGCCGAGCGAGAGCACCATCGCCGAATCGAGCCAGAGGTCGCGACGGTCCAGTCCGCGCGGCGCCGCGATCTCCGTCGGCGTGGCGGTCGGGCGCTCGGCGTTCGCGTCGAGCCGCGCCTGCGCCTCGGAGCTCCCGGCGGCGGCCAGCGTCTCGAGCGCGCGGATCGCGGCCGAATCGGCGCGCCAGCCGAAGCTGTACGAGTAGCGCATCCCCTCCATCTCGTTCTTCGGGCTCGCGCGCAGGATCGGCATGCGGCCGTCGGGCCGCACACGCAGGTTCAGGCGCACCGGCGTGCAGCTCTGCTTGATGTTCTCGCAGTCGCGCAGCGACGCCGTGTAGACGATGATCGGGACCGACGAGCGGTTGATCACGTAGATCGTGATGTTCCGCGCCATCGTCTGCGACTCCTCGGCGACGGTCAGCACCGTCGCGTCGCTCGGGGCGATGTAGGCGCGCGGCGGCTTGGGCGCGCGCTGCGCCTCCGCGGGCACGGCGACGCAGGCGAGGAGGAGGGCGAGGATCGTGCGGGCGAGTGTGGTCATGGCGCGGCAACCTAGGGCCCGGACCACGGCGCCGCGAGAGCGGCGGCGTGCCACCGCACTGGTTCGCCGCCGGCCGATAACGGTAGATTCGCCCGGTGCCGGAGAGTCCCGCCGCCCTGACCGAGCAGCTGCTCGACGACGACGCGCAGCGCGCGGCGCGGCTGGTCGCGATGGAGCTGCAGCAGCGCGTCCGTGCCGCGCGCGCGCGGCTCCCCGACCCGAACGACGTCGACGCCCTGCACGACTTCCGCGTATCGGTGCGCCGGCTGCGCTCCTGGCTGGGCGCCGATGCCGCGCTCCCGGGATCGATGGCACCAGAGCGCGCACACAGGTGGCTGCGCCGGCTCGCGCAGGCCACGAACGCGAGCCGCGACGACGAAGTCTTCGCCGAATGGCTGGGGAGGGAACGGCCGACGCTCGCGACGCAGCATCGCGGCGCGGCGGACTGGATGCTCGCGCGCGTCGCCCGGCTCCGGAAGGTGGCCGAGCGCGCGCTGCACGAGGAGGTGGACCGCGACCTCGACCGCGCGATGGCGCTGCTCGACGAGCGGCTCCTCCGCTACAAGGTCCCGCACGACGTGCGCCGTGGGCCGCAGCGCGAGACCTTCGCCGCGGCGATGTCGGGGCTGCTGCGATCGAGCGCCGCCCGGCTGCAGCGCCGGCTCGCGTCGGTGAGCGGTCCCGAGGACGCCGCGGGGATCCACCGGGCGCGCATCGCGGGGAAGCGGCTGCGCTACCAGCTCGAGCCGGTCGTCGCGTTCGTGCCCGGTGCCGACGGCGTGCTGGTGCGGCTCAAAGTGCTGCAGGACCTCCTCGGCGACCACCACGACGACTCGGTCTGGCTGGGCCTCGTGCGCGAGGCGCTGCCGCGCGCGCCGCGCGTCGCGATCCGGCTGGGGTTGCGCGCGGTGGTCGCGCGGATCGAGCAGCGCACCGCCGAGCGCTACGCCGCGCTCGCGGCCGACTGGC
>CAZIDS010000317.1:0-3762 GCA_964537945.1 uncultured Gemmatimonas sp. | reverse complement strand
GTTCACGCTGTCGAGCGAGCAGCAGGGCTTGTCGGGGACCTCGCCGCCGTCGTGGAACAGCTTCATCGTGATGCCGACGACGTCGTAGCCCTCCCGAACGAGGAGGGCGGCGGCGACCGAGGAGTCGACGCCGCCCGACATCGCGACGAGGACGCGCGCGCGGGTCACGCTGCTCCGGCGAATCCCCGCGCCTTCAGTGCGAGGGCGGGGAAGAGCTCGCAGACGCGCTCGATGTCGGCGGCCGTCGAGAGCGCGCCGACCGAGAGCCGGATCGCGGCGATCGCGATGTCGGTGCGCACGCCCATCGCCTTCAGCACGTGCGACGGCTCGATGCTCCCGCTCTGGCAGGCCGAGCCCGCCGAGGCGGCGACGCCCTGCAGGTCGAGCGCCATCAGCATCGATTCGGAGTCGGTGCCGGGGACCGACACGTTGAGCACGTGCGGCGCGCGCTTCGCGCCGCGGCCGTGCACGACCGCGTCGGGGATGCGGGCGACGATCGCGGCCTCGAGCCGGTCGCGCATCGACTCGAGCTCGCGCCAGTGCTGCTCGCGCTCCTTCACCGCCAGCTCCATCGCGGTGGCGAGGCCGACCGCGTACGCGACGTTCTCGGTGCCCGGGCGGCGGCCGCGGTCCTGCGATCCGCCGAAGAAGAGCGGCTCGAGCGGCGTGCCGCGCCGGATGTAGAAGGCGCCGATCCCCTTCGGTGCGCCGAGCTTGTGGCCGCTCACCGAGAGGAAGTCGAACGGCACGGCCTTCGAGTCGACGTTCATCTTGCCGAAGGCCTGCACCGCGTCGGTGTGGAAGATCCCGCCCGCGGCCTTGGTGAGCGTCGCGAGCTCCTCGACCGGCTGGATCACGCCCGTCTCGTTGTTGATCCACATCACCGAGGTGAGCGCGACGTCGCCGGTCGTGATGCGCGCCTTCGCGTCGGCCATGTCCACGGTGCCCGTGCCGTCGATCCTGAGGAGGCGCTCCTCGGCCCCTTCCTTCGCCGCCTGGTGGACGGCCTGCAGCACGGCCTTGTGCTCGATCGGCGTGGAGACGACCGCCTTCTTCCCTTGCGCCTTGAGGATCCGCCAGCCGCCGAGGACCGCGAGATTGTCCCCTTCGGTGCCGCCCGACGTGAAGCAGAGCTCGTCGGGGGCGGCGTTGAGACAGGCGGCGGCGCGCTCGCGCGCCTCATCGAGCGCCGCGCGGGCCTCGCGGCCCCAGCGGTGCACCGACGACGGGTTGCCGAAGCGGCCCGAGAAGAACGGGCTCATCGCCTCGAGGACCTCCGGGCGCACAGGGGTCGTCGCGGCGTGGTCGAGGTAGATGGGAGAGGGCGCCATGGGTCGAAATATAGAGGGCTCGAGGGGTCAGTGACCCCCACCTATGGATGCGAACCGGGGCCCCGTTCAGCGACAGCGGCGTCCGCCCGCGGGACGGTAGCCGGCCTTCGTCGCCTCGGATTCGAGCATGTAGGCCCCCCGTGCCGTCGTGCCATAGTAGGCCGAGCCGGGACAGTGGTAGACGCGCGACGCCGTGTTGGCCCACACGCGCACGTCCGCCGGATCCTGCGGCGGCACCTCGGACTCGTCCTGCAGGAGGTCGCTCTTCGTGTAGACGGGCGCGAGCCGCAGCACGGGATGGAGTTCGATCCCGTTCGGCGCGGCACCGACCTGTCCGTGGTCGCGGTCGAAGAAGCCGACGCCCTCCACCTCGAACTCCAGGTCGAGCGAGGTCGCGTCGAGCAGGCGCCTCGCCTCGGCGAAGTCGGACGCGAAGCGGCTGCCGCGGGCGCAGGCCGAGTCCGGGATCTCGGCGATCATCGTCACCGACGGACGCGCCGGGTCCGCGAGGATGAGGTGCACGTCACCGTCGGCCTGCGGTCCGCGCCGATCGACGATGCGGGCGCGGACGCGGTAGACGCGGCGTTCGAGGCCGTGCCGCTGCTCGCTCGCGGCCTCGCGTGGGGCGGGGAGCGAGACCAGCGCACCGATGGTCGTCGGCACGGCATTGCTGCGGTCCACCATGCGCGCGAGGGAGTCCCTCATGACCTTCACGTCCCAGCGCTCCTCGCCGGCGCACGCGCTGCCCTGCGCGGGAAGCCGCACCGCGAGGAGGACGGCGAGGAGGGCGGCGCGACGCACGGCGGACATCATCCCACGCCCGTCAGTCCTTCAGGGCGATGGCCGTGGTCTCCTTCGCCGTCGCGAGCGCGATGCTCGTCCGCGTCTCGCTCACCTTGCACTTCACCTTCAGCTCGTCATCGATGATGTACTCGAGTTCCTTGGTGCCGCTGCAGCGGACCTTGAGCAGGTACTCCATCTCGCCGGTGACGTGGTGGCACTCCTGTACCCAAGGCATCGTCCGCACGCGGGAAAGGAAGCGCGCCCGGTGCGCGCCGTCGGCGAACTTCACGGAGACGAAGGCCAGCAGGCCGGCGCCGACGGTGTCGGGGTCCACGCGCGCCGCGTAGCCGGTGATGACGCCCTCCTTCTCCAGCTTGCGTACGCGCTGGGCGAGGGCGGCGGGCGAGAGCTTGGTCAGGTCGCCGAGCGCCGCCCACGTGGCGCGCCCGTCGTGCATCAGGTGTTCGATGATCGCGCGGTCGGTGGCATCCATGGGGAGAGAACCTACCTCACGACGTGGCAACGTGCTGGTGGCCCCCGCGGGCGGTCCCTAGGTTCACGCGGATGACTGCCACCCTGCGTCCCGCCACCCGCGCGATCCTCGTCGCGGCCCTCTTCGTGTCTGCCTGCGGCGAGGCACCGCCGCCCGCACCCGGAGTCGCGCGCGAGCTCGCCGAGCGACGCGCGGCGCTCGTCTCTGGCGTGCACTACTTCACGTCGCTGCAGGTGCCGTTGACGAAGGACTCGGCCGTCGCCGGTCTGCAGATCATCTCCTTCGACTGGGCCGGGCAGGGCGACGATCTCGTCATCGACTTTCGTGCGCCTTCGGACAACGTCGGCGACATCCTCTTCGACGGGGCACCAGTCGACGCCCGCGTGATGGAGGACCACATCGTGATCCCCGGCGCGCTGGTGAAGCCGGGACGCCATTCGGTGGTCGTGGGTTTCCACAGCACCGACGCCGCGCTGAACCGCCAGGACGACTTCCTCTACGCGCTCTTCGTCCCCGACCGCGCCTCCACCGCCATCCCGGTCTTCGAACAGCCCGACCTGAAGGCGACCTTCGAGCTGCGGCTCCGGATCCCCGCGGAGTGGGACGCGGTGAGCAACGGCGCCATGCTCAGCCGTGACACCGTGAACAGCGACGGGACGCGCATCCTGCGGTTCGCCGAGACGAAGCCGATCCCGACCTACCTGATGAGCTTCGCCGCCGGCAAGCTCCAGCGCGTCACCGGGACGCGCGCCGGGCGCACCTTCACGATGTTCCACCGCGAGACCGACCCGAAGCGCATCGCGCGCAACGCCGACGCGATCTTCGACCTCCACGCCGCGGCGATCGCCTGGCTCGAGGAGTACACCGGGATCCCGTATCCCTTCGACAAGTACGACTTCTTCGCCGTGCCGGCCTTCCAGTTCGGCGGGATGGAGCATCCCGGCGCCGTCTGGTACCGCGCCGACGGCCTCTTCCTCGACGAGGCACCGTCGCGCACGCAGGAGCTCGGCCGCGCGAGCCTCATCTCGCACGAGACCGCGCACATGTGGTTCGGCGACCTCGTCACGATGCGGTGGTTCGACGACGTCTGGATGAAGGAAGTCTTCGCGAACTTCATGGCGTCGAAGATCGTCACGCCGTCCTTCCCCGACGTGG
>CAZIDS010000316.1:1923-3771 GCA_964537945.1 uncultured Gemmatimonas sp. | reverse complement strand
ACGCAGCAGATGCGCTTCTTCGTCGCCGAGTTCCTGCGCGAGACGGTGCTCGAGCAGCTCGACGAGGAGGTGCCGTATGGCATCGCCGTCGAGATCGAGGAGTACCGGGAAGGAAGCTCGCCCGTGTACATTCGGGCAGTGCTGCACGTCGAGCGCGAGAGCCAGAAGCGGATCCTCATCGGTGCAGGCGGCGCGAAGATCAAGGCGATCGGCAGCGCGGCGCGAGCCCGCATCGAACCGCTCGTCGGCGGCCCCGTCTTCCTGGACCTGTGGGTGAAGGTGCTCGCCAACTGGCGGAAGAACGCCGCCGCCCTCGCCCGACTCGGCTATCGCCTGCCGGAGACTGAGACCCCGTGACGATCCCCGCCGCGATCCGCACCTTGCTCGCCTGCCCGCAGTGTCACGGCGAGCTCACCGACGTCCGCGGACCGGGCAGCGACGTGATCGCGCTCGAGTGCCCGGCATGCCGCCTGCGGTTCCCGGTGCGGGAGGGGATCCCGGTCATGTTGCTCGATGGGGCGGAACGCCTGACCAGCGTTTCCTAACTGCTTGCCGCATCGTCCTTTGACACCGTAGCGAGCCTCCCGTAACTTCCGGACTTCTACCGCCTGCCGAGCGCAGTGGCCCAGACGATCGCCCTCATCTACGCGCCTGACGGACAGCCCCTGCCCGAGACGGTGCGGCAGTGGCTGGAGGATCGGCACATCCCGACCCGGGGTGTCGCGAACGCGGACGAGGTGATGTCGAACGCGCTCCGGGCGCGTCCGCGACTCGTCATCTGCGACGCGCGCCAGCATCCGGTCGCCGCGCTGAAGGCCAGCCGCCGCCTCAAGCAGGACTCGTTCACGGGCATCGTGCCGGTCGTGATCGCGACGCGCGGCGACGACGCGGCCTTCGCCGCCGCGTTCGATGCCGGCGCCGACGAGGTGCTGCGCGAGGGGATCGGCGCACCGGAGGTCATGCTGCGCCTCGATGCGATGCTGCGCCGCTCGGACCGCGACACGTTCGTGCATCCGTCGACGCGCCTGCCGGGCACGATCGAGATCGAGACCGAGATCCACCGGCGGATCGAGGCGAAGATGCAGTTCGCGGTCTGCTACGCCGACCTCGACCACTTCAAGGAATTCAACGACCGCTACTCGTACTACGACGGCGACCGCGTCATCCGGATCCTCTCGAAGATCCTGCACGACGTCGTGAAGGGCACGTGCGGCGAGAGCGGCTTCGTGGGGCACATCGGCGGCGACGACTTCATCTTCGTCATCCCGACCGAGCAGGTGCCGGACACCTGCGCCGAGATCGTGACGGTGTTCGACACGCTGATCCCGTACCAGTACAGCGAGCAGGACCGCCGCGCCGGCTACTACTTCGGCAAGGACCGCCGCGGGCAGCTGCACAAGGTGCCGCTGATGACGGTCTCGATCGGCGTCGTGACGAACGAGCGCCGCCAGTTCACTCACGCGGGGCAGGTGAGCGAGCTCGCGACGGAGATGAAGAGTTACGCCAAGACCCTCTACGGCTCGGTCTACTCGGTCGACCGGCGTGGAGATGGTCCTGCAGGGGCGACGCCGGTGACGCCGGTGTCCACGGCACGCGCCAGGGAGGAGCGTTGAACGTTTCGTGTGCGGAGTGTCAGTCGATCTTCCGGGTGGATCCTGCGAAGGTCGCGCCGGGGGGCGTGCGCGCTCGCTGCTCCGTCTGCGGTGCCGTCATCCGGATCGGCATGGCCGAGCCGGTCTCGGCCGGCGGCCGGGGCGGCTGGGATGCGACGCAGCGCGCGATGGTGGAGTCGGACGCCGAGGCGATGCCGGAAGCGGCCGCCCCCGCGCCGCCGCGTCGTCCGTCAAC
>CAZIDS010000316.1:0-1823 GCA_964537945.1 uncultured Gemmatimonas sp. | reverse complement strand
ACGCCGAGGCGATGCCGGAAGCGGCCGCCCCCGCGCCGCCGCGTCGTCCGTCAACGCCCGGGATGACGCCGCTCTCGGCGCCGCGCGTGACGCCGGCGGCGATGCCTGCGATCCCGACTCCGCCAGCGGCGCCGGGCGCGCCGGGCGCGCCCCCGCAGCGCGGCTCGATCCCGTTCGCGACGCCTTTCGCGGCTCCCCAGCAGACCCGCAAGCCGACGCCCTCGTTCACCCCGGGCGTGATCCAGCGTGCGTCTCGTACCTCGGGCGAGATGCCGGCGATGCCGGAGCTCCGGCGCTCGACGCCGATCAACACGCCGGTGATCCAGCCGCCGGCGCCCCCGCCGCCGCCGCGCGCCAGCGTGCCGGCCGCGACGCGCGTCGCGACGCCGTCCGCGCCGACTCCGCCGCACCCGGCCGCTCCGCAGTTCGCGCCACCGGCTCCGCCCGCGCCGCCGTCGATGCCGACGCCACGTCCGGCTGCAGCCGTTCCGCCGAGCATGCCGACGCCGCGAGCCGTGACACCCGTTCCGCCGCCGATCGCGCCCCCGGGACCTCGCACCACGCAGGCACGTCCGCCGCTGGCGGTTCCGCCGGCGCCTGCTGCACCTCCTGCACCTCCCGCGAGGCCTTCCGGCGCCGTGAGCGCCGTTCCTCCCGCGCCGCCCGCGGCGCCGATGCCGCCTCGGCCCGCGATGACACCGCCCGCCGCCGGGGCGCTGCCGCCCCGTCCGGCGATGCCCACGCCGGTGCGCCCGCCGATCCGTCCGGCCTCGCCGCCGTCCGCGCAGGTGATGCCTCCCTCGCCTCCGGCGCCGCCGACGCCGCCGACGCCGCCGGCCACGCCTGTGGCGAGGCCTGCCGCCCCGCCGTCGGCGCCGGCCCCGGCGGCTCCGCCCCCGGCGCCCGCTCCTGCCGCGGGCTCGCCCTCGGGTGCGTTCCCGCAGGCGCGACCGTCCGCCACCCCGGCGGGCGGAGTGAAGCGCGGCATCAACCCGTTCCTGAACAACGACCCGAACCAGAAGGGCCGCCGTCTCGCGCGCGCGCTCGTGTCGGACATGATCGCGTACCAGCCGGGGAAGCGCGAGGAAGGGCTCGCGAACGGCACGCTCAAGGAGATCTTCCGCGAGGAGATCAAGAAGAGCTACGAGGAGTACGTCGACCAGATCGGCAAGGAGTTCGCCGAGAGTACGTCGCACTTCGCGGACGCCCTGAACGACCTGCTTGCCGGCGGGCAGAAGATGTTCTAGGCCGGCGGGCGCCGAGCGGTGCCGCGGGAGGGCACGAGGCGCTATCTTGAGGCATACCAAGCGAGTCGGTTCCGCGCGCGGGACCGGCTCGCTTCGCTTCAACCGCGATCCGACCATGGCCGACAGCCAGCACCTCACCTCCCTCCGCCACGACGAGAGCCGTCTCGTCGAGCTGCGGAGGTACCTTTGACCTCGAGCGCAAGCGCGAGCGCCTGAGCGCGCTCGAAGGGGACATGGCCGACCCTGCCTTCTGGAACGCCCAGGAGCGCGCGCGGGGGGTCGTGCAGGAGGTCAAGACGCTCAAGGGCTGGGTCGAGCCCTACGACAAGCTCATCGGACGCATCCAGGGCGCGGTCGAGCTCACGGAGCTCCTCGCCCTCGAGCCCGATGCCGACATGGAGTCGGAGGTCGGCCGCGAGGCCGCCGCGATCCGTGAGGCGACCGACGCCTTCGAGCTCCGCTCGCTCCTGCAGGGGAGCGACGACTTCCGCGACGCGCAGCTCGAGATCAGCGCCGGCGCGGGCGGCACCGAGGCGCAGGACTGGGCGCAGATGCTGATGCGCATGTACACGCGCT
>CAZIDS010000315.1:0-3773 GCA_964537945.1 uncultured Gemmatimonas sp. | reverse complement strand
GGGCAGATGTTCCTTCTGCGCGAGTTCCGCGCGCGCGCGCTGCGCTTCGATCCTCGCACGCAGGGCACGCAGCGCGGGGTTGTGCTGCGCGAGGTCCGTCTGGAGCCGCTCGAGTGCCGGGATCGGCGAGTCCGCGGCGCGCGCGCCGAGCGTCGACGAGGTGAAGCGGATAGCGCCGGCCGAATCGGCGACGGCGGCTCGGGCCACGCGGCCCGGGATGACGGGCGCGGCGACCGGATCGTCACTCGGGCGACCGAGGACCGCGTTCAAGCGCGCGAGCGTGGCCCGTCGCGACTCGATGATCGCCACCGCCTCCTCCCCCAGCCGTGCGACCTCGACTCGCAGGCGCAGGACTTCCTCCTGGCCGCCCGCCCCGGACTCGTACCTGGTCTCGGTGACCTTGATGAGATCGAGCAGCACGACGCGGTTGCGCGTGACGATCTCAAGCGCTCGGTCGGTGTACGCGAGTTCGTAGTACGCCTCCTTGACCGCCGACTCGACCGCGAGCCGGACACCAGCGAGCTCGGCCTCGACAGCCGCGACCTCGCGCTCGGCTGCGCGGGTCGCGAGTGTGAGCTTGCCGGGATACGGGATCGCCTGACCGACGCCGATCATCTTCATGCTCATGAAGTCGCTGAAGCCCGGCGCGCTGATCGGCACGTTCTGGACACCGGCCATGAGCACCGGATCCGGACGCGCCCCGGCAGGCCCCAGCCGCGCGTCGGCGGCGCGGAGTCGCGCTCGCGCGGCACGGAGCTGCGGACTCACCGCGAGCGCGAGCGCGATGAGCGAGTCGACCGTGTCGGTGACGGAGGACGGCGCGACCTGAGCGGGCGCATCCGGCGCGCGTTGGGCCAGCGCCTCGACGGGAAGCAGGACTGCCGACCACGCGAGGGCCACCGCGCGCAGCGCGGCATTCAGGTGTGCGGAAGCAAGCACTACGCGCGACCACTGCGTGCGAGCACGCGGCGGCGACGCCAGATGAGTCTGGAACGAACGCATGTCTCCTCGGGAAGCCAGGACCCTCACCGCTTGTGACCGACCGTCGGTCGCGCGGTGAGTCGCCGTTATACCGCGACTCCGCGAGGGCGCTCGATCCCGCGGGAGTCCTGATGTCCGCGCGACCGAACGCACTCAGTCGAGCGCGGTCGGGACTACATCGATTTGGCGGGGCCTACGGCCGAGGAGGTCGGCGATCGGGCGGGAAGGAGACCGAGGGCGGCATCGACACGGATGCGGCCACGACGGTCTCGACCGGCGGCGCGAGTTGCACGGACGCGCTCGACACAGCGGGGAGGAACCCGGTAACGCACGGCGCCGTCGTCTGGCACTGTACCGGCGTGACGGGATGGCTGCAGGGACTCCCATCCGTCTCGTTCGTCCCGTCACTCGCTGGCATCGGCATGCCTGACATCGCATCCGGAAGGCTGGTCACTGCGGAGCCGTGCGGCGCAGTCTCCTCGACAGATCGCGATGTCGCCTGAAGGTCCGCCATCGGGCATGCCGCAGCGGCTCCCGAAAGGGCGAACTGCAGCGAGAAGAGTCCCGCGACGAGGGAAGCGGCCAGACGTGTTGGCACACTTTAACAATAGCGGTCACTCCGAGGAAGTTCCACCAATGTCGCGCGGCCTGCGCCGCGCTCGCCTCGTCAACTCGCTGTACCGCAGCGAGTTGCACACACCGCGAAGCGTCGGCACTCAATCCTGCGACTAGCTGCGCGATCGCTCGCGGTGCGCCTCCCGAAGGATCCGCATGACGCCTCGCAGGATGAGTACGCAGATTCCCGCCGCGACAACCAGGTCGGGGATCCCAGACCGGGTGAGCGTGACGAGCGCGGCACCGAGTATCACCGCGAGGTTCACCTGAACGTCGGTCGCGGAGAATATCCACGCCGCCCGCAGATGCACCTCACCATGCCGATGGCGCTTGAGGATCGCCAGCGACCGGACGTTCACGGCGAGCGCGAGAAGCGAGACGCCGACCATCGGCACAGCCTCGGGTGCGCTGCCATGCACGAGCGCGAACCCCAGTTTCGCGATCGCGGCCGCTGCAAGCGCGAGCTGTGCGTACCCGGCGCCTAGTGCGGCGCGGACCTTCGCCACAGGCGGTCGCCCGACCGCGTAGAGCGAGAGCCCGTACACCGCCGCATCGGCGAGCATGTCGAGTCCGTCGGCGACGAGCCCCATCGAATCGGCGGCGAGCCCGGCGCTCACTTCGACGACGAACATCGCGCCATTGAGCGCGAGCAGCGTGTACAACGCTCGCCGCTCGGCCGCTTGCTTCACCGCCTCGGTCATCCCTTTCCCCTGTAGCGGAGCAATCGCAGCGCGTTCGCGATCACGACCAATGTACTGCCCTCGTGCATCACGACGGCGGCGCCGATCCCGACCGCGCCGGTCGTGGTCGCGACGATGAGCAGGGCGATCACGCCGAACGAAAGATACAGATTCTGCTTGATCACCCGGCGCGACGCGCGGCTCAGCCCGATCACGAACGGGAGCCGGCCCAGGTCGTCACCCATCAGCGCGACGTCCGCGGTCTCGAGGGCTGCCGCTGTCCCCGCACCTCCCATCGCGATCCCGACGGTGGCATGGGCGAGCGCCGGGGCGTCGTTCACGCCATCGCCGACCATGGCGACGGGACCCTCGCCGGCGAGCAGGCGGATGGCCGTCACCTTCCCCTCGGGCAGCAGCCCGGCGCGCACCTCGTCCACCCCGACCTCACTTCCGATCGCGTTGCCCACTCCGGCGTTGTCCCCGGTGAGCATCACCACGCGGCGAATCCCAAGGATTCGGAGTCGGGCGAGCGTCGCGCGCACGTCTGGCCGGGGGTGATCCGCGATCCCGATGACCCCGAGCCACTCGCCACTGCCGTCCGGGCGTCGAACGATCATCGTGCTCCGGCCCTCGCGCTCCAGCGTCTCGACGGTCGTGCGGATGAAGCCGGGGAGCGTCACGCCAGACTCCTCGAAGAGCAGCGCCCGACCGACCTCCACCGTCGCACCCTTCACCGTCGCGCGGATGCCGCGACCCGTGATCGACATCGAGTCGGATGCCGGCGTGAATGCGATCGCACGCGACTGGGCCGCACGCAGCACGGCCCGCGCGAGCGGATGCTGCGACCGGGCTTCTACCGACGCCGCAGCCGAGAGCAACTGCACCTCGGACACACCGTCCGCCGGCCGGAGATCGGTCACACTCGGCTCGCCGAGCGTGATCGTGCCCGTCTTGTCGAGCGCGAGCGTATGGATTCCACCGAGCGACTCGAGATGCGCGCCACCCTTGATGAGCACACCGTTCCGCGCGGCCTGCGCGATGCCGGCGAGCACGGCCGCAGGCGTCCCGAGCGCGAGGGCGCATGGGGAGGCGGCCACCAACAGGGCCATCCCGCGGTAGAACGACTCGCTCCACGTCCAGATCCCCAGAAGCGGCGGCATGACGATGAGCGACACATCCGCGACGAGGACGGCAGGAACGAACACTCGCGCGAAGCGGTCGGTGAACTGCTGCGTCGGCGCCTTCTGCGTCCGCGCCTCCGTCACCAGCTTGATGACGCGGTCGAGCGTGCGATCGCCGATGGCCGCCGTGACCTCGACGACGAGCGCGCCTTCCCCGTTCACGGACCCGGCGAAGACCGTGTCATCCGGCGCCTTGTCCACAAACACGCTCTCGCCGGTGATCGGCGCCTGGTTCACCGCCGAGCTCCCTTCGCGGACGATGCCGTCGACGGCGACCCGTTCTGCCGGCTTCACGACCACACGGTCACCCGGGCGG
>CAZIDS010000314.1:1970-3798 GCA_964537945.1 uncultured Gemmatimonas sp. | reverse complement strand
GACGACGCCCGCTGCTGGATCTTCGCGGCGCGCTCGCCGCTCGACGAAGTGGACGAGCCGCGCCTCCTCGCCGCCGTGGACGGCTACCTCGTCACCTGGAAGGCGCACGGCGCGCCCCTCACGAGCGCACGCCTCTTCCGCGACGAGCACTTCCTCGTCGTCGGCGTGGATGAACGCGCCGCCGGCGCGTCAGGCTGCTCGATCGACGGTCTCTTCGCCGTGCTGCAGAAGGCCGAGGAGGGGATCGGCACGTCGATGGTCGGCGGCGGGCAGGTCTATTTCCGCGAGCCGGGCGGGATCGTGATCAACTGCACGCGCCCGCAGTTCGAGGCGATGGCCGCGATGGGCGAGGTCGGGCCGGACACGACCGTGTTCGACGCGACCGTCACGACGGTCGGCGACTACCGCGCGCGCTTCGAGGTGAAGGCGCGCGACAGCTGGCACGCGACGCTCCTCCCGAAGAAGGCGCCGAAGAAGAAGTAGCGCCTCGCCCGCGCCGCTCCCGCGCTCAACAGCGCAGGTAGTCGGGCTGCCAGTCGGTGATCGCCCGCTTGATGTCACGCGGCTTCGCGAACTCGCCCTTCAGCGTCCGCTCGACGAGCCCCGCCATCTCGCCGTCGCCCGCGAAGCGAAGCGCGATGAGCTGCCGCACGCTGAGGTCGCGGATGCGCGGCTGCAGCTCGGCCGGGAGGATCTCCTTCAGCCGCAGCCGCATCTCGAGCCGGATCACGCGGTTCTGCACGGTCACCGCCATCACGCGCGACATCACCACGGCGGCGGCGAGGCCGAACGCGACGGTCGCGTCGATCACGTTCCCCCAGGTCGGCTCCTTCCAGAGCGTCCAGATGGCGACCAGCACGATGCCGTAGGCGACCGGCGAGGCGAGGAAGTGATAGAACGGCTGGTAGCGCGCGTGGTTGTCGAAGCTCTGCGTGGCGGGCATCGGGGGGAGGGGTGCGGGTGGACTAGGCGAGGTGGCGGTCGTCGGTCAGGGCCTGCAGTTCGCGCGCGTGCCGCTTGAGCCGCGCGACCATCGCGGTGAGGCCGGTCTCGCGCGCGCTCAGGCCGAGTCCGTGCATCATTCGCGGGACGAAATCGTCGGGGATCGCGAGCGTGACGCCGGGCGGTTGCCCGTTGATCGCGCTGAACGTGATCGCGAGGAAGGCGGCGATGGTCGGGCTCTGCCGCACGTTCACGTCGGCGTAGAAGTGCATCTTCCCGCTGTCGAGCTCGGGGAAGAGGTCCACGCGCGTCTGACACTCCGGGACCGTGAACTGCGCGCGGTCGAGCGCGGCGAGCCGTTCGGGGATCGGCTCGAGCTTCTTCGCGTAGCCGACGAGCGACTGCATCTTCTCCTCGCGTCCCATCGCGGCGAAGCGGTCGAGCACCTTCGCGATGCTCGGCGGAAGCGTCTGATCACTCATCTGCCGGCGATCGCGTCGGCGCGGAGCGACTCGGCGAGCTTCCGGTGCGGCTCGGCCAGCGCCCAGCCATTCGCGACATGCTCGCGCGCGGCGTAGCCCGCGGCCGGCCAGGCCGCGCGCGCGACCCAGGCGCGCGAGAGCGCGGCGGTGAAGGCCTCGACCGTCGCGGCGCTCGCGACCCAGCCGGTCTTCCCCTCGATCACGAGCTCGTCGTTCCCACCCACCGGCGTGACGACGGCGGGGCGTCCGTGGGCCATCCCCTCGACGAGCGCGAAGGGCGAACCCTCCGAGCGCGACGGGAAGAGCAGGAGGTCGCTCGCCGCGAAGGCCGCGCCGATGTCGCCGCTGTGCCCCTTGAGCACCACGCGATCGGGCCCGAAGCCGTGCGAGCGCGCGAGCCGCTC
>CAZIDS010000314.1:0-1870 GCA_964537945.1 uncultured Gemmatimonas sp. | reverse complement strand
GCCCCTTGAGCACCACGCGATCGGGCCCGAAGCCGTGCGAGCGCGCGAGCCGCTCGAGCAGACGCGCGTGCGAACCGCCGCCCTGCAGCGTCAGCACCCAGTCGCGATCGCGCCAGTCGGGGGCCGCGAGCGCGTCGAGCAGGAGGTCCTGCCCCTTGTACGCGGGATCGAAACGGGCGAGGCAGAGCAGGCGGACCGTGCCCTTCACGTGCGGCGGCTGCGCGCGCATCACCTGCTCGCCGACGGTGAGCGTCGTCTGCGTCACGCCGTTCACGGCCTGCTCGACGTTCGCGAGCGCGGAGCCGAGCGAACGCTCGAGCGCGCGATGGTTGCGGCGGGAGACGGCGAGGATCCGCTTGGCCCCGCGCGCGAGCGCAAGCGCGGCGTCGGTGCGATCGTCGTCGGCGAAGTGGTAGTCCTCCTGCGCGTGCTGCAGCACGAGCCAGTACGGCGTGCCGCGTTCGGCGCAGGCCGCGCCAGCGGGGACGCACCAGTTCATGTCCCCCATGCCGGCGAGGTTGAAGAAGACGACATCGGGCGCGATCGCGTCGAGCCGCGTGCGCCAGCGCTTCTCCTCGGGGACCTCGAGGCCGACCATCCGCCGCAGGATCCGCTGGCGCAGCGGAGGCGGGGTGAGTTCGGTCATCGCGTGGAAGGTGATGCGCCCGTCGGCGAAGGGGGCGGGGTCGGCGTCGCGGTACTCGCGCGGCGCGAGCACGTGCAGTTCGAAGCCGTCGCTCGCCTCGCGGTCGCCGGCGAAATGGCGCCAGAGATTGTGCGCGCCTCCCTTCGCCCCGCTGAACGCGACGATGAGCACGCGCGGCTTGCGCACCGCGGCCGCTCCGCCCGAGGTCGCACCCGAACCGCGCGGGCCCGAGCTCACGACGCCACCGTCCCGCGCTGGCCGTCGCGGTCGCCCTCGCGGCGGAGCACCCACTCCGCGCCCTCGACGTACGCGGCGTCGCCCGCCGTCCACGGATAGTCGTCGCGCGCGAGGCCGTCCATCGTGACCTCGAACGGGCAGATGCCGTGCAGCTCGTCGAACATCGCATTAGTGCGACGGTCGCTGAGGAAGGCGCGCATGGTGTAGCTCCCCTGGAAGAGCCGCGCGCGCGGCACCTCGAAGCGGAGCGTGTAGCGGCCAGCGTCGCGGCGGAACCGCGTCGACGCATCGAAGCACCAGAGATGCACGATGTTCCGGTCCTCGGCGTCCACGAGCTTGCAGGAGAAGCACAGAGTGCTCGCCGGCTCGGGCACGTCGAGGTCGAACTCGATCGCGAGCGGCTCGCCGCAGCGGTGCACGCCGGCGGGATCGCTCGTGACCACGCGCGCCGCGCGCACGCGGTTGCGCGGCGTCGCGGCGTCCGGCGCGGCGTAGGCGCCCGAGCGCGCGTCGCCGCCGCCCTGCAGCGCGCGGTACTTCGCGATCCCGTCCGCGGTCGGGCCGTCGAAGAGGCAGCCGCCGCGGTCGAGCAGGAGCACGCGCTGCGTCAGCGCGCTCACCGCGGGCATCGCGTGGCTCACGAAGATCACGGTGCGTCCGCCGCTCGCGACCTCGCCCATCTTGCCGAGGCACTTCCGCTGGAACTCGGCATCGCCGACGGCGAGGACCTCGTCCACGACGAGGATCTCCGGCTCGAGGTGCGCGGCGACCGCGAAGGCGAGCCGCACATACATCCCGCTCGAGTAGCGCTTCACCGGCGTGTCCAGAAACGCTTCGAGCTCCGCGAAATCGACGATTGCGTCGAACTTGCGGCGAATCTCATCGCGGCTCATACCGAGAATCGAGCCGCTGAGCCGGATGTTCTCGCGGCCAGTCAGCTCCGGATGAAACCCGGTCCCCACCTCGAGGAGCGCCCCTGCCCGTCCC
>CAZIDS010000313.1:0-3801 GCA_964537945.1 uncultured Gemmatimonas sp. | reverse complement strand
CGGCGAGGAGGCCGACCTGGTTCCGCCCCACGCGCCCCTGCATCCGCGCGCCGAAGGGGATCTCGACCGGCCGGCCGGCGGCGCCGAGGCCGACGCGCCGCGAGTAGAACATCTGCGACTGCTGCGGCCGCCCGAAGGCGAAGATCGCCGCCCCTTCGGTGAAGAAGGGCCGCTGCTCGGGGAAGAAGAGGGGGAAGCGCGAGAGATTGACCACCTGCCGGTCCACCTCGGCCTGCGCGAAGTCGGGAAGGATCGTGAGGTCGGCCGTGAGCGTGTTCGTCACCGGAACCTTCACGTCGAGGCCCGCGGCGAAGTCGCTCGTCGCCGGCGCGGTCACCGTCTCCGCGCCGAGCGCGTCGAAGGTGCGCTCGGCCAGCCGCCCCTCGCCAAGCACGAACGGGCGCAGCTCGGCGCGGGCGCGCGGCGGCAGCTCGCCGAAGCCCTCGATCGTCCCTTCCTCCTCGAGGAAGCGGTAGCCTTGCCCGCGCTTCCAGGCGCGCCAGAGCACTTCTTCGTTGGTGCGCGGGAGGAATCGGCGGAAGTTCATCCCCATCGCCGAGACGTCCTTGGGGTAGCGCAGCGTCGCCCACGGGATCAGCATCTCGGCGCTCCAGCCGCCGTCGAACACCGCGGTGCGCGCGTCCCAGACGCCGTCCCATTCCTCGTTCCCCGACTCGATGTTGACGTGCTCACCGTCCCAGAGCGCGCCGTTCGAGTTGGTGCGGAAGTAGAAGGCCGACCGCTGGTCCTTCAGCCCATCCACCATCAGCGAGACGTAGTCGTCGGAGCGCAGCTCGGCGTCGCGACGGAGCTGCGAGCGGATCCGGTGGCCGACGTCGCGGTCGTAGTTCCACCACCCGACGACGAGGCCGGCCGGCGTCGAGAGGAGGCGCACGATCGTGCGCTCGCTCGGCGTGCCGCCCTCGGTAGGCTCCTTCGTATGGAAGTCCCAGATGGAGTCGGCGAGGGCCCAGGCGGGCTCGTCGAGGCGGCCGTCGAGCCGGACGTTCTCGGTGACGGTCTTGATCCGGGGCCAAGGCGCGCCGTTCGTCCCCTGCGCGAGGAGGGCCGCCGGCAATGCGAGGAGCAGCGCGGCGGCGATCGGGTGGGGGCGAGGCATCGTCGGAACCTAAACGCGGAAGGAAGCGAGTTCGTTGCCCGCCGCGTCCGCGCGCGGGGCGTGCCCCACGTCACGGGGTGCGCGTGATGTCGGGGAAACCCGACAGCCCGCGCTTACGTCTATGAGGTCACCTGCCACACACACGACCCATGCCCACTCGCCCGACCGTCCTCGTCATCGGTGCCACCGGCCGCCAAGGCGGCTCCGTCGCCCGTCACCTCCTCGCCGCCGGCCGGATGCAGGTGCGCGCGCTCACGCGCCGCCCGCACGCCGACGAGGCGCGCGCACTCGGCGCGCTCGGCGCCGAGGTGGTCCGCGGTGACCTCGCCGACGTGGATTCGCTCCGCGCCGCGATGAGAGGCGCCCAGGCCGTGTTCGGGATGACCGACTGGTGGGAGCACTTCGAGGCGGAGGAAGTGCACGGCCGCGCGCTCGTCGAGGCCGCGCTGGCCGCGAAGGTCCCGCATGTCGTGCTCAGCACCCAGCCGAGCGCGCGCGAGGCGCTGGGCGGCACGACCGGGATGGATCCGTTCGAATCGAAGGCGACGCTCGAGCGCTACGCGCGGGCGGCGCTGCTGCCGGCCACGTACGTGCACGTCTCGTTCTACTGGGAGAACCTCCTCTCGCTCGTCGTGCCGCGCCCGATCGGGAACGGCCGCTTCGCGCTGGCGCTGCCGATCGGCGACGCGCGCCTCGGCGGCATCGGCGAGGACGACATCGGCGGCGTGGTCGCGGCGGTGCTGGCGCAGGCGGCGGCGACGGCGGGCCGGACCGTGAACGCGACGAGCGATGCGCGCCGCGCCGGCGAGATCGCGGCGATGATCGCCGCGGCGACGGGACGCGAGGTGATCGCGCGCACCGAGTCGTCGCGCGCGCCGTGGGCGCGGATCCCCGGCGGCGAAGCGCTCGCCGCTGCGCTCGACCGCACCTTCGCGGTCTATCGCGCGCGCCAGGACGGGCTCGACACCGCGGTCGCGCAGACGCGGCGGCTCTTCCCGCAGGCGCAGCCGCTCGAGACGTGGGTGCATTCACACGCGCACGAGCTGCGCTGGACGCTCGACCGGTTCGAGCCGCGCACCGAGCGCCCGAAGCGCCGGTCGCGGTCGTAGCCGATCACATCCTCGGCTTCCCCGAGCGCAGGTACTCCGCGGCCGCGTTCGCCATCAGGCGCACGCCCACCTCGAGCGCGGCGTCGTCGCCCTGGAAGAGCGGCGAATGGTTCGTCGCCGCCGTGCGCCAGTCGACGGCCGTCGGCGTGACGCCGAGCCCGAACATCACGCCCGGCACCTTCTCCTGGAAGCGCGAGAAGTCCTCGGCCGGCATCGTCGGCCGGCCGCGCGCGACCTTGTCGGCGCCGATCGTGCGCCGCAGCACCGGCGCGAGCCAGTCGGCGAGCGCGACGTCATTCACGGTGACGGGATAGCCCTCGACGATCGTGACGTCGGCCGTCGCGCCCGACGCCTCGGCGATGTTGGTCGCGATGCGCCGCATCCGCTCGTGCGCCTCGCGCCGGATCGTCGGGCTGAGCGCGCGGATGGTGCCGATCATCACGGCCGTGTCGGGGATGATGTTCTCGCGCAGCCCGCCGTGGAACGCGCCGACCGTCACGACCAGCGGCGCCTCGGTGAGGTCCACCTGCCGGCTCACGATCGTCTGCAGCCCGAGCAGGATCTGCGCACCGACGACGAGCGGGTCCACGCCGGCGTACGGCATCGCGCCGTGCGTCTGCTTGCCGTGCACGACGATGCGGAAGTTGTCGGCGCTCGCCTGCCGCGGGCCGCCGTTCACCTCGACCGATCCGAGCTGGCCCGGGAATGCGTGCAACGCGAAGATCGCGTCCACCTTCGGGTTCTCGAGCACGCCCTGCGCGATCATCGGGCCGGCGCCGCCGTCGGGCGCGAGCTCCTCGGCCGGCTGGAAGAAGAACTTCACCGTGCCGGCGAGGTTCTGCCGCATCCCGGCGAGCACTTCGGCGGTGCCGAGGAGGATCGCGACGTGCATGTCGTGTCCGCAGGCGTGCATGACGCCGGTCTCGACGCCGTTGTAGGTGGTGCGCTTGGTCGACTTGAAGGGAACGTCCACCTGCTCGGCGACCGGGAGCGCGTCCATGTCGGCGCGAAGCGCGACGACGGGGCCGGGACGCCCGCCGCGCAGCACGCCGACGACGCCGTTGCCGCCGACGTTCGTGGTGACCTCGAGCCCCATCCGGCGCAGCTCGCGCGCGACGAGCGCCGCGGTGCGCACCTCCTGGCCGGAGAGCTCGGGGTTCTGGTGGATGTCGTGCCGCCACTCGATCACGCGCGGCGCGGCCTCGCGCGCGCGCTTGTCGATCTCCTCGACGAGCGCGTCGGCGCGCTGGGCGCGCGCTGCCGCGGGGAGGAGGGCGAAGAGGGCGAGCAGGCGGACGGCGCGCATCGGGGCTCCGGCGAGTGGATGGTGGAATTTGACCCGGGAGCCAGCGCCCGGACAACTTCCGGCGTTCTCGTACGACGCATCCACACCGGGACACCGATGAACCGCCTCGCTACCGCCCTCCGCCGCGCCGCCGCCGGCGCCGCCTTCGTCACCGCGTCCGCCGCCATGCTTGGCGCGCAGGACGTCGAGAAGTCGAAGCTGCACGACTTCCGCATCGTCACGGTGGTGGACTCGCTGATCAGCCCGTGGGGCTTCGCGTTCCTGCC
>CAZIDS010000312.1:2053-3817 GCA_964537945.1 uncultured Gemmatimonas sp. | reverse complement strand
GATCGTCGAGATCGGCAAGCAGCTGCTGATGACGCGCGGCGCGCTGACGACCTTCTCGATCTCCAACGACGTCGCGAAGTACTTCGCGATCATCCCGGCGATCTTCGTCGCGACCTATCCCGCGCTCGGCGCCCTGAACGTGATGGGGCTGCACTCGCCGGAGTCGGCGATCCTGTCGAGCGTGATCTTCAACGCGCTGGTGATCGTCGCGCTGATCCCGCTCGCGCTGCGCGGGGTGAAGTACCGGCCGACCGGCGCGGCGTCGATCCTGCGGCGCAACCTGCTCGTCTACGGGCTCGGCGGCCTCCTGGTGCCGTTCATCGGCATCGCGGCGATCGACCGGCTCCTTGTCCTCCTCCATCTCGCCTGAGGCCACCATGTCCTTCCTCCGCCAGCTCAAGGCCGCGGCGATCCTGACGCTCGCGCTCGCCGTGCTGACCGGTATCATCTATCCGGGCGCGGTCACGACCGTCGCGCACCTCCTGTTCGCACGGCAGGCCAACGGCTCGCTCGTCGAAGTGGACGGGCGCGTGGTCGGCAGCGAACTGATCGGGCAGACGTTCACCCAGCCCTGGTACTTCCACGGCCGGCCGTCGGCGGCCGGCGCCGGCTACGACGCGACCGCGTCGGCCGGCACGAACAAGGGCCCGACCGACGCGAAGCTCGCGTCCGCGGTGGCCGCGCGCGTGGACTCCGCCGTTGCGCAAGGCGCGGTGCGCGGCGAGGTGCCGAGTGACCTCGTCACAGCGTCGGGCTCAGGGCTCGACCCGCACATCTCGCCGGCGAACGCGCGACTGCAGGTCGCGCGCGTGGCCGGGGCCCGCGGGATCGAGTCGGCGCGCGTCGCCGCGCTGGTGGAGCGACACATCGAGGGCCGGCAGCTCGGCGTCCTCGGCGAGCCGCGCGTGAACGTCCTCCTGTTGAACATCGCACTCGACAGCCTCGCGCCGCGGCCCGCGGTCGCGGCGGCCGCCGACTCCACGGTGAAGAAGCCATGACCATCGCGTTTCCGCGCGGCGCCGTGATCGCTGCCGCGCTGCTGTTCAGCACGCTGGCCGTCGCACCGCTCGCCGCACCGCTCGCGGCGCAGGCCCCGGGGCGCGACACCACGCTCAAGGTCGCGTTCGGCCTCTTCGTCGACGGCTACTACGCGTACGACAACGGGCGTCCGGCCGCGATCGACCGCGGCTATACGACGCAGGCGGTCCGCCACAACGAGTTCAACGTCAACCTCGCGCACGTCGACGCGACGATCAGCGGCGACCGCATCCGCGGCCGGCTCGCGCTGCAGGCCGGCACGAGCGTGCAGTCGAACTACTCCGCCGAGCCGGCGATCGGCGCGAACAGCGGCGCGAGCCTCGCCCGCCTGCTCCAGGAGGCCTACGTCGGCTACAAGGTGAGCGACCGACTCTGGGTGGACGCCGGCATCTTCTTCTCCAACATGGGGGCCGAGAGCTGGATCTCGTCCGACAACGTGACCTACACGCGGTCACTCGTCGCCGACTACTCGCCGTACTACTCGAGCGGGGTGCGCGCGGTGCTGCAGGCGAAGCCGCGCCTCACCGCGCGCGTCGACCTTGTGAACGGCTGGCAGAACATCTCCGAGACCAACAGCGACAAGGCGGTCGGCACGCGGCTCGACTTCGCCGTGCGCGACGGCGTGACGCTGAGCCACTACGCCTATGTGGGCGGCGAGACCGGCGGCCGCCTGCGGATGTTCACCGGCGTCTCGGCGATCGCGGCGCTGTCGGAGAAGCTCAAGGT
>CAZIDS010000312.1:0-1953 GCA_964537945.1 uncultured Gemmatimonas sp. | reverse complement strand
TGCGGATGTTCACCGGCGTCTCGGCGATCGCGGCGCTGTCGGAGAAGCTCAAGGTCGAGGCCGAGCTCGACGCCGGCCGGCAGGACCGCGGTGCGGTGGACGGCAGCGACTCGTGGACGGGCGGCGTCGTTGCCGCGCGCTGGGCGCTCACGCCGCGCGTCGCGCTCGTCGGGCGCGGCGAGTGGTACTCGGACGCCGGCCAGGTCATCATCGTGACCGGCGGCCCCGATGCGTTCAAGGCGACCGGCGGCTCGCTCGGCCTCGACGTGAGTCCGGGGAGCGGCTTCGTCTGGCGCACCGAAGTGCGCGCGCTGCGCGCCGACGCCGACCTCTTCGCCGACCGCGACGGTGCGGGCGGCCTCTCGAAGTCGAACCTCGTGCTCGTCAGCGCCTTCACCTTCCGCCCATGAACCCTCCCGGCCGCGCGCGCGGCGTCCTCAAGCTCTACATCGGCTCGGCAGCCGGGGTCGGCAAGACCTACCGGATGCTGCAGGAGGCGCACGAACTGCGGCGGCGCGGGGTGGACGTGGTGGTCGGGTTCGTCGAGACGCACGGCCGCGGCGAGACGCACGCCGTGGTCGGCGACCTCGAGGTGGTGCCGCGGCTGAAGGTGCCGTACCGCGGCGTGGAACTCGAGGAGATGGACCTCGACGCCATCGTCGCGCGCGCGCCCGAGGTGGCGCTGGTGGACGAGCTCGCGCACACGAACGTGCCGGGGCTCAAGCACCGGAAGCGCTGGGAGGACGTGATGCTGCTGCTCGACCGCGGCATCAGTGTCCTCTCGGCGATGAACGTGCAGCACCTCGAGTCGCTCAACGATGTCGTCGAGCGCACGCTCGGCGTGCAGGTGCGCGAGACGGTGCCCGACTGGGTCGTCACGCAGGCCGACGAGGTGGTCAACATCGACCTCTCGGCCGAGGACCTGCGGCAGCGGCTGCGCGAGGGGCGGATCTACAAGCCGGAGAAGGTCGCGAGCGCGCTCACGAACTTCTTCACCGAGGAGAACCTCACGACGCTGCGCGAGCTCGCACTGCGCGAGGTGGCGAGCTCGGTGGACCGCGCGCGGCAGCAGCTGGTGCGCCGCGAATCGGGAACGGCCGCGCCCGCGACGGTGGACCGGATCGCGGTCGCGATGTCGAGCGACCCGCCGATGACGCGGCTGCTGCTCCGCAAGGCGAGCCGGATCGCCGGCCAGCTCAACTCCGACTGGTACTGCATCCACGTGCAGACGCCCGAGGAGCGCGCGGACCGGATCGACGCGGCGGTGCAGCGGAAGCTCGTCGAGAACATCCAGCTGGCGCAGTCGCTCGGCGCGGAGTTCGTGAAGATCGAGAGCGCGGACGTCGCGGGCGCGATCGCGCGCTTCGCGGCCGAGCGGGGCGTGACGCTCGTGATCGTCGGGCAGTCGCGGCGCTCGCGTTGGCACCAGCTCTGGCGCGGCTCGGTGATCGACCAGCTCGTCAGCGGCCGGCGCGGGCTCGACGTGCTCGTCGTCTCGCTCGACGACCGCGACGGTGCGCGGGGGAAGCGCGAATGACCGGACCGCATCCCGACCGCTCCGACGCGGTGCTGCTCGACGCACTCCTCGGCCCGCTGGCCGAGGCGCTGCGCGAGGTGGGGCTGCCACTGCACATCCTGCTCGAGAGCCGCTTCGGCGAGCTGAACGAGAACCAGGCGGAGATGATCGAGGCGGCGCGGCGCAGCGCCGCCGACGCCGACGTGATCCTGCGGCGCGCGTTGCGCGTCCGGGCGCTCGAGTCGCAGCCGCGCGTGCGGCGCGAGGAGAGCACGCGGCCGATCGACCTCTTCCGCGGCGCGCTGGCGATCGCGAGCGCGCAGGCCGCCGACCGCGGGGTCCGGTTCGAGCCGGACCTCTCGCCGGCGCTGCCGCGGATCGTCGGCGACCGTGCGCATTTCGAGGAGGCGCTCACCGACCTGCTCACAGACGCGGCG
>CAZIDS010000311.1:0-3829 GCA_964537945.1 uncultured Gemmatimonas sp. | reverse complement strand
GGGTCTACCGCGGGACGATGAGAGGGCGCGGGCTGCCGCTGGCGCGGCTGCCGAATGGGGAGCTGCTGTTCGTGCGGCCCGATGAGGAGAGCGGGTGGCAGGTGATCGCGCGAATGCGAATCCAGCCTTGATTCGGACTGGGGCGCGAGATCTCCTCAATCGCTCAGGCGCGCCGGCGCTCAGCGGCGAAGGTCAGCAGCCATCGGAAGTCGAGGCACCGTGATCCGTGTCCGAACGCCGCGGAGAAATTCGTCACCGCGAGCGGCGACCCGCTGGAGCAGGTCCGCCGAGCCGGCCTCGCCTTTCGAGCGCGGGCCCATGTGGAGGAGCGTGTCGCCGAACACTTCGCGATGCCGGCGATGCAGCGCACGCGCATCGCAGCGCAGGGCCTCGCGGGCGATTCGAGCCGTACTCCATCCCACTTCGGAGCGCAACAGTTCGGCCATTGCGGCGGAGGTGAAGCGAAAAACGCGCACGGGGGTGGTGCCGGCCTCCTCCTGCAGTCTTCTCGAGATCGTCCAGCGAGAGACGCTCGCGCAGGCAGCCGCTTGCTTCACGCTACCGACTGCGAAGCATGTCCCGACCGCAAGCTTGAAGAGCGTGTCGCACGCTGATCCCCACCTGCCGCACATCGCGCGCAGGAACTTGAGCGCTGCGACGGAATATCCTCGATCGTGCGTCAACACCGCCAACTGCGCATACAGCAGGTCGTCTTTCGCGTCGAACACTTCGTCGCAGAGGCGCGCGCACTGGGCCCTCAGCGCAGGAGTCTCCGCGATCGCGACCAGCACGGCCGACTGGCGGCGCGAGTCGAGCACATCCGGCTGCTGTAAAAGCTCCCGCATTTCCGCCTCGGAGCGAACTCGGAGACAAATGAGGACACTGCCCGCGCTTCCGGGCCTCCTATCCGTGGTCGACAGGTCAGCGATGGTGAGTCGGCGTCCGTCGGACTGAGAGCCGCATACGATGAAACGGGCCGGAAGCGCGCCGACCCGATCGATGACAGACACCGTTGGCAACACAATTCTCCATGGGTGGGCGAGTTCCGATGAACCCGCGCTCACAGCGCTGGCGAATCTCACGACTGGTACAGCGGACCGAAAGCCCCATGATTCCGAATAACGCTGCACCCAAATGGCCGTAGCCGATGTGTGGTCCCAGGAGAATCTTGCCCGCTCGACCGAACGAGCGTTCGGCGACATTGACCCGTCACAAGCAACCGGAGAGATCAATGCTCAGATTCGCAGTGGAGCGCATGCGCGACCATGTCACCGTCACCGTCGCGGGGCTCTGTCTCGCGGCGGTCGGGCTCCTGGCAACGCCCAAGCCCGCGAGCGCATTCGAAGGGGATCGCTCATGCGCGTGCAGCAATCTCGAGGCCTGTCCGTACCAGTTCCAGCGCTTCTGCTGCGAGTGGAACGGTGGGACTCCGCAGTGCGGCTGCTCCTTCTACGTCACGAATTGCGTCGAGGATCAGTGACGCGCTGCCGGATCGGGGGCGAGCGCGCAAGCTGGCGCGCGCTCCCGTGTCGGGGCGTCGCGAGCCTCATGTTGCTCCTGTGGACCGGCTCAGCCACCGGATGCCATGGAAGCGGAGACGTGCCAGACGACCGGTCGAGTTCGTCCGCCGCCATCGTGCATCTGGACTCGTCGACCTGGTCAAGCGCTCCGCGGCTCGAGCTGCGATCCGCTCATGCCATCTGCGGACACTCGCTCGAGTCGCGCTGCCCGGCCGGCGAGATCGTGCTCGGAGGAGTGCGACCCGACGGGGCGATCCTCCTCGCGACGAGATCGGGCGCCGCGTTCGTGCGTGATGGGGTCACTCCGACCTTTCGCCAGATCGGATTCGAAGGGAACCAGGGATCGACGAGGGGTTTCGGTGGCGCAGTCGACGCGAGTGGCGACACCGCATGGTGGCTGCATCTACCTGACGCTCCCGCGATCGCATTGATCAACGACTCTGGACGTGTGCTCTCGCGGGAGTCAGCGCCATTCCGTCTCGGCTACACGGGCAGCTCGATGCGCTCCGGACTGTTCGTGCGTCTGGTCGTGCCAGGGGGCGATGCCCCTGGCGATACAGTTAGTGCCGAGTTCGAGGTCACCGCGCCTGCCGCCCGATTCGGTGAGGTTCTCGCGACCGTTCGTCAGCCGTCGTCGTTCGTGAACGGTTCGAGCGATGTGACGCTTGCCCCCTTCTTCCGCTCCGCGCCGATCTGGCGGCTCGGAGCTGACGAGCAGGTCGTGTTCTGCGAACCCGCGGCCTACAGGATCGACTGGATCGGGAGCCGCGGCCACGCTCGTCGACTCGTCGTCGATGCACCAAGGCGAGCGGTGACCGAACTGGAACTTGACGCCCTTGCCGCGCGGTTCCGCGCCGGGATGCCACAGAACAACCCGCGCTTCCTTGCAGCAGTCGATGCCGACTTGGCACGCAGGCGTCGGGACGCGAGTCGGTTTCACCCAGCGGTGACCGACCTGCGTATCGACGTCGGTGGCGGAACCTGGGTGCGGGGTGCGCCTGATGCGGAGACCGACTCGGTTCGATGGGACATCTTCGGGGCGGACCTTTCGCTGCGCGGGGCGCTCATGCTGGATGCCACGGACGAACTGTTGGTCATTGAGTCCGACCGCGTGCTGCTATCCCAGCTGGCCGCGAGCGGCGCGAGGAAGGTTGGGTGGTTCGAGATCGTCGGCGCGCGCTAGGGCTCAGAGCTCGCCGCGCACCGTTCTGCCCTCAGTCGGATCCCCTGAGAGACTCGGAGAACAGAGTGTCCATCCGCAAGGCACTACCCGTCGCTCTCGTGTTGGTCGTCGCGTTGATGAGCACCGTGCGCCAGCGTTCGCACCTGCAGATGGTCGTGGCCGAGCGTGATTCGATTGCCAGCTCCTTCAAGCGCTACCTTCGACTTCGGCAGGCGGTAGTGTTCGCCGGCGATTCCTTACCGGCGGGCAGGATTGTTACGGCCGATGGCGACACACTGGCACTCGACTCGTTGCCCGGTCGTGGCTTCCGATACCTCTACTTCTACCGCGAGGACTGCCTCGCGTGCCAGACACTCGCGCCGCTTCTCTCGTCTGCAGACGCATCTGTCCGCGACCGAACCGCCTACATCCGGTACAGTCACTCTCGCCAGCTCAACGCAGACGCGGCACCTGGTCACTTCGCGTGGGTCGTCGACACCAGCGGTCCTGGACCAGTTGGAAGCGTTCCCGCGCTGCTGGTGATCAATGCCAATGGAGTCGTGACGGCGACGGCGGACTTCGAGGCGCGCTCGGTCGTCTCGCTCATGTCGCTGCATGGGCTACTCTCACGCGCACGGCTCGACAGCGCTATGGCCGCGGCTAGGTCCGGCCGACTGATCGCAGCCTCAGCGGGGGATGAAGCTCCCTGAGCCTTGGGGAAGCGGTGCGGGAGGGAGGCACTCTCAACCGACGGACTCGGAGACTCGGACTGCCGGTGACGACCGCAATCTGACCGGGCCCATCGCACCTACGGATCGCGCATCTCTTCGCGCGAGAACCTGTTTCGCCCGGCCGGCGGTTTCGGCGCCCTGCGCACGGTGGTACGTTCTGCGGCAACCATCGGGAGAGGGTCGGGGTCTCAAGAACCGACAGTAAGACCGACGGTCCCACGCCACCTACATGATGCTCCGATCACGACTGCTCGCGCTTTGCATGACGCTTCCGCTCGTCGCGTGCAACAAGACCGCGGCAGCGGGCGGCAGCGCCACGGCCGCCGCCGACTCTTCGGCCGCCGCCGACTCCGGCAACACCGGCGGCTCCTCCGCCAACGTGAACCTCCCGGTCGTCGCCGAGGAGGTCGCCGATG
>CAZIDS010000310.1:0-3836 GCA_964537945.1 uncultured Gemmatimonas sp. | reverse complement strand
CGCTCGACATCGTGGACCGGGCCTACATCATGTTCGACGGGCAAGTGAAGGTCTCCGGACCCGTGCGCGACCTCATCTTCGATGATACCGTGTCGAAGGTGTACTTCGGCCCGACGCTGACCGCGCGCCTGCGCGAGCGGTTCCGTGCCGAGCATCCCGATGCGGAGGCGGCCACGGCCGCCGCCGGCGGGGGCGAGGAGGCCGCATGAAGGCCGGGCTGCAGCAGGCCGCGAGGCTCGGGCAGGAGCTGAAGGTCAATCCACGCCTGTACCAGGCGATGGACATGCTCTACATGCCCCTCCTCGACCTGCAGCAGCACCTGAAGCAGGAGCTGATGGTGAACCCCTTCCTCGAGCTCGTGGAGCCCGAGGAGGAGGAGGCCGAGGCGGGGGAGGAGACCGCCGACGAGGCGCAGGCCGAGGAGGAGGCGCAGGTCGGGGAGACGCCCGCCGCGGCCGACTCGGACGACGAGTCGCAGTGGGAGGAGATCCTCCTGAACGGCTTCGACGTCGGGGGCGTGCGCGAGGAGCGCGAGGACCGCGAGCACTACGAGCCGACGACGGTCGCGACCCGCGGCCTCGACGACCACCTGCGCGAGCAGGTCCGCGTGCTCGGTGTCTCCGACCGCGACGAGCTCCTCGCCGACGAGTTCATCGGCAACATCAACGAGGACGGCTGGCTCGCGGCCTCGCTCGAGCAGATCCTCAACGGCATCAACGAGGTCGTGAAGAAGGCCTCCGAGGAGTCGGACGACGAGCGCGAGGCGCCGCTCTTCACGATGGAGGAGGCGGAGCGGATGCTGCACGTGATCCAGGCGCTCGACCCGCCGGGCATCGGTGCGCGCGACCTCCACGAGTGCCTCCTGCTGCAGCTCAAGGACGCCGGCCTCCTCGGCACGCTCAGCGAGAAGCTGGTGCGCGACCATTTCCAGGAGCTCATCGCGCACCGCTGGGTGGAGATCGGGCGCAAGCTCGGGATCCCGCCCGGCGAGGTGCAGGCCGCCGCCGACGAACTCGCGAAGCTCAACCCGAAGCCGGGCCGCGCCTACAGCGAGGGAGGCGAGAACTACGTCGTCCCCGACCTCATCGTGGAGAAGGTCGAGGGGGAGTACCTCGTCTTCATCAATGACGCGAACCTGCCGCGGCTCAAGCTGAGCAAGTCGTACCAGGAGATCGCGCGCGACAAGAAGAAGTTCGACAGCGAGAGCAAGGAGTTCATCACCAGCCGGCTGAGCGCGGCGCAGTGGCTGATCCAGGCGATCGAGCAGCGCCGGCAGACGATGCTCAAGGTGATGCACTTCATCGTGGACCGGCAGCGCGACTTCTTCGAGAAGGGGGAGCAGTCGCTGCGCCCGCTCACGCTCCGGGAGGTGGCCGAGGCGATCGGGATGCACGAGTCCACCGTCTCGCGCGTGACCAACGAGAAGTTCGCGCAGACGCCGCGCGGCGTGCTGCCGCTCAAGTACTTCTTCTCCTCGGCCCTCAAGTCCTCCGACGGCGAGGACGTGTCGGCCCGCGCGATCCGCTCGACGATCGAGAAGCTCGTCGCCGACGAGGACCCGAAGAACCCGCTCACCGACCAGGCGCTCGTGGAGCTGCTCGAGCGCGACGGCGTGCAGATCGCGCGGCGCACGGTGGCGAAGTACCGCGACCAGCTGAACGTCCTGCCGGCCCGCATGCGGAAGCGCCTCTGACCGGATGACCGCCCTCTGAACGCCCTCTCCCAGCCCGTGCCCGCCCCGCTCACGCTCGTCCCGCGCGTGTCCATCCTCGTGCCGGCGAAGGACGAGGCCGAGAACCTCCCGCTCTTCGTGCGGCTCTGCGCCGAGATGATCGCGGGGCAGGGCGTCGGCTACGAGGTCATCGTCATCGACGACGGCTCGAAGGACGCGACACCGGCCGTGCTCGAGGGGCTGCTCGCCGAGTACCCGTTCCTGCGCACCGTGCGGCACCGCGCCCAGCGCGGCATCGCCGATGCCCTGCGGTCGGGCTACCTGAACGCGCGCGGCGACATCCTCGTGTTCTACCCGGCCGACCTGCAGTTCAAGCCGGAGGACATCCCGCGCCTCGTCGCGCCGATCCTCGCCGACGAGTCGGACATGGTCACGGGCTTCAAGCAGGGCGTGTACGAGAAGGCCTTCGTCTCGGGCATCTACAACAAGCTCTCGCGCTCGCTCTTCGACGTGCCGGTGAAGGACCTGAACAGCGTGAAGGCGTACCGCCGGGCGATCATGGAGGACCAGCCGGTGCGTCCGGACTGGCACCGCTACATGATCGTGCTCGCGCACGCGAAGGGGTACACGGTGAGCGAGGTGCCGGTGCCGCTCTATCCGCGGCACGCCGGCAAGTCGAAGTTCGGGCTCAGCCGCATCCCGATCGGCGTGCTCGACATGATCGCGGTCTGGTTCGAGCTCCGCTTCGGCCAGAAGCCGCTGCTCGCGTTCGGCATGCTCGGCGCCGGTCTCTTCGCGCTCGGCGTGCTCTCCGGCATCATCGCGCTCGGCGTGCTGTTCGGGCTGGGGATCGGCCTGCGCTGGGTGTGGACGCTGATCCAGACCTGCCTGCTGCTCGGGTCGGTCTTCTTCGCGACCGGGCTCCTCGGCGAGCAGGTGGCGGTGATGCGCGCGGAGCAGGGGGAGCTGCGCCGCCGCCTCGACGAGATGACCGCGCGCCAGCGCGACCCGTGAACGACGAGGCGGCCGAGCGCGAAGCGCCCGCCGCGAGGCCGCGCGCGGGCCGCATCGCGCTCTGGGTGGGCGGAGCGGCCGTCGTAACGGCCGCGCTCTACGCGCTGCGGGGACAATGGCGCGCGACGCTCGAGGTCGCCTCGGGCGTGCACGTGCATTGGCACCACGTCGCGATCGCGAGCGCGCTCGTGCTCGTTGCGTACGCGGTGCTCATCGAGACCTGGCGCCGCTGCGTGGCCGATGCGGGCTCGGCGCTCGGCTACGCCGAGAGCGCGAGGATCTGGTTCGTCTCCAATCTCGCTCGCTACATCCCGGGCGCGCTCTGGCAGATGGGGGCGCTGGCCGTGCTCGCGAAGGAGCGCGGCGCCTCCGCGGCCGCGGCGACGAGCTCGGCGGTGGTGCTCACGCTCGTGAACACGGTCGCCGGGCTGCTGCTCGCGCTGGCGCTGTCGCCGTCGGCCGCGCTCCCGATCCCGGGCGCGCCGCCGTGGATCGCGATCGCCGCCGGCGTCGCGATGCTCGCCGCGATGCGCTGGCTCGCGCCGGGCCTGGCGCGGTGGGCCGCCATGCGCACCGGCGCTGATCTCAGCGTGCCCGCGCTCGGTCCGGCGATGCTCGCGATCGCGACCGTGGGCAGCCTCGTCTCGTGGGCCGCGTACGGCCTCGCCTTCCAGCACTTCGTGCAGGGCGTGATGCCGTCGGTCGCGCTCACGGTGGGCGGTGCGATCGCGATCTACACGGCGAGCTACCTCGCCGGGTTCCTCTCGCTCGGCCCGCCGGCCGGCCTCGGCGTCGCCGACGGCGCGATGGTCTGGCTGCTGGTCGCGACGAAGGCGGCGTCACCCGCCGAGGCGGCGGTCATCGCGGCGTGCACGAGACTGTGGCGGACGGCGCTCGAGATCGCGCCGGGGCTGCTGTTCCTCGCGCTTCAGCGATCGCGCGGCAGCCGGATCCCGTAGCGGCCGAGGAAGAGCGCCAGCTCCTCGGTGAGAGGCGAGCCGCGGCGGCTGCGCGTACGGCCGGCGACGTCGAGCCAGTGGATCCCGCCCTTCCGCAGCGAGGCGAGTTCGTCGGCGGTGAGTGCACGCTCGCTCAGCAGCGTGTCGCCGCGTCGCAGTTCGGCCGGCAGGGCAGTCCCATCCGCGAAGAG
>CAZIDS010000309.1:0-3878 GCA_964537945.1 uncultured Gemmatimonas sp. | reverse complement strand
CGGCCCGGGCGATCGCGGCGTGATCCGCCGGCGAATGCCCGCTGAACGCGCCGCCGTGCGGATAGCGTCCCAGCGAGACGAAGTCGCGCACTGAGAGCGGGAACGCGGGCTCCTCGCGCTGCGGGACGACGGCGAGCCGCATCGCGACGGCGCGGCGGTCGAGCTGGGCGATGGGCTGCGCGTCGAGCAGCACCCGCCCGCGGCGAGGCGCGAGCCGGCCGAGCAGGGCGCGCACGAGTGTGCTCTTGCCCGAGCCGTTCGGCCCGACGACGGCGGTGATGCGGCCTGGCGCGGCGTCGAAGCTCACGCCGTTCACGGCCGGTTCTCCCGCCCCGTAGGTGAGCACCACGTCGTCGAAGCGGATCATCGCGCCGCTCCGGCGCGCAGGCGCCAGAGGAAGAACGGCACGCCGACGAGCGCGGTCACGGCGCCGAGCGGGAGCTCCGACGGTCGCACGGCGACGCGCGCGACGAGGTCGGCGCCGACGACGAGCGCGCCGCCGGCGATCGCCGACGCCACGACGGTCGCGCGCGCGCCGCGGCAGCCGAGCGCGCGCGCGATCGCGGGCACGACGAGCCCGACGAACCCGATGAGCCCCGCGCCGGCGACGGTGGCCGCCGCGAGCAGCGACGCGGTGAGGTAGATCCGCCGCGTGGTGCGCTCGACGTCGAGCCCGAGCGACGCGGCCGCCTCCTCGCCCAGCGCGAGCACGTCAAGGTCGCGGCCCCACCAGACGAGGAGCCCCGTGCCGGCGCACACGTAGACCGCGACCCAGCGCACGCCCTCCCACTGCGCGTCGCCGAGCGAGCCCATCATCCACCAGAGCGCGCCGCGCACCGTGCCCTCGGGCGCGGTCGCCAGCGCGACCATGATCGCCGCGGTGCAGAACGCGCCGACGACGACGCCCGCCATCAGCAGGATGCGCGGATCGGCGCGCCCGCCCGCCGCGCGCGCGACGACGAGCACGAGGATCACCGCGAGCGCCGCGCCCGCGAAGGCCGCCACCGGCACCGCGAACGGCGCGGTGATGCCGAGCGTCACCGCGCCGACCGCGCCGACCGCCGCGCCGCCCGAGACGCCGAGCAGGTACGGCTCGGCCAGCGGATTGCGCAGCGTGGACTGCAGCGCCGTGCCGCTCGACGCGAGCCCCGCGCCGATGATGACGCCGAGCGCGACGCGCGGCAGCCGGAGGTCGCGCACGATCGAGATCGTCGCCGGGTCGCCCGCCCCGGCGAGCGCGTTCCACACCTCCGCGGGCGAGAGCGGCACTGCGCCCACGGCGAGCCCGAGCGTCACCGCTACGACGAGCGTGACGAGGAGCGCGGCCCACAGGGCGCGCGGTGTGCGGCTCACCGCTTCGCCGCGGAATCGAGCAGCGCGCGCAGGTGGCGCGCCGCCTCGCCCATGCGCACGCCCGGACGGCCGACGATCGTGGTGTCGATGATCACGATCCGTCCCTCGCGCACCGCACGGATCGCCTGCCAACCCTTGTGGCGGCGGATCGCGTCGGCACCGCTGGGGCCAGCGAGGATGACATCGGGGTCGCGCTTCACGATCTCCTCGAGCGAGACCTGCGGCGATGGCTGCTCGAGGTCGCCGAAGCTGTTCTCGCCGCCGGCGAGGACGAGCAGCTCGTGCAGGTAGCTCCCCCTGCCGATGGTGAGGATCGGCTCGTCCCACACGTGCCAGAAGGCGCGGAGCCGGTGGGTCGCGGGCGGCATCGCGCGCACCGCGTCGAGCGACGCGGCGACGCTGTCCACGACGACCCGTCCGGTGGCCGCGGCGTCGAGCGCGCCCGCGATCACCGGCGTCACGCGCGCGAGGTCGGCGACGTGGTCCGTGCGATACGTGAGCGTGGCGATGCCGGCGCGGCGCAGCTGCTGCACCGCGGCACGGTTCATCTCGCTCGCGTAGAGCAGCACGAGGTCGGGGCGCTGGCCGATGACCGCCTCGACGTTCGGCCCCATCCCGGCGCCGAGATCGGTGACCTGCGCCGCCGCGGCGGGATACAGGTCCCAACTGGTGCGGCCGACGAGCCGGTCGCCCGCGCCGAGCGCGAAGACGAGCTCGGTGGTGACCGGGTTCAGTGAGACGATGCGCGTCGCCGGGGCCGCGAGGCGGAGCGTGTCGCCGAAGTCGTCGACGGCCGAGACGGTGGCCGGCTCACGCGCGCCGCCGCACGCGGCGAGCGCCGCGGTAGCGAGCGCCGCGGCGGCGAGGCGGAGGATGCGGCGTGGCGACACGAGAAAGGCTCCTTCGGATCGAAGGAGCCTCGATGAACGGAACGCGCGGGTCCGTCGAACGGCCGACGGAGGGCGTTCACGCCACCGACCCTCCCCCGAGGGTCCGGATGTGGCGCGAACGAAGGTCGTCTCCTGGCTCCGGGCCCTTCGCGCGCCTTCCCGGACCGTGCGGTCCAGTGGCTGGTGATGCGCGAAGGTGTGTGCTGCCCGATACAGTGGCGGGGCCGCGCCGGCATCGCACCGGCTTCCGTGTCCCGCGTTCGCGATTCGGTTGTGGGACGAACCTTAGGCGAGCCCGTCGCGCTTCGCAAGCGCGGCGGTGAGTCGGCCCTTGAGCTGCGCGCGACGCATGTAATGATCGGCCTTCTGCGCGTCGGTCGGTTCGGCGATCGCCTCGAACGCGGCGTCGAGCGCGGCGACCTCGAGCGCGAGCGCCTCGGGATCGTCGGCGCGGCGGCGCGCGATCGCCTGCGGCCCGCGGCGCATCACGTACATCCCGAGCCCGAGCAGCATGGCGGCGCCGACGGCGGTGACGATGAGCATCAGCCGCAGCGAGCGCGCGGACGCGGCGGGCGGCACCGTGACGGTGAAGGTCTGCGCGGCGCCGACCTCCTGCGCGAGGAAGCGCCGGAACGGGCGCCCCTCGATCGTCACCGCGTCCACCGCGAGCAGGCCCGCGCCCTGCACGACCGCCGCCGGGTCCTCGACGAGCACCTCGAGCACCGTCACCGGCTGCTCGACGAGGAGCTCGACCGGCGCCGACGACGCGGGCAGCTCGTAGGAGAAGCTCACCTGGCGCAGGCCCGGTGAGAGCGGCGCGTTCACCTGCACGCGGCCGTCGACGGCGCGGACCGCCTCGGGCGAGACGTCGCCCTGCCCCGCCTGCACCGCGGTCACGCCGCGCGGCAGCGCCGCGCCGAACGCGACGCCGTCCGCGCCCGCGGCGACGCGCGTGAGCGTGGTGTCGTTGCTGAGCTCGAACGCCTCGATGACGGTGCGGAAGCGGTTCGCGCTGTCGGGCGCGGTGAAGATCACGTGGCGGCCGCGGATGCCGATCGGCAGCGGCGCGCTCGTCGTGTCGAACACGAGGAGGTCGGCGGCGCCGCCGCGCAGGGCGCGCTCGCGCACCGGCGGCGTGAAGTAGTTCACCCCGCCGCGGCTCGTCGACACGAAGTAGACCGCGTTCGAGTCCCCGAACGCGCGATAGGCGAAGCGATAGCGCCCGTCCGGCGGCGTGCGCATCGAGTCCAGCGGGGCCGCGGTGTCGCTGCCGACGCGATGGAGCGTGACCCACGCGCCGCCGACCGGGAGCCCGTCGCGCCCGCCGGGCCGGGTGATCCGCCCTTCGATGGTGCGCGGCCCCGCCTGCGCCGCGAGCGCGGCGGGCAGGAACGCGAGCGCGGACGCGCACGCGAACGCGAACGCGCGCGTGACCGCGCGCGCGGTCCTAGAGCGAGAAGCGGCCAAAGTCCTCGGGGCGCAGCTGCGCGATGTGGCGCTTGAGTTCGTCGGCGCTGAGGGTGTCGCCCTCGCCGCCGGTGGGTTCGTCCCGCCCGTCCACGTCGTCGCCGTCGTCACGGTACCGCGCCTCGGCGTCGTACACCGGCGCCTCGAGCCGGTTCGCGAGCGCGATCG
>CAZIDS010000308.1:0-3879 GCA_964537945.1 uncultured Gemmatimonas sp. | reverse complement strand
AGGTTGTGCTCGAGCGGCTTCTCCGCGAGCGCCTGTCGGAAGAGGGGCTCCAGCGCCGCCCCGCCCCGCAGCGGCTCCCTCAGGTTCACCTCGTGGTCGCCGTACAGGCAGGTGCGCAGCCGCCCGTCCGCGGTGAGCCGCACGCGGTTGCAGCTGCCGCAGTAGGTGTGCGTCATCGGCGTGATCACGCCCACCGTCCCGGGCGCGCCCTCCACGCGGTGGTACTTCGCCGGGCCGTTCCCCTTCGCCGGGCCGCTCGCCGGCGCGAGCGCGCCGAGCGTCGCCACCCGCGCGAGCACCTCCTCGCTCGGCACGATGTGCTCGCTCGTGAGGTGCGCCATCTCCCCCACCGGCATGAGCTCGATGAAGCGCACGTGCACCGGCATCGTGAGCGTGAGCCGCGCGAAGTCCACGACCTCGTCGTCGTTCACGCCGCGCATCACGACCATGTTCAGCTTGACCGGCTCGAGCCCCGCCTCCAGCGCCGCCTCCGCCGCCACCACCGGCCGGAAGCCGAGGTCGCGCCGGGCGATCGCGGCGATGCGTTCGGGCCGCAGCGAGTCGGCCGAGATGTTCACGCGGTCAAGCCCCGCCGCGCGCAGGTCGCGCGCCATCGCCGGCAGCTTCACGCCGTTGGTCGAGAGCGCGATGTCCTCGATGCCGTCGATCGCCTTGAGCTGCCGGATGAGGGTGACCAGGTCGGGCCGGATCGTCGGCTCGCCGCCGGTGATCCGCAGCCGCCGCAGCCCGAGAGGCGCCAGCTGCCTCACGACGCCCGCGATCTCCTCGTACGACAGGATGTCCTGCTTCGGAAGCCAGTCGAGCCCCGCCTCCGGCATGCAGTAGACGCAGCGGAAGTTGCAGCGGTCGGTCACCGAGATCCGGAGATACTCGATCGAACGACCGTGCTGGTCCTTGAGCGCGGGGGCGCGCAGGTCGCCGCTCACGGCGCCCCCGCCCCGCTCGCGGTGCGCACCGCGGTGGGATCCACCCACTCGCGCGTGCCGTCGGCGTAGTGCTCGCGCTTCCAGACGGGCACGCGCTTCTTGATCTCCTCGATGAGATAGCGCTGCGCGTCCATCGCGGCGCCGCGCCTCGCGTGCGAGACCGCGATCACGATGCTCGCCTCGCCGAGCGAGAGCGTGCCGGTGCGGTGCTCGACGACGATGCGGTCGGTCGCGAATCGCTCAGCGGCCTCGCGCGCGATCGACGCCATCTCCGACTCGGCCATCGGCCCGTAGGCCGAGTAGTCGATCCCCGTGACGTCCTTCCCGTCGTTCACGCGGCGCACCGTCCCGACGAAGAGCGTGCTCGCACCGCTCTCCGTGCTGGCGACCTCGGCGAGCAGCGCCGTCGGGTCGAGCGGATGCTCCACGATCGCGACGCGCACGTCAGCCGCCCGCCACCGGGGGGATGAGCGCCACTTCGTCACCAGCGCGCACGGGCGTCTCCGGGCGGGCGTACTTGTGGTTCACCGCGATCATCGGCCTTGGGAGTGAGCGCCCCGCCGCGCGCGCGGTGGCCGCCGCGAGCACGTCCGCCGCCGTCGCTGCCGCGGGGAGCGAAAGCGTCACCGACCCGGCACCGAGCGCGTCGGCCCATGAGGCGAAGAGGAGGACGGTGAGCTCCATGCGAGCAATCTAGGCGAGGAGCGAAGAGCGAGGGGGAGTCGGCTGCGAGGGAGGAAGCTGGAGGGGGAAGTTCGAAGGCTGAATAAGCGAAGAGGGAGCGACCAGATCGCTCCCTCGCTTCACCTCTCACGCCTCATCCCTCCCCCTCACCTCTCGATCCCTGCCCCTTCCCCTCGCTCTTCGCTCCTCGCGGTTCACGACCTCAGTCGTCGCCCGTGATCGCATCCAGCGGCAGATCGGCAACGAGAGCCCGAAGCTCCTTCGACGGCTTGAACACCGGCACCGGCCGCGCCGAGACCTCGACGGGCTCCCCGGTCCGCGGATTGCGCGCCATGCGCGTCTTGCGGTTCCGGATCTTGAAGGTGCCGAAGCCGCGCACCTCGATGTTCCGCTGCTCCTTCAGTGCGTCCTTGATCGCGTCCAGGAAGGCGTCCACGACTCGGGCGCAGTCCTTCTTGGAGATCATGGGGCCCGCCGTCTGGGAGATGGTCTCCGTGACGCGCTCCACGAGGTCGGCTTTGGTCATGGACATACCGGGTAGGTTGGCGCTGGGGCCGGGGCCGTAAGTTCCACCAGTCTAGGAACTTACCTCGCTAGTGTCAAGCCGAAGCGCCGCTGCCGATCGCCGCCATGAACTCGTCGAAATGGGGCACGGCGTCGTGCGGTCCGGGGGCCGCCTCGGGGTGGTACTGCACCCCGAAGATCGGCTTCGAGCGGTGCCGGAGCCCCTCGACGGTCCCGTCGTTCAAGTTCAGGTGCGTCACCGCCAGCTCGGGCGCCCCCGGGATGCCTTTCTCGGTCCCCTCGACGGCGAATCCGTGGTTCTGGCTCGTGATCAGCACCTCGCCCGACTCGAGGTCCTTCACCGGGTGATTCCCGCCCCGGTGACCGTACGGGAGCTTCGTCGTGCGACCGCCGAAGGTGATCCCGAGCAGCTGGTGCCCCAGGCAGATGCCGAAGATCGGTACGCCGGCGTCGGCGATCGACTTGATGGCCGCCGGCGCGTACGTGACCGCCTCCGGGTCGCCCGGGCCGTTCGAGAGGAAGACCCCATCGGGCTTCTTCGCGAGCACCTCGGCCGGCGGCGTCGTGGACGGCACCACGGTCACCCGGCAGCCGCGCTGCTCGAACATCCGGAGGATGTTGCGCTTGATGCCGTAGTCGTAGGCGACGATGTGCTTCTTCGCCTTCGCGTCGCCCCAGAGATAGGGCTTCTCGGTGGTGACGCGCGAGGCGAGGTCGAGGCCGGCCATCGAGGGGCAGGCAGCGAGCTCAGATTTGTGAGCCGCGGTCGGCTCCGTCCCCGCGCCGATCAGTCCGCGCATCACGCCGACCGTTCTCAGGTGGCGCGTGAGACGACGCGTGTCAACCTCTGACAACACAGGGACTTTCGCGGCGGCCAGCCAGGGGCCGAGGCCCTGCTCCGCGCGCCAGTTCGAGTAGGGCTCGGAGAGCTCCCGTACCACCACGCCGGCGATCTGCGGGCGCCCCGATTCGGGGTCCTCGGAGTTCACGCCGTAGTTGCCGATCATCGGCGCCGTCATCACCACGATCTGGCCGCGGTAGGACGGGTCCGTGAAGGTCTCCTGGTAGCCGCTCATCGAGGTCGTGAAGACCACCTCGGCGACGGCAGGCGCGTCGAGCGGTGCGTGGAGGCGGCCAAGAAAAAGGGTTCCGTCCTCGAGGAGGAGGAACCCTGGGGTCGCGTGGAGCGGCGACGCGGTCACGGCTGGGGAGTCGTCGGTGCAGGAGTCAGGGGCACCGCGCTCGACGGGGTCGTCGCCGGGGCGGTGGCGGGCGCCGGAGCCGCGACGTCGTCGAGGATCGAGCGCGGACCGGTCGTGCGCGTCGACATCAGCTGCAGCACGAACGCGAGGAAGATGAAGATCCCGCCGCCCCACCAGCTCGCCTTCGTGAGCAGGTCGCCGGCCTGGCGCGTGCCGATCAGCGACGTGGCCGAGGACGAGGCGCCGCCGAAGCTGGCCGCGACGCCGCCACCCTTGCCCGCCTGCATGAGCACGGCGGCCACGAGGATGAACGCATCGATGATGAGGAGGATCAGCAGGAACGTGTACATGCGGGACTCGCGCTGCGGGACGACGGAACGGGTAAGCCTCGAAGAATACCGGACTTACCCGCGTGAATCAACCCTCGGTCCGACCGCCGGGATGCTCCCCGCTACTCGCTGCGGAGAGCCGTCGCAGGGTCCGCCGTCACTGCCCGCCGAACCGGTACAAGGCTCGCGGCG
>CAZIDS010000307.1:0-3889 GCA_964537945.1 uncultured Gemmatimonas sp. | reverse complement strand
CGTTGCCGGGCCAGCGGTAGCGCGTGAGCGACTCGACCGCCTGCTGGGTCCAGACCGGCGCCGCCTGGCCCGACCGCCGGCGGTGCAGCGCGGCGAAGTGTGCGACGAGCGCCGCGATGTCGCCCGGCCGCTCGCGCAGCGGCGGGATCGACATCGGGATGACATTCAACCGGAAGAAGAGGTCCTCGCGGAAGCGGCCCTCGCGGACCTCCTTGGCGAGGTCGCGGTTGGTCGCGGCGAGGATCCGCACGTCCACCTTGATCGGCTTCGCCGCGCCGACGCGCTCGATCTCGCGCGCCTCGATCGCGCGCAGCAGCTTCGCCTGCGCCTCGCCCGAGAGCTCGCCGACCTCGTCGAGCAGCAGCGTCCCCGTGTGGGCGAGCTCGAAGCGCCCGATGCGGCGGTCGGTCGCGCCGGTGAAGGCGCCGCGCTCGTGGCCGAACATCTCGCTCTCGACGAGGTCGCGCGGGATCGCCGCGCAGTTCACGCGCACGAACGGCTTGTCCTTGCGCGGGCTCTGCGCGTGGATCGCACTCGCGACGAGCTCCTTGCCGGTCCCCGATTCGCCGCCGATGAGCACGCGCGCGTCGCTCGGCGCGACGCGCGCGATCATCTCGCGCACGCCGCGCATGGCCGGGCTGTCGCCGACGAGCTCGCCGGCGAGGCCGAGGTCGGCGCGGAGGGCCGAGCGCTCGCGCCGCGCCTGCCGCAGCTCGAGCGCGCCGGTGATCGCGAGCAGCACGCCCTCGGGCGTGAGGGGCTTCTCGAGGAAGTTCACGGCGCCGAGCCGCGTCGCCTTCACCGCGTCGGCGAGCCCCGCGCGCCCCGACATCATCACCACCGGCAGGTCGGGGAAGCGGCCGCGCAGCTGCTCCAGGAGTTCGAGGCCGTCGGTCGGGTTCGGCATCATCAGGTCGAGCAGCACGAGGTCCGGCTCGTACTCGACCGCGCGGGCGAGGCCGGCGGCGGCGTCGCTCGCGTCGCGCACCTCGTACCCCTCGGCGCCGAGCAGCGCGCCGACCATGCGGCGGATGTTGGGCTCGTCGTCGACGATCAGGATCGAGGGCATGGCGGGGCGGGGGGGCCGGAGGTCAGGACTCGCGCGACGACGGGAGTACCCCGGCGCCCCGCTCGCGTTCGGCGAGGAGGCGCGTCACGAAGCGCTGTCCCTCGGCGAGCTTCTCCACCTCGACCGCGATCACGTCGACGTTGCGCTCGATGTTCGCGAGCCGCTCCTGCAGCTCGGCGTCGGCCTTCTCGGCCGGGCGCCCCTCGATCCGCTTGCTGATCGCGCGCACGAGCGGCGCGAGCACGAACGGGATGCCGAACGCGACCGCGAACACCGGCACCAGCATCATCGGTCCCTGGAGCGCCATCAGTGCCTCTCCTCTCCCGACGCCGGGAGTGGCAGGTTCGACTCGCGCTCGGCGAGCAGCTTCGTCACGAAGCGCTGGCTCTCCGAGATCCGCTCCACCTCGACCGCGATCGCCTCGATCGCGGTCTCCATCCGCTCCAGCCGCGTCGCGCGCTCCTGCTCGGCGGGGGAGAGCAGCGGCGACTGTTCGCGCCGCTTGATGTGCGAGCGGATGAGCGGCGCGATCACGCCGAAGATCAGCGAGACCACGATCACCGTGGTGAAGAAGCCGCCGATCGCCAGGATGTCCTCGTTCACGCGTCGCTCCTCAGCGTCCGTTGGCCAGCGGGAAGCGCAGCCGGATCTCGGTGCCCTTCCCAGGTTCGCTCTCCGCCTCCACGCGGCCGCCGTGCGCGACCACGGTCTGTTTCACGATCGCGAGCCCGAGGCCCGTCCCGCCCGTCTTCGCCGTCACGTACGGCTCCCAGATGCGCCCGAGCTGCTCGGCCGCGATCCCGATGCCGTCGTCCCGCACCGCGAGCACCGCCTCGCGGCCCACCACCTGCGCCGCCACCTGCACCGTCCCGCGTCCTGACGTCGCGTCGGCCGCGTTCAGCAGCACGTTCGAGAGCGCCCGCTGCAGCGCGTCGTGCTGGCCCAGCACCAGCACCCCGTGTCCGCCGTCCACCTTCACCGTCATCCCGGCCGGCAGCGTCGTGCGCGCCGTCTCGCGCGCGAGCTCCGCGAGGTCCACCGTGGCCGTCGGTCCCTCGGGCAGCCGCCCGAACTGCGCGAAGCTCTTCGCCATCGCCTCGAGCCGCGCCGACTCGGTATCGAGCACGTCGATCGCATCGCCCTGCCCGGGCACCGCGTTCCGGCGCAGCGACGCCACCGCGAATCGGATCGGCGTGAGTGGATTCTTCAGCTCGTGCGCCACCTGCCGTGCCGACTCGCGGAAGGCCGAGAGGCGCTCGGCCTCGAGCGCCGCCTGGCGGCCGCGCTCCAGGTCGACGGCCATCTTCCGCATCCCGTCGCGCAGTACGCCGAACTCGGGCGCGCCCTTCGCCTCGCCGTCGGTCTGCGCCGGGAGCGGCTCGGCGTTCGCGATGCGGCCGGTCCAGCCGACGAGCTCGTCGAGCGGGCGCGAGAGCTGCCGGCTCAGGTGGCCGGCGGCGCGCGAGGCGAGGAGCGTGAGGAGCGCGAGCACCGTGATGCCGATGATCGCGATCGCGGGCGGCGCGCCCCGTTCGGCGATGAACCGGAACCGGCGGGCCTGTTCGCGGGACTGTCCGAGCAGCTCCTCGTGCTCGGCGAGCGCGGCGCGGGCTTCCGGCGTGCCCGGCTTCTCGCGCGCGAGCCGGATCGCCCGCTCGCCGCTCTCGGCCACCTGTTCCCACGCCCCCGAACCGCTCATGAGCGGCAGCGCGACCCCGGCCACGATGCTCCAGCCCGCGGTGAGCAGGATGGCGGGGACGAACGCGAAGAGCGCGAGGATGAGAAACAGCCGGGTCCGGAAGCGCGGATGCTTCACAGTGCCTGGGGCCCGTACGGGGGCGCGAAAAGGGTGGTTTCGACCCTCAAGTCTATGTCCGGCGCGAGGCCCGCGCACCGCCGGAAGTCGGCCCCCCGCTGGCATTTGCGCCCCGTCCCGCTAGGTTTCGTGCAGGGACGCGCCCAGCGCGTCGATGATCCGCTGCCCTCCGCGCGCGATCATCGGAACGCCGGGCGGTCCCGATGCGGGCGTGTGCTTGCGCCAGCGGCATCCTCCGGACTGCGGACCCGCCCGGATGAGCGGCTGCGCGCGAGTGCCCCCGCGCGATGAATCCCAACCGGCCGATCACGGCCAGGAACAGATGCACCCACGCACAGCCCACACCGGGGGCGCGCGTCACGCGCGTCCTGCGGTGGCGCCCCTTCACCGGGGCCCGCAGGCATTGTCGGCCGCGAACCACACGCACGCGCCGAATGCCGCCCTCCTCATCGACTTCGACAACGTCACGATGGGGATCCGCTCCGACCTGCAGACGGAGCTGAAGAACCTCCTCTCGAGCGCGATCATCTCCGGCAAGGTCGCCGTGCAGCGCGCCTACGCCGACTGGCGCCGCTATCCGCAGTACGTCGTGCCGCTCGCCGAGAGCTCGATCGACATGATCATGGCGCCGGCCTACGGCTCGTCGAAGAAGAACGCGACCGACATCCGGCTCGCGGTGGACGCGATCGAGCTCGTCTTCACGCGCCCCGAGATCGGCACCTTCATCCTCCTCTCCGGCGACTCCGACTTCTCGAGCCTCGTCACGAAGCTCAAGGAGTACGGCAAGTACGTGATCGGCGTCGGCATCCGCGAGAGCTCGTCCGACCTGCTCGTCCAGAACTGCGACGAGTACTACAGCTACAACGCCCTCGCCGGCCTCACCAAGTCGGGCGAGGAGACGGGCACCCGCAAGTGGGACGAGTGGGAGCTCGTGGTCGAGGCGATCGGCCGCATGCAGAAGAACGGCGACGTGATGCGCTCCGACCGCCTGAAGCAGGTGATGC
>CAZIDS010000306.1:0-3923 GCA_964537945.1 uncultured Gemmatimonas sp. | reverse complement strand
ATGAAGCTCGACCTCGACAACTACACGAGCTTCTCCTACATCCTCGGCCGCTGCCGCGACTCGGGCGTCGGCGTGGTCCGCTTCGGCGCGAAGCCGGCGGTCCGCGACTGGACGATCCTGCTCGCCTTCCTGTCGAACCCGCAGGGGCGCACGCCGGCCGAGCGCTTCGAGCTGCTGCTGAAGCGCCTCGCCGACGCCGGCGTGACGGTCTACGAGGTGACGCCGCCGATCGAGGCGGTGGACGACCCGCAGGACACGCTCGAGGCGAAGGAGCGCGCGAAGCGCACCTACCAGCAGTCGGTGACCACGACGAAGGAGGTCATCAACTCGGTGCGGATGGGCGCGAGCCCGAACGTCAAGAAGATCAAGCGCGTCGTGCAGGGCATCGTCGACCAGATCCTCTCCGAGGAGGCGTCGCTGATCGGCCTCACCACGATCCGTGACTACGACGACTACACGTTCACGCACTGCGTCAACGTCTGCATCTTCTCCGTCGCGCTGGGGCGCCGCCTCGGGCTGACGCGCCTGCAGCTCTACGATCTCGGCTTCGCCGGCCTCTTCCACGACATCGGGAAGTCGCGCGTCCCGATCGACATCATCCAGAAGCCGGACATGCTCACCGAGGAGGAGTGGCGGCTCGTCGCCGCGCATCCCTGGCTCGGCGTGCTCGCGCTCTTCCAGATGCGCGAGGCCTCGGAGTTCCCGTACCGCGCGATGCTGGTCGCGTACCAGCATCACATGAAGCGCGACCTGACCGGCTATCCGCGCTCGCTGCGCATGGCCGAGATGAGCTTCTACAGCAAGATCGTCGCGGTCGCCGACGGCTTCGACGCCGCGACGACGCGCCGCATCTACATGTCGGAGGCGCTCGACCCCGCCAGCGTGCTGAAGGAGATGCGCGACAACCCGCGGCGCGGCATGGATCCGGTCGTCGTGAAGGCCTTCGTCGCGCTGCTCGGCATCTATCCCGTCGGCACCTTCGTCGTGCTCGACACCTTCGAACTCGCGATCGTGCACTCGGCCAACCCGCTCCAGGACATGGTCTCGCGCCCGATCGTGCGCATCGTCTCCGACGCGCTCGGCAACGTGCTGCACCCGGGCAACCTCGTCGACCTCGCCGAGCGCGACGAGGCCGGCGCGTTCCGCCGCACCATCATCAAGACCGGCGATCCCGACCGCTACGGGATCCGCGTGGGAGACTTCTTCCTCTGAGCCCGTCGCTGTCCGGGCATCTCGCGGGGCTCCAGGCCTCGCGGCGGCGTGCCCTCGTCTGCTACATCACCGCCGGCCACCCCGATCGTGATGCCTCGCTCCGCCTCCTCCGTGGGCTTCCGGCCGCCGGCGCCGACGTCATCGAACTCGGCGTCCCGTTCAGCGACCCACTCGCCGACGGCCCGGTGATCCAGGGGAGTTCGCAGCGCGCGCTCGACCAGGGGATGACCCTCGACGGCACGCTCGCGCTCGTCGCCGAGGCGCGGCCCGCGGCGCCGGTGGTGCTCTTCTCCTACCTGAATCCGCTCCTCGCGGCCGGACCCGAGGTGCTCGCGCGCGCCGCCGACGCCGGCGTCCAGGGCGTGCTCGTCACCGACCTGCCCGTCGGCGCCGACCCGGTACGCGAGGCGTGGCTCGGCAACGGGCCGCTCGAGTTCGTCCGGCTGGTCGCGCCGACCACCCCGCGTGCACGGATGGCCGAGATCGCGCGGCACGGGAAGGGCTTCGTCTACCTCATCTCGCGCCTCGGCGTGACCGGCATGCACGCCGGCGTCGCGGCCGAGCTGCCGGCCACGGTCGCCGAGCTGCGGAAGGTCTGCGCGCTGCCGATCTGCGTCGGCTTCGGCATCGCGACGCCGGCGCAGGCGCGCGAGGTGGGGGCGATCGCCGACGGCGTCGTCGTCGGCAGCGCGCTCGTGAAGGCGGCGGGGGAGGGCGGTGTCGACGCCGCCCTTGCCCTCGTCCGCTCGCTGCGCGCCGCGCTGGACGAGGCCGCATGAACTGGATCCTGAACACCTACCGGCTGACCATCCCGATCCTCGGCGGGGTGCTGCTCGCCGCGGGGATGGTGCTCTTCCCGGGATGGCTCGCCCACGTCTGGTGGATCGCGGTGATCGCGATCGTCACCGGCTTGCTGCGGCGCGACCAGCTGGCGGTCACGAAGTACACGGCGATCCACCTGATCGGACCGGTCGCGATCGGCGGTTCCCTCGTCGTGGGGCCGGTGCCGACGATGCTCGGCATGGCGCTGGGCATCTTCGCCGCCGACCGGATCTGGCTGCGGCGCAACACACCGGCGGCGTGGAACAACGCGGCGCGCGAGGTGATCGCGCTCGTCGCGTCATATGGATGGTACGCGGTGCTCCGCGGCCCGCTCGGCGCGAGCGACGCCGTGCTCGACGGTCGCAGCGTGCCGGCGATCGCGGCCTTCGTGCTCGTGCAGTTCCTCGTCTCGAAGGCGCTCTACTACTTCACGCTGTCCATCCGCGGGAAGCTGTCGGCCGAGGAGACCGCGCTCATCCTGCGGTACGAGGTGATCGGCCTCGGCACCGGCGCGGCCGGCCTCACCGCGCTGCTCTTCGCGCTGGCCTTCCTCGGGTGGACCGGTGCGCTGATCGTGCTGGCCGTGCTCGGGTTCGCCGGCCTGCTGCTGCGGCGCATCCTCGAGGAGAGCATCGCCGCCGAGGAGCTGAACACGGTGCTCGCGATGGAGATCGCGGTCGCCAACGACGCCGACCTCGGGGAGGCGATCGCGCGGCTGGAGCAGCTCGCCAACCGGCTCCTCGAGTGGACCGAGATGCGCATCCTGCGCGTCACGCACGGCGACGTGAAGCTGATCTGGCGCTCGCGCACCGGCCTGCTGCGGCCCCCCGAGCCGCCGCCGCGCGACGGCGAGGTGATCCGCGCCGAGGCGATCCAGACCGGGAAGGCGGTCATCCTGGTGGACGCCGACAAGGACCCGCGCATCGAACGGCCGCTCGCGACCGCGGCCTCGCGCGCGGTCGTGCCGCTGCGCTTCGGCGACCACACGATCGGCCTGATGGAGCTCGACACGCACAAGCGCGGCTCCTACGGCGCGAAGGAGGCGGTGCTCATCCGCCGCGTGGCGAACCAGCTCGCGACGACGATCCACATCCTCGACCTCCGCAACCCGCTGCTCGAGACGGTGGACCGCCTCTCGCGCGAGATCGCGACGCTCACCGGCTCGGCGCGCACGCTGCGCGGCGGCGGCGAGCAGGTCGCGCGCACCGCGGGCGAGATCGGACGCGCCGTCGCCGAGGAAGGGGAGCAGCTCACCCACGGCATCGCCGTGACGACGACGCTCGACGCGCGCGCGCGCGCGACCGCGCTCGACGCGCGCGAGACGCACGAGGCCACGCGCAAGGCGAGCGCGATCGCCACCGAGCAGCGCGGCACGGTGGACACGGCGATGGAGCGGCTCGTCGGCGCGAAGCGCGTCGTCGCGGAGGGAGCCGAGTCGATGCGCGCCCTGTCGCAGGCGACGTCGCAAGTCACGGGATTCATCTCGGTGATCCGCGAACTCGCCGTGCAGACGAACCTGCTCGCGCTCAACGCCGCGATCGAGGCGGCACGGGCCGGCCACGAGGGGCGCGGCTTCGCCGTCGTCGCCGACGAGGTGCGGAAGCTCGCCGAGGAGAGCGGCACCGCCGCCGACGAGGCGCAGGGCGTGCTGCGCGACTTCGAGCAGCGCGTGCGCGACGCCGCCGGCCTGATGGGGCGCGGCGAGGCGCTGATGCGCGACGCCGAGGCGCTCTCGGGGAGCGCGCGCGAGGCGCTCGCCGGCATCGTCGGCGCGGCCGGCGGCGCGGCGCAGCAGGCGGCGCGCATCGCGATCGCCGCCGACGACCAGGGCACCGAGGTCGCGCGGCTGCGCGAACGCATGGCGCGCGTGGTGGACCTCGCGGCGCGCA
>CAZIDS010000305.1:0-3934 GCA_964537945.1 uncultured Gemmatimonas sp. | reverse complement strand
GCGCGGCGCGAAGCGCACGGTGTCCACGCCGCGCGACCAGACGCGCACACCCGGGAAGCCGCGTGACTCGAGCTCGCGCCCCACGGTCATCGACGGCACGAAGGTGCGCCGGCCCGCGCCGTGGAACCACCGCAGGTACGGCCACGCCACATGGTCGAGCGCCTGCAGCTGATAGTGCGCGAGGTACCGGTCGAAGGCGGTGTGGTACGACGTGACGAAAGGCAGCTCGGTCGCGCGCGCGGCCGACCGGCCCGCGAGTCCCACGCCGAACGGCGTCGCCGCGTGCACGAGCGTGGGACGGAAGCGTGCGAGCCGCTGCAGCACCGCGTGCGACGAGGGCGCCGCGATCCGGAGCTGCGGATAGGCCCAGAACGGGATGCTCCGCGAGCGATGGACGCGCGCATCGGGAGCGACATCGGGCGCGGCGACCGTCTCGACGTGCACCGCCCCGCCGCGCCGTTCGATCGCGGTCACGAGGCGCTCGAGCGTACGCGAGACGCCGTTCACCTGCGGCGCGAACGTGTCGGTGAACAGGGCGAGCCGCAGCCCGCGCGCACTGCTCATCGCGCGAAGCTCGCCGCGAGGAGCCCCAGGACCGTCAGCACCGCGAGCGCCTGCCCGACGATCACGTCACCCGGATAGTGCACGCCCAGGCGCACGCGGCTGAACCCGATGAGCGACGCGAGCACGATGAGCGGCGCCGCCGCCTCCGGCACCATCATCCCGTATCCGAACCCGATGCTCATCGCCGCGGCGGAGTGGCCGCTGGGGAAGGAGAAGCGGTCGGGGACGGCCACGTGCGCCTGCTCGATCACGCGCACCGTCGGCCGTTCGCGCAGCACGCGCCGCTTCACGAGCTGCACCGCGAGGTGCGAGAGGAGCAGCGCCGCACCCGCCATCAGGGAACCCGCGCGCCACGCGGGACCGCCGAGCGCCGCAGGCCCGAGCACCGCGACGATGGTCGCGGTCGCGCCCCCGAGATGCGTCAGCGCGCGCCAGGCGCGCGTCGCGCGCGCGGGCGTGAGCTCGCCGATCACCCAACGCCCGAAGAGCGCACGGTCGCGCGCGTCGAGCCGATGCAGGAAGGTCGCGCGCATCAGGCCGCCACCGCCGCGAAGGCGCCGTCGAAGGCCGACGCCAGTGGCCGTCCCGCGTAGCTCTCCGGCAGCGGGATGCCGAGCGCCCACGCGATGGTCGCCGGCACGTCGAGCAGCGACGACCCCTGCGCCAGGGCGCCGCGGCGCACGTTGCCGCCCGCGAGGATGATCGGGATCGTCTGGTCGAGCGGGTGCGTGCTGTCATGGTGGTCGCGCACCGCCCCGCCGCCCCCGTGGTCGGCGAGTGCCACGAGCAGCGTGGAGGGATCGTCGAGGTCCACGATCGTCCGAAGGCGGCCCACCTCGGAGTCCATCGCCCGCACCGCCGTCTCGTAGCCGTCCGACATCCAGCCGTGCGCGTGGCCCGCACGGTCACCGTCGGGCCAGTGCATCAGGATCAGCCCGCGCCGCTGGTCCCGCAGCGCCGGCGCGGCCGCGGTGAGGATCCCAGCCGCGCCGCGCCCGCTGAAGCGCGACTCGCCCACGCCGAGGTGCGCCGCGATCCGGTGCGCGATGCCGGTGAAGAGCAGCGGCATCTTCGCGAGGAAGGCCGAGCTCGGGTACGCGTGGCGCGCGAGCAGTCGCGGCAGCGGTTCGATCGGCCCGGTCGGACGCGGCAGCCGGAACCGCATGTCCTGCAGTCCGTGCCGCTCGGGCGCGGCGCCTGTCAGCAGCGACGCCATCGCGCAGGCCGTCACGCTCGGCGTGACGGTGCGGCCGAGCATCGTGCTCGCGCCGCGCCGCGCGAGCGCGGCCGTGTGTTGCAGGCCGAAGCGCGGGATCGCGTCGGGGCGCAGTCCGTCGAGGACGAGCAGGATCACACGGCGGATCGGGGTCGGGCGCATCACGGGGCCTCCGGTGTTCGGGCGGGGGTCTCGCATCGCGTAGGAACCTCGGCCCGGCCTGTATCGCCCCAAGCATCGCGCCGTCGCGTCTGGGTAACGCTGGAAGGCCCATTTGGCCCGCCCGGGCGACCGCCCCGTGACACGTCCGTCATGGTTCGGTGACCGAGCACGGGTAATCTTCGGGCAGTGCGCATCCTGTTCTGCACCGACACCTATCCGCCGCAGGTCAACGGCGTGAGCGTCGTGTCCGCGATCTCGGTGCGCGGGCTGCTTGCGCGCGGCTGGGAGTGCGAGGTCATCGCGCCGCGCTATCCGCGCGACGGGAACGGGCTCGTCGTCGACGACGGTGGCGCGCCGCGCACGGACATCCCGTCGATCGCGGCGCCCGTGTATCACGACGTGCGGCTCGCCGCCCCGGCGTGGCGCACGGTGGAGCGCGTCGCGCGCCGCTTCCGCCCCGACGTCATCCACTGCGCCACCGAGTTCGTCGTCGGGCGGCTCGGGCGACGCGCCGCGCGCGTGATCGGCGTCCCCTTCTGCACGTCGTACCACACGAACTTCGCGCAGTACACCGCGGCCTACGGCCTGCCCTGGCTGCGCGGCACGGTGGAGCGCTCGATCGCGCGCTTCCACGACGCGGCCGCACGCACCTTCACTCCGAGCGAGCCGGCCCGCGACGAGCTCGCGCGCATGGGAGTTCGAAAGGTGGAGGTCTGGGGACGCGGCGTGGACGTCGAACAGTTCCATCCGCGGAAGCGCTCGCTCGCCGCGCGCGAGGGTTTCCACGCCGGCCACGCGTTCACCTTCCTCCACGTGGGCCGCCTCGCCCCCGAGAAGCGCGTCGACGTGCTGCTCGACGCGTTCGCCGAGGTCGAGAACGCAGCGCCGCCGGGCAGCGTGCGGCTCATCATCGCCGGCACGGGGCCGAGCCTGCCCGAGCTGCGCCAGCGTGCGCGCGGGTCGGTCACCTTCCTCGGCACGCTCGACCGCGTGCACGCGCTGCCCGCGCTCTACGCGAGCGCCGACTGCTTCCTGTTCTCGTCGCTCACGGAGACGCTCGGGCTCGTCATCCTCGAGGCGATGGCGTCAGGCCTGCCGGTGGTCGCGACCCCCGCCGGCGGCGTCGCGGTGAACCTGCGGGACGGCGTGAACGGTCTTGCATTCCCGGCACAGGACGCGGCCGCCTGCGGGGCCGCGATGCGGCGCATCATGGCCGACCCGGCGCTCACGACGCGCCTCCGCGCCGGCGCGCGCGCACACGCCGAGCAGCGGTCCTGGGAGATGGAGCTCGATCGCCTCGACGCGTCCTACCGCGAAGTGCTCGACCCGGCCTTCACTCCGTCGCGCGCACGGTGAAGCGGAAGGTGCTCCCGGTGCCGACCACGCTCTCGGCCCAGATCCGCCCGCCGTGCGCCTCGACGATGCTGCGCGCGATCGCGAGCCCGAGTCCGGTGCCACCCTTCGGCGCATTGCCCCGCACCGTCCAGTAGCGCTCGAAGATCCGCGGCATGTTCGCCGCCGGTATGCCCGCTCCGGTGTCCGTCACCGCCACCTCGACCTCGCTCCCGGCGCGCTGCGCCGCGACGGTGATCCGGCCGCCGTGGTCGGTGAAGCGGAGCGCGTTCGAGATGAGGTTCGCCAGCACTTGCAGCAGCCGCTCGGGGTCCGCGCTCACGACCGGCAGGGGCGCGGGCGCTGCCAGCGTGAAGATGATCGCCTTCTGCTCCGCCTCCCGGCGGAACATCGCCATCGCGCGCTCGAGGATCGGCTGCAGCGGCTCCGTGCGCAGCACGACGCTCAGTCGGCCCATCTGGATGCTGGCGACGTCGAGCAGGTCGCGAATCATCCGCTGCGTGAGGTCCTGGCTCGTCAGGATGTTCTCGACGAGCTCGCGCCGCTGGTCTCCCTCCGGCAGCGACGCCTGGAGCGCACGCGCGCTCATGCCGATCGCCGAGATCGGGTTGCGCAGGTCGTGCGAGACGATGCCGAGCG
>CAZIDS010000304.1:0-3973 GCA_964537945.1 uncultured Gemmatimonas sp. | reverse complement strand
ACGCCTCGGACGTCGAGGACGACATCTACCAGGTGAAGAACCAGAGCGGGCAGGATCCGCTCAACTTCCCCATCCGCGTGAACAACCGCCTCGCCAACCTCCTCTCGATGGCCGAGCGCGGCGATGGCCGCCCGACGACGTACATGCCCGAGATCTTCGGGATCCTCGACGCCGAGCTGAAGGGCTACGAGGTGAAGCTGCAGCAGGTCTGGGCGCGCGACCTGGCGGCGGTGAACCGCGAGCTCGCGCGGCTCGGGCTGCCGCCGCTCGACCCGAAGTGCGAGAAGGTCGACGGCTGCCTGCCGATCCCCTGAGCCGATCGATCAGGGGGGCACCGGGAGCTCAGGAAGCGAAGATGCGCTGCGCGTCGGCGAGCTTCGTGATCGGCGCGCTGGTCGGGATGAACTCGTGCGCCACGAACCCCTTGAAGCCGGTGGCGTCGATCGCGCGCGCGATGCGCGGGTAGTTCAGCTCCTGCGTGTCGTCGAGCTCGTGCCGCCCCGGCACGCCGGCCGTGTGGTAGTGCGAGATGAAGGGCGCGTACTGCTGGATGGTGCGCACGACGTCCCCTTCCATGATCTGCATGTGGTAGATGTCGTACAGGAGCCGGAAGCGCTCGCTGCCGAGCCCGCGCGCGACCTGCGCCGCCCACTCGGTGCGGTCGGCGTGGTAGTCCTTGTGGTCGACCTTGCTGTTCAGCATCTCCATCACCAGCGTCACGCCGGCCCGCTCGGCGGCCGGGATGAGCCGCTTGAGCCCGGTGACGCAGTTCTGGATCCCCTCGCCGTCGGACATCCCGCGCCGGTTGCCCGAGAAGACGATCATCTGCGGGATCCCCGACTTCGCGACGAGCGGCAGGAGCCGCTCACCCTCGGCGACCAGCTTGTCGTGCAGGTCGGGGCGGTTCCAGCCGTCGGCGATCGGGCCGGGGCCGTTCGCGATCGCGCAGACGAGCCCGTGCGCCTTCGGCTCGTCCCACTCGTTCTCGCTCAGCAGGTCCACCGCCGCGAGCCCCACGCGCTTCGCCTCGTCGCAGAGGGCGGGCAGCGCCATCGACGCGAAGCACCAGCGCGCGACGCTCTGGCGGTAGCCGGGCGTGAAGCTCCCGAGTGCGGCGGCGCTCCGCGCGACGCCGTGCGCGAGGACGGTGCTCGGCAGCGCGGCCGCGGCCGTCGCGGCCAGGCCGCCCTTGATCAGGTCCCTGCGGGTCGGGCTCATAGCTCCCCCTTCTTCATCCGGTCGACCGCGAGCGCCGACGCGCGCGCGGTGATCGCCATGTAGGTGATGCTCGGGTTCTGGCAGGCGCAGCTGGCCATGCAGGCGCCGTCGGTCACCATCACGTTCGGCACCTCCCAGAGCGCGTTGTCCGCCCCGACCACCGAGTTCTCCGGTTTCGTTCCCATGCGCGCGCCGCCCATCTCGTGGATGCAGTGGCCTGGCGGGTTGTTCGACCGCGTCTCGCGGATGTTCTTCGCGCCCGCCGCCTCGAGCATCTCGACCGACGTGCGCACCATGTCGTCCTGCATCTTCCGCTCGTTCTCGCCCCAGCGCGCCGTGATGCGCAGCGCCGGGATCCCCCACTTGTCCTTCACGTCGGGGTCGAGCGCGAGGTGGTTCTCCTCGCGCGGCAGCGTCTCGCCCCAGCCGTGCATCGAGATCCCCCACGTGGGCGAGAGCTCGTTGAGCAGGCGCGCCTTGAACGCGGCCCCGTGCCCGGGGCCGCTCCACCGTCCGCGGCCGCCGGCGCCGCCCTGCATGCCGTAGCCGCGCAGGAAGTCCGGATGCTGGCCGCTCGTCTGCGTGTTCCGGAAGCGCGCCACGTACATCCCGTTCGGCCGGCTGCCCTCGCTCTTGTACCCCTCGAAACCCTCCATCTGGCCCGAGGCGCCCCAGTAGTAGTGGTGGTCCATGATGTACTTCCCGAGCACGCCGCTCGCGTTCCCCATGCCCTGCGGGTGCGCCGCGCTCTTCGAGTTCATCAGGATCCGCGTGGACTCGAACGCCGACGCGCAGAGGAAGACCACGCGCGCCTCGAACACCTGCTCCTGCCGCGTGCGCGCGTCGATCACCCGCACGCCCCGCGCCTTCCCGCTCCGCGGGTCGAGCACCACCTCGGCGACGACGCTCCACGGGCGCACCGTCAGCCGGCCGGTGCGCTGCGCCGCCGGCAGCGTGGAGCCGATGCTCGAGAAGTACGAGTGCGTGATGCAGCCGCGCTCGCAGGGGCCGCAGTAGTGGCAGGCCGCGCGGCCGTTGTGGGCCTGCGTGAGGATCGCGGCGCGCCCGATCGTCCAGACGCGCTGCCCGCCGAAGGCCTGGAGCACCTTCTCGCGCGTGTGCCGTTCCACCACCGACATGTTCATCGGCGGCAGGAAGTCACCGTCGGGGAGCTGCGCGAGCCCCTCGCGGGCGCCGCTCACGCCGATGAAACGCTCCACGTGCGAGTACCAGGGCGCGATGTCCTTGTACCGGATCGGCCAGTCGGTGCCGTGCCCGTCCTTCGCGTTCGCCTCGAAGTCGAGGTCGCTCCACCGGTAGACCTGGCGGCCCCACGTGATGGAGCGGCCGCCGACCTGACGCCCGCGGAACCAGCGGAAGGGCGCGTCTTCCGGCGTCGTGTACGGGTTGTCGTGGTCGTTCACGAAGAACTTGCCCGAGTACTCGTCGCAGGCGTAGCACTCGCGCTGGATCGGCTGTTCGCGCGCCAGCTTCTCGCGGTCGCCGTAGCCGCGGAACTTCGTCTGCCACGGCTGCAGGTGCTCCACGTAGTCGGTCGCGGGGTCGATCGGGCCCCCCGCCTCGAGCACGAGCGTCTCGAGCCCGCGCTCGGTGAGCTCCTTCGCGGCCCAGCCGCCGCTGATGCCGGAGCCGACGACGATCGCATCGTAGCGGCGCCGCTGGTCCTGCGACGCGAGCGGGAGGCTAGTGCGCATGGCCCGCCTCCTCCTCGCGCATCGCGGCCGGCGCACCGACCGGCACGTCGCCGCGGTAACGCCCCGGCGTGATGTTCACCTTCAGCACCTCGCGCCGCACACGCTCGCTCGTGAGGTAGCCGTGCAGCACGTGGCCGCGGAGCCGGCGGTAGCCGCGCTTCGCCGGCGTGTCGGCATCGAGCGGCGACGACGCCCAGTCGAGCTCGCCGAGCCGCTGCACCGCGTCGAGGGCCGGCCAGCCGAGCCCGTACGCGGCGACCGCGTGCAGCTCCATCGCCGCGAGACCGTCACGCAGCTCGGCGCGCTCCCGGTCGTTCATCCACTCCGCCGCGAGGAAGTCCACCCAGGCGGTCACGCCCACGTCGAGCGCCCCGGGCGTGTCCGTGCGGGGGACGATCGCGTCGGCGATCGCGGAGACGGTCGCGCGCTCGCCGGCGGTGAGGAACCGGGGCGCCTGTCGCGCCGCGAGGGAGTGGACCGCGTCCTCCCATCCCTCCGGCGCGCCCTCGGCGCGCGCAAGGGACGGGAGGGCGGCGAGGCCGGCGAGCTGGAGCAGCGCGCGGCGGGAGAGGGTCGTCATGCCCAACGTTGCATCCCGCCGAGGGCTCCCGGCAACTGTCCGGGACCTGTGCGGACGGGCATCCCTTCGCAACATTCAAGTGTCCGATGCGTAGGCTGCACCAGTCGCACGGACCTCCCACCCTGTCCTCGCCCTCATGCTCGTCCTGCCGCTCGTCCTGGCGCTCGTCGTCACCGATCCCCCGGTCCACAACGGCCGCTCCGGCGAGACGAAGGTCCGTCCGCCCCGCGTCGCCGCCGACCTCGTCATCGATGGCAAGCTCGACGAACCCGTCTGGCAGCAGGCCGCGGTCCTCACGGGATTCTCGCAGTTCTCGCCGCAGGACGGCATCCCCGCGGCGGACTCGACCCAGGTGCTGGGCTGGTATTCCGCCACGGCGATCCACTTCGGCATCCGCGCCTACGAGCCGCACGGCACCGTCCGGGCGACGCTCGCCGAGCGCGACCGCATCGGCACCGAC
>CAZIDS010000303.1:0-3976 GCA_964537945.1 uncultured Gemmatimonas sp. | reverse complement strand
GGGCAGGCCACCTCCGACGACTCGATGCGCGTGGCCGCGGACCTGTGCCGCCGGCTCGGCAAGAACGGCGTGGAGGCCGCGGACTACCCCGGGTTCATCGCGAACCGGATCCTGCTGCCGATGTTGAACGAGGCGATGTACGCGGTCATGGAGGGGGTCGGGACGCCGGAGGCGATCGACGCCGTGATGAAGGGCGGGATGAACCACCCGATGGGCCCGCTGACGCTCGCCGACTTCATCGGCCTCGACACCTGCGTCGCGATCCTCGAGGTGCTGCACGACGGGCTCGGGGACCCGAAGTACCGTCCGTGCCCGCTGCTCAAGAAGTACGTGGCGGCCGGCTGGCTCGGGAAGAAGAGCGGGCGCGGCTTCTACACGTACGCCGGCTGATGGACCTCGACCGGCTCACCGAGGAACAGCGCGCGATCCGCGAGACCGCGATCGCATTCGCCGACGAGCACGTGCGTCCGTTCGCGGCGCAATGGGACCGCGACTCGCATTTCGAGCCGTCGCTGGTGGGGAAGCTCGGCGCGCTCGGCTTCCTCGGGATGCTGCTCCCGGTGGAGTACGACGGGCTCGGCCTCGACGCGGTGAGCTACCTGCTCGCGCTCGAGGAGATCGCGCGCGCCGACGCGTCGGTGGCCGTGATGATGTCGGTGCACAACTCGCTGCCGACGCAGATGCTGAACGCCTTCGGGAGCGAGGCGCAGAAGCGCCGCTTCCTCGCGCCGCTGGCGCGGGGCGAGCTGCTCGGCGCCTTCGCCCTCTCGGAGCCCGATGCCGGCTCCGACGCGAGCGCGATCCGCTGCCAGGCGGTGCGCGACGGCGACGACTGGATCCTCGACGGCACGAAGGCCTGGGTCACGAGCGGCACGCACGCGGGCGTGATCATCGCGATGGTCCGCACCGACACGCCCGAGGAGCGGCGCAAGTCGAAGGGGATCTCGGCCTTCATCCTCACGCCCGACCTCCCCGGCTTCAAGGTGAGCAAGAAGGAGGACAAGATGGGCCTCCGCGCCTCGCCGACCGTCCAGCTCACCTTCGACCGGATGCGGGTGCCGGGCGACCGGCTGCTCGGCGCCGAGGGGCAGGGCTTCATCTACGCGATGCAGTCGCTCGAGCACGGGCGGCTCGGCATCGCGGCGCAGGCGATCGGGATCGCGCAGGCGGCGCTCGACGCCGCGGTGGCCTACGCGAACGAGCGCCACCAGTTCGGCCACCCGATCGCCGAGTTCCAGGGCGTGCAGTTCAAGCTCGCCGACATGGCGACGCGGGTCGCCGCGGCGCGTGCGCTGCTGCACGCCGTCGCCGAGTCGAAGGACCGCGGCGTCGCGATGAAGGCCGCGCCGTCGATGGCGAAGCTCTTCGCGAGCGAGACCGCGATGTGGGTCACGACTCACGCGATCCAGGTGTTCGGTGGCTACGGTTACGTGAAGGACTACCCGGTGGAGAAGTACTTCCGCGATGCCAAGGTCACCGAGATCTACGAAGGGACGTCGGAAGTGCAGCGGATCGTGATCGGGCGGGCAGTCAGTGGGGGGATGTAGGCGGAAGGTTGAAGGAAGAAGGTGAGCCGCAGCCGTGTTCACCGTCCCATTCGTCCCCCTCCTCGCTCCCGGCAGTCTCCAACTTTCATCCTTCATCCTCCAGCATTCATCCCAATGCAGCTCTTCGATACGATCGCCAAGCTCGGCCACGAGCAGCTCGTCCTCTGCGCCGACGAGTCGGCCGGCTACCGCGGCATCATCGCGATCCACGACACGACGCTCGGCCCCGCGCTCGGCGGCACGCGCTTCTGGGACTACGCGTCCGACGAGGAGGCGATCACTGACGCGCTCCGCCTCGCGCGCGGCATGACCTACAAGAACGCGGTCGCCGGCCTCAATCTCGGCGGCGGCAAGTCGGTCATCATCGGCGACAACCGGACGACGAACCGCGAGATGATCTTCCGCGCCCACGGCCGCTTCGTCGAGTCGCTCGGCGGGCGCTACGTGACCGCCGAGGACGTCGGGACGAGCACCGCCGACATGGACTTCGTGCACATGGAGACCGACTACGTCGCCGGCCTCGCGAACAAGTCGGGCGATCCGTCGCCGGTGACCGCGCGCGGCGTCTTCCGCGCCATCGAGGCGACCGCGAAGCATCACTGGGGCTCGTCGTCGCTGGCCAACAAGACGGTCACGGTGCAGGGGCTCGGCAACGTCGGCACCTACCTCTGCCGCGAGCTGCACGCGGTCGGCGCGAAGCTGGTCGTCACCGACATCCGCCCGGAGCGCGTGAAGAAGATCGTCGACGAGTTCGGCGCGAAGGGCGTCGACGGCGACGAGATCTACGCGGCGAAGGCGGACATCTTCGCCCCCTGCGCGCTCGGCGCGATCATCAACGACGGCACGATCCCGAAGCTCAAGGTCGAGATCGTCTGCGGCGGCGCCAACAACCAGCTCCTCGAGCCGGAGAAGCACGGCGCGGCGCTCGAGAAGCGCGGGATCCTCTACACCCCGGACTTCGTCGCGAACGCGGGCGGCGTGATCAACGTCTACGGCGAGGTCGCCGGCTGGACGCGCGAGCGCGCCCTGCGCAAGGCGGACGAGATCTTCGACACCGTCCTCGGGGTCTACAAGATCGCGAAGGACGACGGCCTCCTCACCTACGACGCGGCCGACAAGCTCGCCGAGCGCCGCATCGCCAAGGTGCACGGGATGGTGCGCACCTGGCCGCAGTGGCCGCGGAAGAGCTGACCGTGGCCGAGCGGATCCCGATCGCCTCGGACCACGCCGGCTTCGAGATGAAGGAGCACCTCCGCGCCGTGCTGGCGCGGATGGGCTACGACGTGGAGGACATCGGCACGCACTCGCCGGCCTCCACCGACTACCCTGACTACGCGCACCCGCTGGCCGAGCAGGTCGAGTCGGGGAAGGCGCAGCGCGGCGTGCTGCTCTGCGGGACCGGGCTCGGCATGTCCTACGCCGCGAACCGGCATCACGGCGTGCGGGCGGCCGTCGTGTGGAACCCCGAGATCGCGAAGTTCGCGCGCAGCCACAACGACGCGAACGTCCTCGTCCTCCCCGCGCGCTTCGTGAGCGAGGAGGACGCGGAGGCGATCCTGAAGAACTTCCTCGAGACGCCCTTCGAGGGCGGCCGCCACCAGAAGCGGGTCGACAAGATCGAACCGGAGCACGGATGAAGCCTGGCTACAACACCTGGGAACGGCGCCAGCCGGGCGCCGCCCTCCTGGGCGCCGATCCCGAGATCGCGGCGCTCATCGCCGAGGAGACGCGCCGCCAGAGTGAGGGGATCGAGCTCATCGCGAGCGAGAACTTCGTCTCGCCCGCCGTCCTCGAGGCCCTCGGGTCGTCGCTCACGAACAAGTACGCCGAGGGGTTGCCGGGGAAGCGCTACTACGGCGGCTGCGAGGTGGTCGACAAGGTCGAGCAGCTCGCGATCGACCGCGCGAAGAAGCTCTTCGGCGCCGACCACGCGAACGTCCAGCCGCACTCGGGCGCGACGGCGAACGCGGCGGTCTTCCTCGCCTTCCTGAAACCCGGCGACACCGTCCTCGGCCTCGACCTCTCGCAGGGCGGGCACCTGACGCACGGCTCGCCGGTGAACTTCTCGGGCCTCACCTACCGCGCCGTGCACTATGGCGTCAACGACCAGGGGCTGATCGACTACGCCGCGATGCGCGAGACCGCGCGCCGCGAGAAGCCGAAGATGATCATCGCCGGCTACAGCGCCTACTCGCGCGTGCTCGACTACGCGCAGTTCGCCGAGGCCGCGAAGGAGGTCGGCGCGATCTTCATGGTGGACATGGCGCACTTCGCGGGCCTCGCCGCGACCGGCGTCTACCCGAACCCGGTCCCCTTCGCCGACGTCGTCACGACGACGACGCACAAGACGCTGCGCGGCCCGCGCGGCGGGCTCATCCTGTGCAAGGCCGAGCACGCGAAGACGGTCGACAAGGCGATGTTCCCGGGCA
>CAZIDS010000302.1:0-3981 GCA_964537945.1 uncultured Gemmatimonas sp. | reverse complement strand
CCATCAGGACTTCGGCGGGGACGAAGCGCTGCTGCACTTCCGGGCGCGGGCGGGCGTAGTCGAGCAGCTGCCGCGTGAGCGCCATCCCCTGGCGGCCGGCGGCCTCGATGGCGTCGATCTCCGGACGGACCTTCGCGCCATCCTCCTCGAGCCGCACCGCCTCCTGCGCCGAGGAGATGGCGGCCGCGAGCACGTTGTTGAAGTCGTGCGCCACGCCGCTCGCGAGCCGGCCGAGGCTCTGCAGGCGCTGCGAGCCCGCTTCGCGCAGCTCGGCCGCGTGCAGCGCGGCGGCCTGCCGCATGGTGATCGCGCGCTCGTTCTCCAGCGCGACGAACAGGAGGATCGTGCCGAAGGCGGTGAGCGCGACGAGGTTGATGGTGACGACGAAGGCGGTGAGGAGGCCGGCGGCCGAGTCGGGCCAGGGGGCGAGGCGCACGACGAGGTCGATGCCGATGGTGGCGGCGCGGATGGCGAGCGCGAGGACCAAGGCGTTGGCCGCGAGGCGCGTCGCCCGCGAGGGGGATGCGGCGCCGCCTTCGCGCGGCCAGAGGGCGTAGAGGTAGGGAACGACCGCGACCGCGCGCGAGCCGATGAACGTGATCCCCGTGGCGGCGTCGGGCCAGGCCGAGCGTGCGGATTCGAAGAGGACCGTGGTGACCACGCCGAGTGCGGCCCAGCGACCGAGCTGGTAGGTGTCGCGCGTCTCGCCGTCGTCGCAACCCTCGAGCATCGCGCGCAGGCGTCGCAGCAGCGGCGCCTGCGCGAAGGAGGGCACGTGGAGCGCGAGGGTGCCGAGGATGCGGATGGAGGTGTAGTCGGTGAACAGCTCGCGCCAGTAGAAGTAGACGACGAGGTTGAGCGCGATGAGGAGCTGCCACCACCAGACCGTGGCGATGGTGCGCATCACCGGGCGTCGCAGGCGCGTGGCGAGGATCGTCATCGCCAGTGTGAACGTGGCCGCGCACGCCGCGTGCATGATCCATCGGACCTGGGCCGCCTGGTCGTAGAGGGAGACGGCGATGGGTTGGGGCACGGCGGGAGGGAGGGGAAAAATTTACGCGTTAATGATGGTCGAGGTTGAATGGGAACGCGACTGCGCTGGGGCCGGCCGGCGCGCGAAAGGGGTCCGGAGGGCGATGGAGTCGTTGACCAGATCGGTCAGAATCCGGTAACGTGACATCATGGCCCGCAAGTACCCGTTGTACGAGGCGAAGTCGACCGCCGAGCGGCACGAGGAGCTCGAGCGCGCGGGATTGCTCCACCGGATCGAGGGGCCGCGCGGCGCGTCCGACTTCCCGCTCGGCGTCCGTCTCCCCGGGGCGCTCGACCGCTTCCTCACGGAGCGCGATTGAAGGTCGCGTACGCCGACGCGTCGGTGTTCGCGTCGCTGGCGTTCCGCTGGGCCTGGAGGCAGGCTACTCGCGCAGTGCGGACGCGCTACTCCTCCTGCTCCTTGAACCGGATGGTGCGGTAGACCGCGAGCTGCACCTTGACCTGCTCGTCGCCTGCCGCCTCGCCGGTGATCGAGAACTGCGGCGGCGCGGAGAAGACGACGCTCGTCTGGAGGCGGCCGACACCCATCTGCCGCATCACGACGGCCTGCCGGCCGCCGATCATCTCGGGCAGCGCTTCGCTGCGGACGGGGCTGCTGTTGGCGTTGCGAGATCCGCTGATGCTCTGCGGACCGGCGGACTGACGGGAGCCGCCCTGCGACGCGGTGTGTTCCCAGCGGATGCTGCCGCCGCCGTAACTCGCGCGGGTACCGCGGACGCGCCAGCCGGCGGGGACGCAGAAGGTCACGTTCTCGGCTTCGACCTGCTTCCACGCGCCGGAGCTGTCGGGGACGGGGACGGAGCAGGGGACGTCGGTGGCGGCGAGCTGGGCGATCAGGATGAGGGCGATCATGGGGGCGGTCCTTGATTGGGGGCGACGGCTCTCAGATTACCAAGCGAACCGGCCGAGCGGGAGAGGCGCGGAGGGGTTAACGGGTGCGGGCTAAGCGGCGGCGGCCGGCATCGCGCCGGCGTCGACGAGCCGCCGGTTCACCGGGTCCACGATGACGTTGAGACCTTCAAGTGTGCGCGCGCCAAGGAGCGAGAGGTCGCCCGGCTCGGCGAACACGACGTCGTCGAACGACTGCGTGCCCGCGGCGAAGATGCACGCGCCGCCCGCCCAGCGCTCGACGAACTGACCCGTGGCCTGACGGAAGCTCAACCGCTTCACGCGCACGATGCCCATCGACTCCAGCACCGGCGCGGGAAGCCAGGTGAGTTCGGAGCCGGTGTCCACGAGGACGGACTCGACGCGCACGCGGTCGCCGGGACTCTTCGGGTTCTCGATCTCGATGTCGGTTCGGAAGATGCCCATGTCGTCGGTCACGATATCTCCTTCGCGCCTTGGGGCGCATCCCATCGATCGCGATCCGGCCCGAAACATCGCCCGGGCGCGCATCGAGTCATCTCACGCCGAGGGTACGCTCGGCGCGCGTAACGGGTCAAGGGGTCGCGGGATCGGCATCCGGGCCGCAAGGCAGTCTCGAACGCGGTCATCGCGCCCGCCGGCTCTGGTGTATCTTGCCGGGGTGGAGACGGCCCTCGACCTCCAGGCGCGCGCGCTGCGCGCGATGACGGCGGACCAGAAGGTGCGCGTGTCGCAGGCGCTCTGGGAAGAGGCCTGCGAGGTGCTCGCGGCCGGCGTCCGCGCCCGGAAGCCGGACTCGAGTACGTGATCCTCAGCGAGCTCCGGTGCTTCCGCAGGCAGCCAGGATGACGAATCGATCACTCGGCAGGTTCGCCGCTCCTGACGCCGCGCAGCCGACCACGCTCGCGGCACGCGCCAAGCATCGCAAGGCGCGCGCCGCGGCGTGGGCTCACCTCGTTCGCAACGGCATGACGATGACCGACGTCGCCGTCGCCGCCGGCGTCAGCCGGGAGCGGGTGCGACAGGTGCTTCGCGACCACGGGTACCGGGACCGGGCGGACATGCGAGGGGGGCGCGTGGACGCGGACCCCCGGCGCGTGGTCGCAGCGCTGCGCGACCCCGCGTGCCGTGACCTGCGCAGCCTTGCGCGGCTCGCAAGCTGCGCCGCCGAGGATGCGAAGCGGGTGGTGCGCGAGCTTGGCCTAGCAGAAGCGTCGCGCCGCCTGTGGCGACTCCGTTCACGGGCGTCCATGCGCGGCGTCGACGGATATGACCGCGCCGCGATCATCCGTGGACTGCAGGCGTTCCATGCACGCTACGGCCGCTCACCCGGAATGAACGACGCGCTGGCGGGCCTACTGCCGTTCGGTCGGACGACCGTGCTGCGGCGGTTCGGGCGGTGGAATCGCGCCATCGTCGCGGCCGGGCTGCAACCACGACGCGTGAAGCGCAGTTCGCGGAAGCGCGAGAGCGGTCGCTGACGGGCGCGCGATCACGCCGCCACCGATCTCTGCGGCATCTCCGCCCACCGCTTGGACGGAGGCTGACTCTTACCGCCAAGCGCTCGTCCGGAACGCCCATCACCCCGGCCCGAGCGGCCACCCCGTGAGCATCCACGCCACCAGCAGCAGCGGCCACACCAGCAGGTTCACGAGCGAATACGGCAGCATCGTCGCCGTCACGGTGCCGATGCCCGCCTTCGGCTCGTAGCGCTGCACGTACATCAGGACGAGCGGGAAGTTGCTCGCCAGCGGCGTGATGATGTTCGTGATGCTGTCCCCCACGCGGTACGCCGCCTGCGTGAGCGCCGGCGAGGAGCCGAGCAGCATCAGCATCGGCACGAGCACGGGGCTCAGCATCGCCCACTTGGCCGCCGCCGAGCCGAGCACGAGGTCGAGCACGGCGGTCACCAGCACCATCGCGAGAAGGAGGGGGATCGGCCCCAGGTGCATCGCCTTCAGCGCGTCGGCGCCCTGCACGGCGAGCACCAGTCCCATGTTGCTCCACGTGAAGAGCGCGATGAACTGGGCGATGAAGAACACCACCACCAGGTAGCCAGCG
>CAZIDS010000301.1:0-4113 GCA_964537945.1 uncultured Gemmatimonas sp. | reverse complement strand
ACCAGGAGGACTTCTACGGCCCGATGCTCATCTACTCGGAGCTCGAGAAGAGGGACGCGCAGGCGAAGAACTTCCTCGTCGTCGGCCCGTGGCGGCACGGCGGATGGAGCGGCGGCCCCGGACAGGTGCTCGGCAAGATCGATTTCGGGTCGCCGACGGGCGCCTGGTACCGCGCGAACGTGCAGGCGCCCTTCTTCGCCTTCTATCTCAAGGACCGCGGCTCACCGCGGCGGGACGAGGCGCTCGTCTTCGAGAGCGGCGCGAATCAATGGCGCACGTTCAGCGCGTGGCCCCCGAAGGAGGCGACGCGGCGGTCGCTCTATTTCCACGCGGACGGGCGGCTGTCGTTCACGGCGCCGACGGAGACCGCGAACGCGTTCGACTCCTACGTGAGCGACCCGGCGAAGCCGGTCCCGTATCGCCCGCGCCCGATCGAGCCCACGTACTATCCGCGCGGGTCGGGGTGGAGCACCTGGCTCCTCGAGGACCAGCGCTTCGTCGAGGGCCGGCCCGACGTGCTGAGCTGGGTGACCGAGCCGCTCACCGAGGACGTCGTCGTCGCCGGCGAGATCGTCGCGAAGCTCTTCGCGTCGACCACCGGCCAGGACGCGGACTGGGTGGTGAAGCTCATCGACGTCTATCCGCAGGAGTACCCGCAGAACTTCCGCCTCGGCGGATACCAGTTCATGATCGCGAACGACGTCTTCCGCGGGCGCTACCACCGGTCGTTCGAGCACCCGGTCGCCCTCGTGCCGAACCAGGTCACGCCGTTCACGATCGACCTCCACACGCAGAGCTACCGGTTCCTCAAGGGGCACCGGATCATGGTGCAGGTGCAGTCGAGCTGGTTCCCGATCATCGACCGCAATCCGCAGACGTGGGTGCCGAACATCTTCGAGGCCCGCGAGTCCGACTTCAAGGCGCAGACGCACCGGATCTTCAGGAGTGCCGCGCAGGCCTCGAGGGTCGAGATCCAGACGGTGTCGCCGTAGGCCTTCGGAACGGCAACGGCGTTCACCGCAGAGGGCACGGAGGACACGGAGAACGGCGGAGGGGCTCTTGGCTCCTCCGCCGTTTCGTGTGTTGAAGCCGTCGCAGTCGTCCTAGGGCACCCCAGGCGTCGGCCGCTCCACCGAGACGGCAGGCGACCCGAGCCGCCCCCCCGTGAGCGTGTTGATGATCCCCATCCCGTTCAGCAGCGAGATCACGAACCCGACGCCGATCAGGAAGACGATGAGCTTCGGCAACGCGGTCGGCGGCTCGGGATACTTCACCGCGAACGAGCTCCCCGCCCCATCCGGCAGCTTCGCGACGTGCGTGAGCGCCGCGCCGAACGGGACGTTCATCTTCACCTGCCCGTTCACCGCCCACCCGTTCGCGTCGAGGATCGGCCCCAGGTTGCGCTGGCGCAGCTTGAGCCACGCGATCACCATCGACGGCGTCGAGATCAGCACCAGGATCCCGCCCACCGCGAGCGTCAGCTTCCAGAACGGCAGCGTGAGCAGCCCCGTGAGGTAGCCGACGAGCGCGGTGAGGAACGCGCCCACCGCGCCGACCGCGACGCCCAGCGCCGCGACCGTCCCGACGTCGATCTTCTTCGGCTCCGCCACAGTCTTCTCGACGTTCGCCGTCCCCACGGCCGCCGAATCGAGCCGCGCGTTCGCGCTCGCCTCCCCCGCCGCCGCGCGCTTCGCGACCTGCTCCTCGATCATCCGCACCAGCTTCTTGTACGGCGACCAGAACGCCTGCCGGATCGAGATCGGGTTCTCGATCAGCTTCGTGATCGTCGCATCCCAGTCGTGCCCGTGCCGGTCGTAGAAGACGCCGTTGCGCCCGACCATCAGATTGTCGCTGTCGCCGTCCGTGAAGGCCGCCGCGATCGTCATCGTCTCGGTGCCGCGCCGCAGGTCGCAGTACGCGAGGAAGCTCTTCGCGAGGCCCGCGAGCGCCGCGTGCTTCCCCGCGTCGTCCACGCGCACGCAGAGGTCGCAGCTGCGCCCGTCGAGGAAGAGCGTCCCCACCTGGAAGACCGCCGGCCGCTGGCGCGCGTAGAAGTCCCGGAACGCGACGAAGTTGTTCAGCAGCGTGCAGAGGTCGCGATGATAGCGCGCGAGCCGCTCCACCGCGGCGATCGCGTTCATCTCCGGCTCCTTCGCCGCGTCCTGCGCGATCAGCTTCGTCAGCGCCGCCTTCGTGCCGCCCGCGAGCAGCGCGCGGACGCCGTTGATCCCGAGCCCTTCCACCGCGGCCCCCGCCTTCCGCGCCGACCACGCCTCGTGCGCGGCGAGCACCGACTGCACCTTCGCCCACCCCGCCTCGTCGAGCGTCGCGGCGTCGCCGCCGAGGATCGGCTTCGCAGCGGCGCTGCGGAAGGTCGCGATCGCATCGGCCCACGCGGGATTGATCCCGTCGCCCGCCGCCCCCTTCGACGTGAGCGGGAGGGCGCGCCCCGCCTCCACGCGCGCGAGCGGGAAGCCCGCCACTTCCTGCGCCGTGATCGAGAGGTCCGACGCCGCGATCGCGAGGTACTCGTCCTCGCGGCGGTTCACCGCGCTCATCGCGCGCGGATCGAAGGCCGCGAGCCGGCACCGGGCGAAGTAGTCGTCCACCTTCGCGCGCACGGCGAGCATCGCCTTCACCGCGGCGGGCGTCGCCTCGCCGAGCGGGAGGAGGTCCTTCGCGTTCGCCTCGCCCTCCTTCCACCAGTCGTCGTACGCGGCGCACGCGCCGTAGTACCCGTCCACCCCCGGCTGGTTGATCCCCGGCTTCCCGCTGCGGTCGTCGATCGGGCCCCAATGGGCCATCACGCGTTCGCCCGCTTCCCGCGTGGCCGCGTCGTCGATCATCTCCACCGGCACCACGCCGTCGCCGTTGAACGTCGTCTGCGCGAAGACCTTCGCGGTCTCCATCGTGTCGGCGACGCTGATCGACGTCGCGCTCCCCTTGCCGAGGTTCGCCAGGATCTCGCGCGCCGACGCCGCGATCGCCTTGCCCTCCGGCGTCGCTTCGTTGATCACGCTCAGCGGCAGGTCGCCGCCCTTGAGCAGCGTGTCGGGCGAGGTGAGCACGGACCCCGCCCACTTCACGGCGGCGATCACCTCGGGGACGCGGATGCGGCCGTCGCCATCGGTGTCCATCAGCCGGAGGGTCCGTTCATCGAGCTCCAGGCCGGCGACGGGACAGGCGAGGGCGACCCAGAGTTTCGGGTCGAGCTCATCGAGGGCGAGGAGGTCGGCGCCACGCTCGAGCGCCACCTGGTCGGAGCCGCCGGCGCGGAAGAACTGCCAGGAATGGGAGGTCATGGGACCATACGATACACCCGTTAACGGTCGTGTCGAGGGAATCATTCAGTAGCCTATTGCATTCATCAATCAATCTTGTTACGTTGATTCATGACCCGCACCCTCCCCTTGGCCGAACCACCCGCCCGGCCCCGCGATGCCGCGGCGTCCGAGAGCCTGGAGCGCCACGCCGCGCTCTTCCACGCGCTCTCGGACCCCCGCCGCCTCCGCATCCTCGACCTCCTGCGCGCCGGCGAAGCCTGCGTGTGCGACCTCCAGGCGGCGCTCGCCTGTGGCCAATCACTGATGTCGTTCCATCTCAAGACGCTTCGCGACGCGGGCCTCATCTCCAGCCGCCGCGAGGGGCGATGGGCCTACTACCAGCTCGACCGCCACTCGCTCGAGCACGTCGAACAGGCGGTCGCCGCCTATCGCGTGCCCGCGACCGAACGCAAGAAGCTGCCCGTCGCCTGCTGCGCCTGACGCCTCCGACGCCTGCCCGACGGCCCGAAGCACCGCAGTCCTGCACCACCGCAGACGGATGAACGCGGACCCCCGGAGTGGTCCGAACCACCACACCACTCCATTGGGAGACCGCACCATGACCAGCACCACCGTTCCGACCACCGTTCCGACCACCGCCCCCGAGATCCACGGCCTCGTCCGCGCCCGGTACGGCGCGGCCGCCAAGCAGGCCGAGAAGGGCGAAGCCGCCTGTTGCGGGCCGTCCTGCTGCGGCGGGGAGAAGTCCGAGAAGGACCCGATCAGCTCGGATCTCTACGCCGCCGCCGAGGTCCAGGGGATCCCTGCCTCGGCGGTGCTCGCCTCGCTC
>CAZIDS010000300.1:0-4117 GCA_964537945.1 uncultured Gemmatimonas sp. | reverse complement strand
GGTACGCTTGCCGATGCGCGTCTGGAGCAGGAAGAGCTTGCCGCGTTCGACCGTGAACTCGAGGTCCTGCATGTCGCGGAAGTGCCGCTCAAGGAGCGACTGCGTGCGCAGCAGGTCGCCGTACGCCTCGGGGAGCTTCGTCGCCATCTCGGTGATCGGCTGCGGCGTGCGGATGCCGGCGACGACATCCTCGCCCTGCGCGTTGACGAGGAACTCGCCGTAGAAGAGGCGTTCGCCCGTGCTCGGGTCGCGCGTGAAGGCGACGCCCGTGCCCGAATCCTCGCCGAGGTTGCCGAAGACCATCGCGACGATGTTCACCGCGGTGCCGGGCGTCTCGCCGATGCCGTTCACGCGGCGGTAGTCCACGGCCTTCTTGAGCATCCAGCTCTTCCACACCGCCTCGATCGCGCCCCAGAGCTGCTCGCGCGGGTCGTGCGGGAAGGGCTTGCCGGTGGCGGCCTTGATGAGCTGCTGGTACTCGTGGACCAGCTGCTCGAGTGCGTCCGCGGGGAGCTCGGCGTCGGTCTTCGCGCCGGTGACGAGACGCTTGGCGGCGAGCAGGTGCTCGAAGTCGGCGAGCGGGACGTTGAGCACGACGTCGCCGTACATCTGCAGGAGCCGGCGGTACGAGTCCCACGCGAAGCGCGCGGAGCCGCTCTGTGCGGCGAGCCCCTGCACGGTCTCGTCGTTCAGGCCGAGATTGAGGATCGTCTCCATCATCCCGGGCATCGACACGCGCGCGCCCGAGCGCACCGAGACGAGCAGGGGATTGGCGCGGTCGCCGAACTTGCGGCCCGCGGCCTCCTCGAGCCGCGCGAGCGACTGCTCGACCATCGGCGGGAGCCAGTCGGGGATCCGCTGCGTGGTGAGGTACGAATCGCAGAGCGTGCACGCGATCGTGAAGCCCGGAGGCACGGGCACGCCGAGGTTGGTCATCTCGGCGAGGTTCGCGCCCTTGCCGCCCAGCAGGTCGCGGTCGTCCTTGGTCGCCTCGGCCTTGCCGTTCCCGAAGAAGAAGACGGATTGCTGCATGCGTCGAAGTCCGCCGCCGAAAGGGGTGGGACAGCACGGGCAAGATACGCGCCGGGGGGCAGTCGCGGGGCGGACTGGCCCGGCTGGGCATTCGGAGTGAGAATCCCCCGGCTGTCCTCTGCACGAACCACGCCACGAATCGGTCCATGAACCGCCTTCGCCCGCTCGCTCCCGTCGCGCTGCTCCTCGCGCTGGTCTGCGCCCTCGTCGCCCGCGCGACACGGACGCCGGCGCCTCTTCCCGCCGACGCCCCTGCCACGGCCTTCTCCGCGATGCGCGCCCTCGAGCACGAGCGGGTGATCGCGGCGGGGCCGCACCCCACCGGGGGCGCCGGCGCGATGACGGTGCGGGAGTACATCACGGGGCGGCTGCAGGCGCTCGGACTGCAGCCCCAGTTGCAGGAAGCCACGGCGGTGGGGACGCGGTATCCGGTCGCGGGGCACGTCGTGAACATCCTTGCGCGCGTGCCGGGCCGCGTGCCGGGCGGGAAGGCCGTGCTCGTGGCGGTGCACCACGACGGCGTCTGGGCCTCGCCGGCCGCCGGCGACGACGGCGCCGGGGTGGCGGCGCTGCTGGAGACGCTGCGCGCGCTCCGAGCGGGTCCGCCGCTCGAGCACGACGTGATCGCCCTCTTCACCGACGGCGAGGAAGCGGGGCTTCTCGGGGCGGCGGCGTTCGTGCGCGAGCATCCCTGGGCGAAGGACGCCGAGGTCGTGCTCGACTTCGAGGCGCGCGGCACCGAGGGACGTTCGCTGATGTTCGAGACCGGCGCGGGGAACCTCGACGTGGCGCGCGTGCTGCGGACGGTGGGCGACGTGAGCGGCAGCTCGCTGAGCGTCACCGTCTACCGGTCGCTGCCCAACGACACCGACCTCTCCGAGCTGCATCAACTCGGGAAGCCGGCGCTCAACTTCGCCTTCGTGGATGGGGTGGAGCGCTATCACACCGGACACGACGGTGTCGGCTTCCTCGACCCGGGCTCGCTGCAGCACCACGGCGAGCAGATGCTGGCGCTGGTGCGCGCGTTCGGCGACGGACCCCTGCCGAGGCCGGTGACGGGCGATGCGATCTTCTTCGACCTGCCGTTCGTGGGACTCGTGGTGCTGCCGGAAGGGGCGAGGATGCCGTTCGCCATCGTCGTGCTCGTGCTCCTGAACCTGCTCATCGTGCGCCGCGCGCGCACGGAGACCCGATGGGGCCTTGGCCTCGCGCTCGGTGTCGTCGGCCTCGCGGTGTCGGTCACGGTGGCCGCGTTCCTCGTCACGAAGCTCAGCGGTTCGATCGAATCGCTGCACGCCAGCCGCGGCTGGGACGGCTGGCCGTCGTGGCGACCGGTCTATGCCGCCGCCTACGCGTCGTTCGCGCTCACCGTCGCGATGGCGTCGTGGGCGTTGATGCGCCGATGGGCCTCGGAGCACGCGCTCCACGCGGGCGCGCTCGTGGCGTGGACGCTGCTGGCCGTCGTGCTGGCGCTCCGCCTGCCCGGCGCGATGTACCTGCTCGCCGTGCCGGCGTGCGCCGTGCTCGCGGCCGTGCTGTCCACCGGGAGGATCAGCGGTCTCGTCCTCTGGCTCGCGACCGCGCTCGCGCTCGCGATCCTCGTCCCGGTGACCTACACGACCGGCGGCTACACGCTGCCGCTGTCGGGGCCGGGCGGCACCGCGACCGCGGTGCTCGTCACGATGACCGCGTGGCTCCTCCTGCCGCACCTCGAGGCGATCGCCGGCGAACAGCGTTGGCGCGCCACGGGCGTGGTGGGCGCCGTGGCACTGGCGACGATCGTCGCCGGCGTCGCGACCGTGCGCCGCAGCGAACGCTACGCGGCGACCGTGAACCTCACGTACGTCACGAGCGCCGAGCGGGACTCGGCGTGGCTCGTCGCGCCGGCGACGCTGACGCGGCCGGGCGACTGGGCCGCCGAGGCGCTCGGCGAGCGCCGGCAGATCGCGCGTGCCGCGACGGCGGATTCCGCGATGCGATGGATCTTCGACGCGCGGGGCGTGCCGCAGGCGGCGGCGCTGCGGAGCGTGCCGCGCGTGACGACGGGCGCGCCTGAGGCGACGGTGGTCGCCGACTCGGTCTCCGGCGAGCGACGCCGGCTCACGGTCCGGTTCCGCGCGCCCGCGGGCGCGCTCACACTGCTCGTGAACGGCGCCGAGGATGCAAGGGCGATCTCGGTGGACGGGCGGATGCTCGACACGACGCGCTATCGCCGCGTGCCGCGCGCGCTCGCGCTGCCGTTCACGTCGCCGCCGGACTCGGGGTTCGTCGCGGTGCTCGACGTCCCGCGCGACGCGGTGGTGGAACTGCATCTCACGGCGGGCGCGCCGGGGCTCCCCGCGATCCCCGGCGTCACCATCCCGCCTCGTCCCGCCGATGTCGTGCCGGTGCAGAACGGGGACGTGACCGTCTGGTACCGGAAGGTCCGCCTCAGCCCAGCCGCAGCTTCTCCGGCGCCGAGGGGGGCCGCGTCGGGTACTGCCCGCTGAAGCACGCGTGGCAGAACCCGTCCGGCCCGTTCGGCACCGCCTCGAGCATCCCGTCGAGTGAGATGTAGCCCAGCGTGTCCACGCCGATGGTCCTGGCGATCTCGGCCACGCTCTGGTTCGCCGCGATGAGCTGCGCCTTGTCCGGCGTGTCGATGCCGTAGTAGCACGGCCCGGTGATCGGCGGCGACGAGACGCGCATGTGCACTTGGCGCGCGCCGGCGGCGCGGATGAGGTTCACGAGCCCCTTCGTCGTCGTGCCGCGGACGATCGAGTCGTCCACCATCACGACCGACTTGCCCTGCAGGATCTCGCGCACCGCGTTGTACTTCACCTTCACCTTCGCGTCGCGCCCGCTCTGCGTGGGCTGGATGAAGGTGCGCCCCACGTAGTGGTTGCGGATGAGCGCGAGCTCGAGCGGCAGGCCGCTCTCCTCGGAGAAGCCGAGCGCGGCGGAGTTCGACGAGTCCGGCACGGAGAACACGAAGTCCGCGGTGGGGGCCGGGTGTTCCTGCGCGAGCCGCCGCCCGAGGGCGCGCCGCGCGCGGTCCACCGACCCGCTGAAGACCTTCGAGTCGGGCCGCGCGAAATAGACGTAC
>CAZIDS010000299.1:0-4123 GCA_964537945.1 uncultured Gemmatimonas sp. | reverse complement strand
GGCGCCGCCGGTGCTGGAGTTCGACCCCGAGGGCAACCTCGTGCGGGCGTGGGGCGGGCCGGGCGAGGGGTACGTGTGGCCGACGAGCAATCACGGCATCACGGTGGACCATCTCGGGAACGTCTGGATCGGCGGCAACGGGAGCCCCGACTCGGTCGGCGGCGGCTGGGACTCGCACATCCTGAAGTTCACGAACGACGGCAAGTTCATCGCGCAGTACGGGACGCCGGGCCAGCGCGCCGATTCGCGCAGCATGACGCACTTCGGGCGCGTCGCGAAGATCTCGTTCGACATCCCGAAGTCGGAGGCCTACCTCGCCGACGGCTACGGCAACAAGCGTGTCGCGGTGCTCGACATGAACACGGGCACGATCAAGCGCTTCTGGGGCGCGTACGGCAATGTGCCCAGCGACTCGAACTACGGCCCCTACAACCCGGACGTCCCGCTCATCCCGCAGTTCCGGACCCCGGTGCACTGCGCCGAGCCCACGAACGACGGGATGGTCTACGTCTGCGACCGGGTGAACGACCGGATCCAGGTGTTCACGAAGGAGGGCAAGTTCGTGAAGGAACAGCAGATAGCCCGCCTCACCCGGGGGGACGGGTCGGTCTGGGACATCGCCTTCTCCCGTGACCCGCAGCAGAAGTATCTTTACCTTGCCGACGGGAAGAACGAGCGGGTCTACGTGATGGACCGGCAGTCGCTCGAGATCCTGACGATGTTCGGCGATGGCGGCCGCCAGCCGGGGCAGTTCTTCGCGGTGCACTCGATCGCGACCGATTCGCGCGGCAACATCTTCACGACCGAGACCTACGAGGGGAAGCGCGTGCAGCGATTCATCTACAAGGGACTTCGACCGGTGTCGCGGCGCGACCAGGGCACGCCGTGGGCGCGGCCATGAACGAAGGGACGCTCGAGCGGCGCGAGCCGCGCGACCGGCGTGAGTCCGACCGCCGGGAACCGCCTCTGCGTGCGGACGGCCGCCGCGTGATGCAGCGGCGGTACGGCGACCGGCGCGGGCTCGACCGGCGGTACAACGCGAGTCTCGCGCTGCTGATCACGCAGCGCGGCTGGCTCGACGCGGCCGAGACGGTGCCGGACCGCCGCGTGGGCGAGCGGCGCGAAGGTGATCGCCGCGACGGCGACCGCCGCATGGGTGACCGGCGCGAGATGGCGCGCCGCATGGGCGCACGCCGCGCGTCCTGAGTCCGCCTGACCGCGGGCGATTCGAACCCTTCGAATCGCCGCGCGGTCGAACGGGGGTGCTGGCTGATGTGCCCACCCCCTCCTGACGGGAGCGCCACGATGCGCCTCGCCCTCCATTCGTGTCTCATCCTGCTCGTCGCCACCGCGCCCCTCGGGGCGCAGGGCGCGGTTGCTTCTTCGGCTGCGGGCTGGAACGCCGACCTCGACACGCTCGTCGCGCGCATCACGCGCGTGCATCCGCGGCCCTGGGCGCACACCACGCGCGAGGCGTTCGACCGGCAGGTGGCCGCGCTCCGCCGCGCCAACGCGACGGCGACCGACGGCCAGCGCCTCGCCGGGATGATGCGACTCGTCGCGAGCCTCGAGGACGGGCACACGTTCATCTCCGACCTCGGGCCCGCGGGCACGCGGTGGTATCCCGTCCGGTTCTACCTCTTCGCCGACGGGCTCCATCTCACCGCGGTGCCGGCGGCACAGCAGCGCTTCGCGGGCGCGAAGGTGCTGCGCGTGGGGACGATGAGCGCCGACAGCGCCGTGCGCGCGATGCTCGCGCTGAGCGCTGGCGACAACGAGTTCGGACGGCGCGAAGGGATCGCGTACCTCTCGAGCGCCGTGCTCGCGCGCGCACTCGGCGTCACGCCGCGGGAGGACGAGCTGGCGCTCGAGACCGACCGCGGCGTGCTCACGCTCGCGGCGGTCGACACGAAGAAGGGCGACGTGAGCTGGGCGCAGTACGGCGAGCTCTACGGCCCGCCCGACCTCCCGCTCGTCACGGCCTTCGGTGGCCGCGCGGGCGCGCAGTACCGCGACCACGCGAAGAACGGCGACCTGCCGGTGCACCTGCGCGGGCGGCGCGCCTACTGGTGGACGGTGCTCCCCGCCGACAGCGCCATCTACTTCGGGCTCGGGAACATCGTCGCGAAGAGCGCCTTCTCGCCGCAGACGCTGCTCGAGGAGATCCGTGCGGCACTCGCGCACGTGGACAGCGCGCCGGAGGCGACCAAGCGGTTCATCCTCGACCTGCGCTACGACAGCGGCGGCGACGGCACGCTCACGCCCGCGATCGTCAACGAGTTCGTGAAGCGCGACGCGAGCATCGGGCGACGCGGACGCTTCTTCGTGATCACGGGCCGCAAGACCTTCAGCGCGGCGGCGGGCACGGTGCTCGACCTGCTGCGGCACACGAACGCGATCCTCGTCGGCGAACCGATGGGCGTCGCGTACAACTCGTCAGGGGATGCGGGCGGCTCGACGCTGCCGGCGCACGGCATCGGCGTGTCGATCTCGACCAACACGAGCTTCGAGACGCGCGGCGAGGGCATCCGTGTGGTGCCCGTGCAGGTGCCCGGCGAGATGACCGGCGCCGACTACTTCGCCGGACGCGATCCGGCGGTGGACCAGATCCTCGCCGCGCCGGCGCCGTATCCCGACGTGCCGACGACGCTGCGGGAGCAGGGGGGCGTTGCGGCGCGGGCGCTCTGGGCGCAGCTCAAGGCGCGGCACGGCGCGATTTCGTGGTGGGAGCCGTTCACATACGGCACGATGAACTCGCTGTCGTACGACCTGCTCGCGCAACAGCGCACGGCGGATGCGGTGGCGGGGTTCGAGCTGAATGCGGAGCGGTTCCCGGAGAGGTGGGAGGTGTGGGATTCGCTGGGGGATGGGCTCCGGGCGGCCGGACGAAAGGCGGAGGCGAAGGCGGCGTACGAGAGGGCTTTGCGCGTTGCGCCGGACAACTGGAATGCGGAGCATCAGCGGCGGATGATCGCGGAGCCGTGACGGCCAACGGGGGCCGGGGCGGGGGCGTAACTTCAGGGCGCGTCACTGGCGCCTCGCGCGCGTCCTCAGTCACTCCATCCCACCCATGCGCACATCGAAGCTGTTCGCCGCGGCCCTCGTCGCCGCGTTCGCCGCGCCCTCGCTCGCGGCGCAGCAGGCCCCGGCGGCTCCCGCCGGCCCCATCGCCGGCCGCGTCCCGCTCACCTTCCCGACCGACGACCAGGTGCTCAAGCGCATCTGGTCCGTCGGCATGGACAGCTCGATGGTCGAGGACCTCGGCCAGGTGCTCTTCGACTCGATCGGTCCGCGACTCACGGGCAGCCCCGGCTTCGCGTCGGCGAGCGATTGGGTGGTGGCGCAGTACAAGAAGTGGGGGATCGACGCGCGCCGCGACGTCTACGGCACGTGGCGCGGCTGGCGCCGCGGGACGTCGCACATCGACCTCGTCGGGCCGCGCACGCGCTCGCTCGAGGGCACGATGCTCGCGTGGAGCCCGGGCACGAAGGGCCGCCCGGTCACGGCCGAAGCCGTCGTGCTGCCGAAGTTCAAGGACTCGACCGAGTTCGTGAAGTGGCTGCCGCAGGCGCGCGGGAAGATCGTGCTCCTGTCGCCGGCCTTCCCGACCTGCCGTCCGTCCGAAGACTGGTTCCGCTTCGGCACGCCGGCCTCGCGCGCCGCGCTCGATTCGTCCTTCCGCGCGGTGCAGGCGGACTGGGCGAGCGATACGCGCGACAGCACGCGCCTCTACCGCGGGACGGGCCGCTCGATGGGCCTCGGCACCGGCACGCTCGGCATGCGGCTCGAGCAGGCGGGCGTGGTCGGCATGATCACGTCGCGCACGAAGCTCGGCAACTACGGCGGCGCGGGGCAGGGCTTCGGCGGCGGCGGATTCCCGGGCGGCCAAGGCCAGGGCCCGGCGCCGGCGGGCAACATGAACGGCGGCGGGATGGCGGCCGCGCTGCGCGGCCCGCAGGCCCCCGCGGGCTCGGGCGGCTGGGGCGTGATCGAGGTCTTCGAGACCTACAACACCGTCGCGCCGGCGGTGACGCTCACCTGCGAGGACTACTCGCTCGTGTATCGCCTGGCCGAGAACGGGCTGAAGCCGCGCGTGCGCATCGACGCCGATGCCGACCTCCTC
>CAZIDS010000298.1:0-4129 GCA_964537945.1 uncultured Gemmatimonas sp. | reverse complement strand
CTCTCGCTCGCGCTGATGGCCGGCCGCGCGCTCAAGAAGGCGCCCAAGGAGGGCATCTCGCGGGCCGACGCGGTGAAGGCGCTGGCGCTGGGCATCGTCGTGCTGATGCTGCCCTGGCTCCTCGCCGCGGGGCTGCAGGGGACCGGGATTCTCGCGCTCGTCGCGCGGCTCGTCGCGCTCGCGATCACCTGGGTCGCGGCCTCGGCCGGCCTCGGCGCGGCACTGATGTCACGAGCGGGCGGCGGCCGCCGCGCGGCCGCCGAGCGCGCGCAGCCGGCGATGCAGGGATGGCAGACGCCGACGCCGGTCGCCGGCGCCGCGGCGGCGCGCCGGCCGGTGCCGGCGCGCCCCGGCGCTACCCCGCAGTAGTCCGCACGCCGAGCTGCTGCGCCGCCGCGGTCGCGATCGCGGTGAACTTCTTCGCGGCCGTGCTGTTCGCGTCCGAGACGACGATCGGCGCGCCCCGGTCGGCCCCCTCGAGCACCGGCGGGTAGAGCGGCACCTCGCCGAGCAGCGGCACCTGCAGCTCGTCGGCGAGGCGCTTGCCGCCGCCCGTGCCGAAGATCGCCATCGGCTTCCCGGTCTCGGGCGACTCGAAGTAGCTCATGTTCTCGACGACGCCGAGCACCGGCACGCCGACGCGGCGGAACATCATCGCACCGCGGAGCGCGTCGCCCACCGCGACCTCCTGCGGCGTCGTGACGATCACGGCACCGGCGACCTGAGTCGCCTGCACGAGCGAGAGCTGCGCGTCGCCGGTGCCCGGCGGCATGTCGACGAGGAGCAGGTCGAGCGTGTCCCAGTCCACGTCGCGGAGGAACTGCGTGATGATCTTCATCACGATCGGGCCGCGCCAAATCGCCGGCTGCTCGCGCTCGATGAGGAAACCGAGCGAGATCACCTTCACGCCGTGCGCCTCGAGCGGCATGATCTTGTCGTTCTTCACCGGCGGCGCTTCGTCCACGCCCATCATGCGCGGGATGTTCGGCCCGTAGATGTCGGCGTCCATCAGGCCGACGCGATAGCCGGCCTTCGAGAGCGCGATCGCGAGGTTCGTCGTGACGGTCGACTTCCCGACGCCGCCCTTGCCGGAGCTCACGGCGACGATGCGGCCGAGCTTCGGATAGGCGACCGGCGTCGGCGCGGGGGGCGTGCGCGGGGCCGGTGCCTGCTCGCCCATCACGGGCAGCGAGCGGCCCTTGGCGGGCGGGGCGGGCGCGGCGGGCGCGGCGGACGCGTGCGCATGCCCTTGGGCCGGCGCGGCGGCGGACGCGGCGGCGGACGCGGCCTCGGCCGCGTCCTTCACGTCCACCCGGACGTCGGTCACGCCGTCCACCTTCTCGAGCGCTTGGCGCACTTGGCGCGCGAGCGTGGGGTCGTCCTGTGCGCCGAGCAGCAGGGTGACGCGCACCTTGCCGTCGCGCGTCGCGGCGATGTCGCGCACCTGCTGCGTCTGGTAGATCGACGCGCCGGTGCGGGGATTCGCGATCGGGGCCAACGCCTCGGCGAGGCGGGCCTGGAGGGTCTCGGTCATGATCGGAATGGTAACAGGTCAGTCGGCCAGCGAGCCCGACTCGAGGAGCGAGCGGGCCGCGCCGAGCACCTGCGACTCGACCTCGGGCATGGTCCCGTTCACCAGCGCTCCCGAGGCGCGTGCATGCCCGCCGCCGCCGAAGGTCCGCGCGAGCGTGTTCACGTTCACGCCGGCCACGCTGCGGAACGAGACCTTCACCTTGCCGTGGCCCAGGTCGCGGAAGAGCAGCGCGAGCCTCACGCCGGCGACCGAGCGCGGATACTCCGAGACGCCGTCGAGGTCCTCGCTCGAGACGCCGTGCCGCTCGAGGGCGCCCGCCTCGATCCGCACCCACGCGATGCCGTGCCCCATGTCGACCTCGAGGCTGTCGAGCGCGTCGCGCAGGAGGTGGAGCCGGCCGAGCGGCACGCTGCCGTAGATTCGCGCGTACATCTGCTCCGGGTCGACGCCCGCCGTGAGCAGCTCGGCGGCGACGGCGAGGCAGCGCGGCGACGTGTTGCCGAAGCGGAAACCGCCGGTGTCGGTGACGAGCGCCGTGTAGAGCGACTTCGCGATCGCCGGCGTCACCGAGAGGCCGCGCTCGCGCGCGAAATCGAAGACGAGCTCGGCCGTCGCGCACGCGGCGGTGTCGGAGAGCATCGTGGTGCCAGGGGGTTCGTCGCCGGGGAGGTGATGATCGATGACGAGCGCGTCCTGCGGCAGCGCGCGCACGGCGTCGGCGAGGGTCCCCAGGCGCTTGACGTCGCTGATGTCGAGCACGATCAGCCGGTCGATCCCCTTCAGCGCCGCCGGCCCCTGGGGCGACCGGTCCTCGACGTCGTCGCCGAGCAGCCAGCGGAAGAGCTCCGGCCACGGCGTGGGATTCACGATGAACGAGCGCACGCCCATCTGGCCGAGCAGGCGGACGAGCGCGGTCTGCGAGCCGCAGCCGTCGCCATCGGCGTTGATGTGCGTCGACAGCGCGACCGTCATGCCCGGCCGCAGCGCCTCGGAGAGGCGAGCGATCGCGGCACGCCGCGCCGCCGGGACCGCGAGCAGGTCCGACACGCTAGACCGAGTAGTTCGGCGCTTCGCGCGTGATGGTCACGTCGTGCGGGTGCGACTCGCGCAGCCCCGCCGGCGTGATTCGCACGAACTCCGCCTGGGTGCGCAGCGCGTCGATCGTCGCGCAGCCGGAGTAGCCCATCCCGCTCCGCAGGCCGCCCACCATCTGGTAGAGCACGTCGGCCACGGGGCCCTTGTACGGCACGCGGCCCTCGATGCCCTCCGGCACGAACTTCTTGGAGGCCATCTCGCCCTCCTGGAAGTAGCGGTCGGCGCTGCCGTCCTGCATGGCCGAGAGCGAGCCCATCCCGCGGATCATCTTGAAACGGCGCCCCTCGGCGAGGATCGACTCGCCCGGCGACTCCTCGGTGCCCGCGAGCATCGAGCCCATCATGACGGTCGTCGCGCCCGCGCCGATCGCCTTCACGATGTCGCCCGAGTACTTGATGCCGCCGTCGGCGATCACCGGCACGCCGCCGGCGCCGGCGACCGCGTCCATGATCGCCGTGAGCTGCGGCACGCCGATGCCGGTCACGACGCGCGTGGTGCAGATCGAGCCCGGCCCGACGCCGACCTTGATCGCGTCCACCCCGCGGTCGGCGAGCGCCTTCGCGGCCGCCTTCGTCGCGATGTTGCCGGCGATCAGCTGCGCGCCGGGGAAGGCCTCGCGCACCTGCGCCGTCGCGTCGAGCACGCCCTGCGAGTGCCCGTGGGCGGTGTCGATGATCAGCGCGTCCACGCCCGCGTCCACGAGCGCCTTCGCGCGCTGCAGGTAGTCGCCGCCGGCGCCGATGGCCGCCGCGACCAGGAGGCGCCCCTCGCCGTCCTTCGCCGCGTTCGGGTACTGCCGGCGCTTGTGGATGTCCTTCACCGTGATGAGCCCGATCAGCTTCCCCGCCGCGTCCACCACGGGGAGCTTCTCGATGCGGTGGCGCCCCATGATCTGTTCGGCCTCGTCGAGCGACGTGCCGGCCGGCGCGGTGATCAGCTTGTCCTTCGTCATCGCTTCGGCCAGCGGGCGGTCGAGGCGCTTCTCGAACTGCAGGTCGCGGTTCGTGATGATGCCGACCAGCGTGCCCTGCGCGTCCACCACCGGGACGCCGCTGATGCGGAAGCGGGCCATCAGCGCCACCGCCTCGCGGAGCATCGCGGCGGGCTGGAGCGTGATCGGGTTGCGGATCATGCCGCTCTCCGAGCGCTTCACGCGGTCGACCTCGGCTGCCTGGCGGTCGATCGACATGTTCTTGTGGAGCACGCCGATGCCGCCGGCACGCGCCATCGCGATCGCCATCTCGGATTCGGTGACGGTGTCCATCGCCGCGGAGACCAGCGGCACCTGCAGCGTGATCCCGCGCGTGAAGCGGGTCGCGGTGCTCACGTCCTTCGGGTGGACCAGGGAGTGCCGCGGGACGAGCAGGACGTCGTCGAAGGTCAGCGCGGCATCCGTGCGGATGCGGTCAGAGGGGAGTCCCATCCTGCAATTTGGCCGGGTCCTCCCCCCAATTCCAGCGGCTCAGCCCGCGGCGAGCCCCGTCGGCGGCGGCTTCGGTG
>CAZIDS010000297.1:0-4139 GCA_964537945.1 uncultured Gemmatimonas sp. | reverse complement strand
GAGGACGGCTCGGCCGACCTCAAGCACGTGCTCGCGGTGGCCGAGACGATCGGCCGGCACGCGGCGCGCGAGGTGGTGGTGATCACGAAGTCCACCGTGCCGGTCGGCACCGCGGACAAGGTGGCGGCCGTGATCAAGCCGCTCATCAAGCATCCGTTCCACATGTGCTCGAACCCCGAGTTCCTGAAGGAAGGGGCGGCGGTCGAGGACTTCATGAAGCCGGACCGCGTGGTGATCGGCGTCGAGACGCCGTTCGCGCGGGCGCGGATGGAGGAGCTCTACGCGCCCTTCGTCCGCACCGGGAAGCCGATCATCATGATGGACATCCCGTCGGCCGAGATGACGAAGTACGCGGCCAACGCGATGCTCGCGACGCGCATCTCGTTCATGAACGAGATCGCGAACCTCTGCGAGCGCGTCGGCGCGAACGTGGACCTCGTGCGGAAGGGGATCGGCTCGGACTCGCGCATCGGGCCGGCCTTCCTCTTCCCCGGGCCGGGCTACGGCGGCTCCTGCTTCCCGAAGGACGTGAAGGCGCTGATGCGCACCTCGGAGGAGCGCGGCGCGCCGATGGGCGTGCTGCGCGCGGTCGAGGACGCCAACGAGCGGCAGAAGCAGCGGATGTTCGAGAAGCTGCGCGAGGCGCTCGGCGGCTCGGTGAAGGGCAAGCGCGTCGCGCTGTGGGGACTCGCCTTCAAGGCGAACACCGACGACATGCGCGAGTCGCCGTCGCTGCCGCTCATCGACGCGCTGCTCGAGGGCGGCGCGACCGTGGTCGCGCACGACCCGGCGGCGATGCACGAGACGCAGCGCCGCCTCGGCGACCGGATCACCTACGCCGCGAGCTCGTATGAGGCGGCGCAGGGGGCCGACGCCCTGGCGATCGTGACGGACTGGAACGAGTACCGCTTCCCCGATTTCGCGCGGGTGAAGGCGGCGCTGAGGTCGCCGGTGCTCGTGGACGGGCGCAACCTCTACGACCCCGAGAAGATGCGCGCGCTCGGCTTCACCTACCGCTCGATCGGCCGGGGCCGCGAGTGAGGGTCCTGATCACGGGGGCGGCGGGCTTCCTCGGCTCGCACCTCGCGGACCGCTTCCTGCGCGATGGCCACACCGTCGTGGGGCTCGACAATTTCCTCACGGGCCACCCCGACAACATCGCGCACCTGATCGGCCACGAACGCTTCTCGTTCATCCGGCACAACATCTCGGAATACACCTACGTCGCGGGCGCGCTCGACGGCGTGCTGCACTTCGCGTCGCCGGCGAGCCCGGTGGACTACCTTGAGATGCCGATCCAGACGCTGAAGGTCGGCTCGCTCGGGACCCACAACGCGCTCGGCATCGCGCTCGCGAAGCAGGCCCGCTTCCTCCTCGCCTCGACCTCCGAGGTGTACGGGGACCCGCTCGTCCATCCGCAGCCGGAGAGCTACTGGGGGAACGTGAACCCGGTCGGCCCCCGCGGCTGCTACGACGAGGCCAAGCGCTTCGCCGAGGCGATGACGATGGCCTACCACCGGGCCCAGGGCGTCGAGACGCGGATCGTCCGGATCTTCAACACCTACGGGCCCCGGATGCGGCCCGGCGACGGGCGGGTCGTCTCGAACTTCATCGTGCAGGCCCTCCACGGGCAGCCGCTCTCGGTCTACGGGGACGGCGGCCAGACCCGCTCCTTCTGTTACGTCGAGGACGAGGTCGAAGGCATCTATCGGCTCTTCACGAGTGACGAAAGGATGCCGGTGAACATCGGCAACCCGAACGAATTCACGGTCCGGCAGCTCGCCGAGCTGGTCCGGGAACTCACCGGGTCCTCGTCGGTAATCAAGGAGCACCCGCTGCCGACCGACGACCCGAAGGTGCGCCGGCCGGACATCACGCGGGCGCGCGCACTGCTCGGGTGGGAACCGGCGATCCAGCTGCGCGAGGGACTCGCGCGCACCATCGAATACTTCCGCGGACTCAAGGGGTCCGCGCGGATGCAGCCCCCGACCTGATGCCACGCCCGATCCTGCTGGCCGCGCTCCTCGTGCTCCCCGGCACGGCCTGCTTCCACGCCTTCAACGTCCGCGACTACCCGACCTCCACGGCGCTCTACGAGGCCGGGATGGACAAGTACCGCCGCGGGAAGTTCGGCGACGCCGCCACGGCCTTCGAGCGCCTGACGCTCGACCTGCCGACGCGCGATTCGCTGCTCCCCCGCGCGCACTGGTACCTCGGCCAGGCCCGCCTCAAGCGCCAGGAGCGGCTGCTGGCCGCGCAGGCGTTCATCCGCCTCACCGAGACGACGCCCGACGACACGCTCGCCGACGACGCGCTCCTGATGTCGGGGCGCGCCTACGGCGGCATGTGGAAGCGGCCGAGCCTCGATCCGCAGTACGGGCTGCTCGCGCAGACGCAATACCGCCTGCTGATCGGCGCCTACCCGCAGTCGTCGCTCATCGACACCGCGTCGAAGGAGCTGCGGCGGCTGGACGAGATGCTGGCGGCGAAGGTCTATGAGACCGGGATGCACTACACGCGCCGGAAGGCGTACGACTCGGCGATCCTGTACTTCAAGGACGTCGTGAAGGACTTCCCGGAGTCGAACCGCGCGCGCGAGGCGATGCTGCGGATGGTCGAGATCTACCGGCTGCCGGTGATGAACTACAAGGACGACGCCGAGGAGGTCTGCGCGGCGCTGCGTGCGACGTATCCGTCGCACCCGTCCGTGCTGGAGACCTGCAAGCTGAGTCCCCACGACTCCACCGCCGCCCCGGCGCGTCGACCCTAGGCTTCTCCGCCATGGTCCTCCGCCTCGGGCTGCTGGGGGGGACCTTCGATCCACCCCACGTCGGCCATCTCTTCCTCGCCTACGCCGCGCTCGAGCAGCTCGGCCTGGACCGCGTCGTGTTCATCCCGGCGCGGCGGCAGCCGCTGAAGGCCGGGGCGGTCATCACGGCCGCCGAGCACCGGCTGGCGATGACCCGGCTGCTCGCCGCGGGCGACCCGCGGCTGGCGGTCGACGAACTGGAACTGGGGCGCGAGGGGTTATCTTTCACGGTCGACACCCTGCGCGCCTACCGGGCGGCGCATCCGGGGGCGGAGCTGACCTTCCTGATGGGCGAGGACACGGCGGCGACGCTCGGGCAGTGGCGCGAGCCGGCCGAGATCGCGTCGCTGGCGCGCCTCGTGGTGCTGACCCGAGGCGAAGGGGCGCAGGCCGGCCTCCCGGCCGGGGTGCGCGTGGAGCGGCTGGCCACGCGCCGGATCGACCTCTCGGCGACCGAGGTGCGCGCGCGGGTCCGCGCCGGCCTCCCGCTGCGGGGCTTCGTGACCGACGACATCGCCGGCTACATCGCGGCGCACGGATTGTACCGCAATACAACCGAGTGAAACACGGATGCTCAAGAAGCTGATCGGGGCGGTCTTCGGGACGCGGCACGAGCGCGAACAGCGCCGCGTCCAGCCCATCGTGGACGACATCAACGGCCACTACGCGCGCCTGCGCGACGTGAGCGACGCCGAGCTGCAGGGGCAGACGGCGCGCTTCCGCGAGACGATCGCCGAGCGCACCGCCGCGCTCAAGGCGAAGGTGGACGAGCTCAAGAAGCGCAAGCACGACGCGACCGACCCGGTCGAGCGCGAGGAGATCGACGCCGAGCTCAGCGGCGCCGACGGCCAGGGGGGCGTGGAGAAGGAGTACCGCGAGGCAGTGAGCGACGCGCTCGACGACCTGCTCCCCGAGGCCTTCGCGGCGGTGCGCGAGGCCGCGCGCCGCCTCGTCGGCACGACGGTCAAGGTCACCGGGCACGACCTCACGTGGGACATGGTGCACTACGACGTGCAGCTCGTCGGCGGCATCCAGCTCCACCTCGGGCGCATCGCCGAGATGGCGACCGGCGAGGGCAAGACGCTCGTCGCGACGCTGCCGCTCTACCTGAACGCCCTCCCGGGGCGCGGGGCGCACCTCGTCACGGTGAACTCGTACCTCGCCCGCCGCGACTCGCAGTGGATGGGGCACCTGTATTCGTGGCTCGGACTCTCCGTCGGCTGCCTCGACGACACCGAGCCGGGGACGCCGGAGCGCCGCGCCGCCTACGGCTGCGACATCACGTACGGCACGAACAACGAGTTCGGCTTCGACTACCTGCGCGACAACA
>CAZIDS010000296.1:0-4183 GCA_964537945.1 uncultured Gemmatimonas sp. | reverse complement strand
CAACACCGACTGGTCCGTGTCGGCACTGCACAACATCGAGCTCTTCCGGAACCCGGCCGGCGACTACATCCCCGTCGCCTACGACTTCGACTGGTCGGGCGCGGTGAACGCGCGCTACTCGTTCCCGAACCCGACGCTGGGGATCCGGACGGTGCGCGACCGCCTGCACCGCGGGCCCTGTCGCACCGCGGCGCAGTGGGCGCCGACGCTCGCGCTCTTCCAGGCGAAGAAGGCGGCGATGGACTCGGTGTGGGCGATGCCGCTCGAGGGGCTCGACCCCAAGCGCCGCGCCGACACGAAGGCCTTCCTCGACTCCTTCTGGCCCATCCTCGGCGACGCGCGCCGGTTCCAGCGGATGGTGATCGAGACCTGCCAGCGGATCGGCAACTAGCGCCCCGCCGCGGACGCTAGCCCGCGAGCACCTCGAGGAACGCCGCCCCGTACCGCTCGAGCCGCGTCGCGCCGACGCCGTGCACCTCGGCGAGCGCCGCACGCGTGGTCGGGCGCGCGCGCGCCATCTCGCGCAGCGAGCGGTCGGGGAAGATCACGTACGCCGGCACCGACTCGTCCTTCGCGAGACGCGAGCGCACCGCCTTCAGCTGGTCGAGCAGCTCGATCTCGTCGCGCGAGAGCGGCGCGTCGGTCGCACCGGCCGCGCCGGCGCCGCGCGAGGCCCCGGGCGTCGCGCCGCGGTCCTTCCTCGGGCGCTTCCCCTTCTCCTCCGCCTCGCTCGGCGGCAGTCGGACGCCGAGGCAGTTGTCGCAGCCATCGCACTTCGGCCGCGCGGCGGGGTCGCCGAAGTAGCGCAGCACGAATGCGCGGCGGCACTGCTCGGTGTACGCGTACTTCTGCATCCGGTCGAGCTTCCCGAGCTCGCCGCGTCGCCGCCGGTCGAGCCCGTCCCAGTCCACCGGCCAGTCGCCGATCGCCTTCGACGCGTCGGTCAGCGTGATCCCCTCGCCGAGCCGGTGCCAGACGACGAACTGGCGGTCCTGCAGCGCATCGAGCAGCGACGCCGCGCCCATGGCGCCGCCGAGGCCGGGGGGCAGCGCGTCGAGGTCGGCGACGATGCCGAGGTGGAAGCGCTCGCCGGCGCGCTTCCAGAGCGAGCGCAGCAGCGCGAGCTCGAGGCCGTGCGCGTCCTCGGTGAGCTCGGCCTTGATGCGCGCCGGGGTCGCGAGCAGCCGCACCTGCGCCTGCGTGCGCGAGGCGTCGGCGACCGCGAGCGCGCCGGCGCGCCCGAGGATGCGCAGCGCGCTCTCCGCCTCGCGGTCGCTGACCTTCCCCTCCGCGAGCGCGGCGATCGCCGGCGGGCCGTCGGTGATGAGCCCGTCCTTGCCCGCCATCTTGCGGCAGGCATCGTAGACCGCGCCGACGACCTCGCGCTCGGGCAGCGCGCCCTTGATGAAGAACTCGTGCGTGAAGCGGTCGGGGAACGCGTGCAGCAGGATCGCGGTCGCCGGCTGCCGGTCGCGGCCGGCGCGGCCGGCCTCCTGGTAGTAGGCCTCGAGCGTCCCCGGCATCGCGTGATGCACGACGAGCCGCACGTTCGGCTTGTCGATCCCCATCCCGAACGCGTTCGTCGCGACGATGATGCGCGACTTCTCGCTCATGAACGCGTCCTGCACCTCGGCGCGATGCTCGTCGTCGAGGCCGGCGAGGTGCGCGGCGGCGAGCAGGCGCGCGTGCTGCAGCATCGTCGCGATGCGCTCGACCGTCTTGCGCGTGCTCGCGTAGACGATCGCGACGCCGTCCTGCGCCCGCTCACGCAGCAGGTCGATCAGCGTCGCGTCCTTCGCCGCGTCGTTCTTCGTCGCGATGACGTGATAGCTGAGGTTCGTGCGGTCGAAGCCGGTCAGGACGAGCTGCGGGTCGCGCAGCGCGAGCTGGCGCGTGATGTCCTCGCGCACCTCGGGCGTCGCGGTCGCGGTGAGGGCGACCGTCGGCGGCGCGCCGAGGGCCTGCCGCACGTCCTTCACGCGCAGGTAGCTCGGGCGGAAGTCGTGCCCCCACTCGCTGATGCAGTGCGCCTCGTCCACCGCGAGCAGCCGCACGCCGACGGCGCGGAGCCGTTCGGCCGTCTTCCCGACGTCGAATCGCTCCGGCGCGACGTAGAGCAGCTTCACCTCGCCGCGCAGCACCCGCGCCATCCGTTCGCTCACCTCGGCACCGGAGAGCGTGCTGTTCACGTACGTCGCCGGCAGCCCGCGCGCGACGAGCGCGTCCACCTGGTCCTTCATCAGGGAGATGAGCGGCGAGATGACGACCGTGAGCCCGTCGAGCAGCAGCGCTGGCAACTGGTAGCAGAGCGACTTCCCCCCGCCCGTGGGGAGCACGACGAGCGTGTCGCGCCCCTCGAGCACCGCGCTCACCGCGTCGGTCTGGCCGGGGCGGAAGTCGGGGTAGCCGAAGCGGTCGCGGAGGAGGGCGCGGGCTTCATCGAGGCGCGGCGAGGGCGCAGGCGCGGCGTGGGGCACGGCGAACGATAACCGGGCGCGGCGCGGCGGCGGCATCGCCGGCGCGCGGCCCGTGGCGATCGAGCGCTAGACGGCGCGGGCGAAGTGCCCGCGCGTGAACGCATCGCCCACCTCGGCACGTACCGCGCGGCCGGGCGCCCGGCCCGCCATCACGTTGGCGAGCGCCTCGGCGTACCCCGACACGATCGATGCCACCTCGTCGCCGGGCACGTTGAACACGAGGCGGAAGCGCCGGATCCCCTGCTGCCACAGGCGCGGGAGGAACTCGGTCCCCTCGATCGGGTTCGAGTGCAGCAGCCGGTTGCGGCACGCGTAGTCGGTCGCGACCGGGAAGACGTAGCCCGCGGGATCGGTGAGCCGCGTGTCCATGTGCTGCTTCGTGCAGAGGTCGCGGCAGTGCGTGGGCGTGCGGTCGTGCGCGGCGCTCAGCACGCAGTGCTCCAGGGTCATCCCCTCAGGTCGGCCGAAGACCATCACCTCGAAGCGGTCGCCCTTCCACGGCCCCGTCACCGCCGCGAGCTCGTCCACCGTCAGCTCGACCGACGGCGTGATGCCCGACGCGCCGAGCGCGAAGAGCTCCGACGCCGTGTGCTGGTTGAAGACGTTCGTGGCGTAGTCGGCGTGCACGTCGCGGCCCTGCTGCGCGAGCTCGTGGAGGAGGCCGAGGTGACCGGAGAGGAGCGGCGTGCCGAGCGCGAGCCACTTGTCGAGCTTCTTCCGCTCCTCGGGGCGCACGATGGTCGGCAGGCGCAGGCGGAACGCGACGCCCGCGGCGCGCGCCTTCGCGATGAGCGCCTCGACGCGCGAGACGGGCGGGAACGGGTGCCGGAGGAAGGGATCGAAGACGATCTCCCCCGCCCCGGCCTCGATCGCGGCCTCGGCGTCCTCGACGCGCCACACCTCGGCGACGACGGTCGCGGTGGCCGACGCGGTCGCGGCACCAGACGCGTGCAGGTCGAGCGCCGCGATCGCCGCGTCAACCTTCGCCTCGCGCTCGGCCTCCTCGGCCTGCCGCGCCCAGTCGCGCTGCACGAGCAGCTCGTCCACCGCGGCCTGGCGCAGGTGGTTGAGCTCGCGCACCGGGATGAAGAGCCCGTCCGCGAGTCCGCGCGCGTCCACGTCGGCGAGCACGAACGGCGTCTCGCCGAGCCGCCCGAGCTGCTCGCGCAGCTGCGCGACGTCGAGCGCGCGCGAGGTGGCCGCCTGCAGCGGCAGCTCGCTGCGCACGGTGACCTCGTGGTCCTCGGCCTCGACGATCGCCTTGAGCGGCGCGCCGGCCGAGCCGAAGACGCGCACCGAGAGCGGTACGCGACGCTTCCGTTCCCGCGTGTCGCCCGCGAAGCTCGCCCTCGCACGCTCGAGCAGCGCCGCTTGCGAGCTTCGCACCACACGCCAGCCGATCGCGACGCGGTGCCGCGCGCGGATCGCCTGCGTCCAGACGCCATCCTTCTCGCTGATGGTGCGGACCGGACCGGCCGCGAAGCCGGTGCTCTCGAGGTGTCCGCCGGCCGGCGGCTCGAACCCGAGGCCGTCGCGCTCGGCGATCGGCGCGCGCACCTCGACCATCAGCTCGCCGTCCGCGAAGCCGGTCACGACGCCGAGCTCCACGCCGCGGTTGTCGGGCTGGGTGCGCGTGATGTACTCGCGGCCGGCGCGCCCGCCGTACATCCCGCCGGTGAAGCCGCGCGAGAAGATCTGCACCAGCG
>CAZIDS010000295.1:0-4210 GCA_964537945.1 uncultured Gemmatimonas sp. | reverse complement strand
GGCATCGGCCTCGCGACGGTGCACCACATCGTCCAGCAGGGCGGCGGCGCGATCTTCGTCTACAGCGAGCCGGGCAGCGGCACGAGCCTGAAGGTGCACCTGCCGATCGTCACCGAGACGGGCGCGGCGCGGCGCACCTCGGGCGGCGACCGCAGCACGCTCCGCGGCACCGAGACGGTGCTGCTGGTCGACGACGACGCGTCGGTGCGGGCGCTCGCCGAGCGCGCGCTCCGCGCCGCGGGGTACGGCGTGCACTCCTTCGCCGACCCGCGCGAGGCGCGCGAGGCGCTCCGTGCGGGCGCCGTCGAGCCGGCGCTCCTCATCACCGACGTGATGATGCCTGCCCTGCCCGGCCCCGAACTCGCCGCGTCGGCGCGCCAGCTGCGGCCGGGCATCCGCGTCCTCTATGTGACCGGCTTCACCGACCGCGAGATCGAGCCGGGCCGCAGTCCGACGGTGCTGCTCAAGCCGTTCGCGCCGAGCGCACTGCTCCGCGCAGTGCGCGCCGCGCTCGACGCCTCGACGGTCTGAGCGCGCTCAGGGCGGCGCGCCCCACCCGCGCCGCACGACCTCGAAGTCGTTCGCGTGCAGCGAGTGGAATGCGGGATTGAGCACGTCGTTGTCCCAGCGCGGGTCCATCGTGCCCGAGACGTAGAGGTCGCTCCCGTTGTCGGCCACGATGAGCCCGTAGGTCTTCATCGCCTGGAAGACGCGCCGCACGTCCACCGGATAGCCGCTGATGTCCACGCTCGCCTTGAGCCGCAGCCGCATCCCCATCGGCGGGGCGCCGGCGGTGCTGCCCGCCGCGTGCGACGCGGGCCACACGTAGCCGTTCGTCGAGCGCACGGTCACGCGGTAGGCGTGAGTGATCGGCGCGTTCCGCGCGTACTCGTCGTAGCGGACCAGGCCGGGGAAGATCGCGAGCCCCGCGGCATCGGCGGACGTCCATCCATCCGGACGACGGCCGTTCGTCGAGAGGTCGAAGATCGCGCCCGAACCGGCGTCCCAGCGGTTCGCGCCCGCGTTCCACCGCGTCGCCCAGGTCTCGAAGAGCAGGTTGCGGTCGCGGTCTATCAGGATGAGGTGCCGGTCACCCGAGCTCCCGCCGCCCGCGACGCCGCCCTCGATCGCGTTCGCGCGCGAGCGCAGCGCCCGCGGGATCGGATAGCCGTCGGGCGCGCCCGGCGCGCCGTCGTCGCTCTGGCTCCCGTAGAGCGTCCAATGCACGGGCTCGAGCTCCTCCTGGTCGCTCACGCCCACATAGGGAATGCCGTACGGCGGCGGACCGAAGTCGGGATGCACCTGACGGTTCGCCGCCGGATTCCCCGCGGTGCGCCCCGAGATGAAGTGGATCAGCGTGTCGCTCTGCGAATCCACCGGCGCGGCGGAGATGTCGAGGTTCCACCAGTTGTCTGGCGGGAGGAAGCTCCGGCCGGAGAAGTCCTCGAGCACCACGGCACTGTCGGCGCCAAGGGGATCAGGGCCAGCCGGCGAGTCACCGCCGCCGCCGCAGGCGAAGGCCCCCGCGGAGATGGCGACGAGCACGGCGGGCAGGGAGGTCGTGTGCAGGATCCGCATCCCGAATCCTACCCCGCGGACCAGCCCCGGAACGGTTGCGGCGGGAAGCCGACGTTCGTTCCTATAGATGGCCCCCAGCCGGCCGCGCGGCAGAATGCCACTCGCGCGGCCGGACCAGTGCCTGCCCCCCTGCCCCGATCCATGAACCGTCGCGACCGACTCCTCTTCGGCATCTCCGTCGCCGCCCTCGCGGGCTTCGCGGTGCTGTTCGGATCGGTCGCCTGGTACCTCTGGCGCGGGTCGTTCACGGCCGAGGAGCGCGCCTTCGGCGGCCTCGCCAACACGCTCGGCGCGCGCACCGAGGCGATGATCCTCGACACGCGGCAGCTCCTCGCTGGCTTCGACAAGCTCCCGCAGAAGCGCTGCTCGCCGGAACACCTGCGCGCGCTCCAGGACTCGGCCATCGGCCGGCCGCAGATCCGCGCGATCGGCTATTGGCGCGCCGCCGACCGGCAGTGCGGCGTCGGCTTCCTGCAGGTGGAGGCGCTCAAGCCGCCGCGCGCCGACCGCATCTACGACTCGGGCGTGATCGCCTGGTGGCCGAGCGCGCAGACGCAGGTGGGCGGCGTGAAGCTCTTCCTCGTGCGCTTCGGCGACCACGACGTCGCGCTCGATCCGCGCGGGCTGCTCGACGTGGGCCCGCTGCGCGAGCGCGAGGTACAGCTCTGGGTGGAAGGGCTGCCCTTCGCGAGCGAGCCCGCGGGCGCCGAGCTGCCCCGCCCCGACTCGGTCGCCGTCGGACTCACGCTCGACCGCCGCAACAACCGCGCGATCTCGCGCTTCTCGCGCAGCGGCGAGCTGCCGATCGAACTCGTCGCCATCGAGCCGCTCGGCGACTTCTGGTCGCGCTACGCCTGGACGCTCGCGATCGGGAGCGGCATCGGGCTGCTGCTGCTCGCGGGCTGGCTCTTCTTCCTGATGCGGTACACGCGGCACCGGCTGAGCCTCGCGTCGATGCTGCGCAGCGCGCTCGAGAACCAGCGGCTGCACGTCGTCTATCAGCCGGTGATCGACCTCCGTACCGGCCAGTGCGTCGGCGCGGAGGCGCTGGCGCGCTGGACGATGGAAGGGGGTGCGCAGGTGAGTCCTGAGTCGTTCGTGCCGGTCGCGGAGCTCACCGGCCAGACGACGGAGCTCGCGGTCGCCGTGCTGCGCGTGACGATCGCGGAGCTGATGCCACTGCTCGCGCACCGGCCCGGACTCACGGTCGCGGTGAACCTGAGCGGGGCCGAGCTCGCCTCGACGCGCTTCACCGCCGAGCTCGACGCGCACTTCCCCGAAGGCAGCGGGCTCCAGCGCTCGGCGATCAGCTTCGAGCTCACCGAACGCGCGCTCATCGGCGGCGACGCGGCGGAGGCGATCGCGCGACTGCGCGACCGTGGGCACCGCGTGGCGATCGACGACTTCGGGACGGGGTACTCCAGCCTGTCCTACCTCAAGGACTTCTCGCTCGACGTGATCAAGATCGACAAGGCGTTCATCCATTCGATCGGCACCGAGGCGGCGACGAGCCATGTGGTCGCGCACGTCATCGAAATGGCGCAGACACTCGGCCTGCGGATCGTCGCCGAGGGCGTCGAGACCGAGGCCCAGCGGAACTGGCTGAGGGACCAAGGGGTGGACTATGGTCAGGGGTGGGTCTTCAGCCGCCCCCTGAGCGCCGAAGCCTTCGCCGAGTTCGTGAAGGGTCCGATGACATCCCCCGCCAGGCACCGCAAACAGCAAGCGCAGTGACCATCACCGACCGACTCCTCTCGCGCCCGAGCGTGCGCGTCGCGCTGCGCCTCACCCTCGCGGCGATCGTCGTGGCGATCGTCGTGGCGTGCGGCGGGCGTGCCGCCAAGCCGGCGCCGGCACCGGTCGTCGCACCCGCGCCTGCGCCCGCCCCGCCGGATCCCTCGGCGCCGATCGCCCCCGCCGACTACGGCACGACGCTCGCCTCGCGCCGGCAGTCGCTTACCGCGCGCGGCCAGGTGATCGGCAGCGGCGACGTCGGCTACTACATGGACGTGCAGGAGGCGCGGCTCCGGCAGTTCGGCGGCACCTCGCTCCGCCTCACGCGCAGCGGCCCGAGCGTGATCCTCGAGCTTCCCGGCCCGCTCAACTTCGAGGTGGGCAGCGCGAGGCTCTCGACGGGCGCCCGCACCGCGCTCACCGGCGTCGCCCGGGTGCTGGTGGACTACAAGTTCACCGTGATCTCGGTGAGCGGACACACCGATGACTCGGGCGACGCGGCGCTGAACAAGGCGCTCTCCGAGCAGCGCGCGGCCGCGGTCGCGCGGTTCCTCATCGCCGAGGGCGTCGAGGCCGAGCGGATCGTGGTCGTGGGGTACGGCTCACGGCGGCCGGCGGCGGACAACTCGACGGAGGTCGGACGCGAGACGAATCGGCGGGTCGAGCGGAGGATTGATCCGCTGGAGCGCGTGAGGTGAACTGCGAGGAGCGAAGATCGAGGGAGAGAGGAAGGGTGGAGAGGAAGGGGAAGAGATCAGGGGGAGGGTGAGGGAAGGTCACCTCACCCTCCCCCTCGCCTCTTCCTCTTCCCCTCGCCTCTTCCTCTTCCACTCGCTCTTCGATCTTCGCCGTCAGCAGTCTACCTCGGCGGCAATCTCCTCCAGACGACCGCCCCGAA
>CAZIDS010000294.1:0-4222 GCA_964537945.1 uncultured Gemmatimonas sp. | reverse complement strand
GGGACTCCTGCTCTCGCTGAAGTCGCGCTATCCAGGCTACGGGCTGCTGCTGCGCTTCTTCACGTGGCTCCAGTCGCTGCCGCCGCGCACGCAGACGCTCGTGCTCCTCGGCGGCTTCTTCGGCTCGCGCGTCCTGCGGAGCATCGCCGAGCGGAACCCGGCGGTCGCACCGTTCGTCTGGCCGATCATCATCGTGTACCTCGTGTTCGTGCTGATGACCTGGCTGGCCGACCCGTTGCTGAACCTGCTGCTGCTGACGCGCGCGGAAGGGCGCCGGCTGCTGCGCGACGACGAGCGGCGCGGCGCGATCGCGGTCGGCCTCGCGCTCGGGAGCGGCATCCTGCTCGTGGCCCTCGGCGCGGTCACGCCGTGGTCGGAGCTCATGATCGGCGGCATCGTGATCGCGATGAGCTCGCTCACGTTCACGACCGCGTACCACTGCGCGCCGGGCAGGATCCGCACGCGGGTGCTGTGGACGGCGCGCGCCTTCGTCGGCTGCGGCATCCTCGCGGCCGCGCTCGCGAGCGACGCCACCGGCGTGTTCGCCGTCGTCGGCATCCTCGGGACCGTGATCGTCACCTGGACATCGCGGATGATCATCCGGAAGAGCTACGAGTGGCAGCGGCGCTGAGCGGCGGCAGCGTGCCGATGCGCGACGACGAATGGCGCGCGCGCTGGGACGCGACGTGGCGAACGCTCGGCGCCGCCGCGCCGGTCGGCGAGCTCGAGTCGCTGCTCGCGCGCTGGGACGAGAAGTCGCGGCACTACCACGCGCGGCGGCACCTCGAGGAGTGCCTGCATCGGTTCGACGCCGTGCGCGCCCGGGCGGCCCGCGCCGCCGAGGCCGAGCTCGCCGTCTGGTATCACGACGCGGTGTACGACGCGCATCGCGCGGACAACGAGGCGAGGAGCGCCGAGCTCGCGACCGCGGCGATCGCGCGCGCCGGCGTGACGCGCGCCGCCGAGGTCGCCGCGCGCGTCGAGGCGCTCATCCTCGCGACGCGCCACGCCGCCCTGCCGGCCGCGCCCGACGAGGCGCTCGTGGTGGACGTGGACCTCGGCATCCTCGCCGCGCCGGCGGAGCGCTTCGACGAATACGAGCGCGACGTGCGTGCCGAGTACGCGTGGGTGCCCGGCATCCTCTTCCGGCGGAAGCGGCGCGAGGTGCTCGAGGGATTCCTCGCCCGACCGCGGATCTACACGAGCGGCGCCTTCGACGCCGACGAGGCGCGCGCGAGGGAGAACCTGGCGCGCTCGGTGGCGGCCCTGCGGTAGGTCCTCTCCCGAAGGGCGCGTGTCGAATCCGCACGGCCGCCCTGAAACCCGGCCCGCGAGGCGCGGCGTAGGCGAGGGGGACACTTCCCACCCGGGTCACCCATGCTCCGCGACATCTCCCTCGGCCTGCGCACGCTGCGCAAGACGCCGGGTCTCGCCCTCGTTGCCACGATCGCCCTGACCTTCGGCATCGGGCTCACGACGATGATGTTCAGCATCGTGTACGGCGCGATGCTCAAGGGGCTCCCGTTCGAGGGCGGCGACCGGATCGCGGCCATCTTCATGACGAACCCCGAGAAGGACATCCGGCAGAGCTCGATCAACCTGCAGGACTACGCCGACATCGCGGCGGCGCAGACGAGCTTCGAGTCGTTCGGCGGGTGGACGTCGGGGACGATGAACGTGAGCGGCACCGAGCGCGCCGAGCGTTTCTCGGGGTCGTGGATCACGGTGCAGGGCTTCTCGATGCCGGGGATCGCGCCGCTGTACGGCCGCGCCTTCCTCCCCGGCGAGGACACGCCGACCGGCGCCAAGGTCGCGGTGATCGGCTACGACATGTTCCAGTCGCGGTTCGGCGGCGACCGCACGGTGATCGGCCGCACGATCCGCGTGAACGGCGTGCCGTACGAGGTCGTCGGCGTGATGCCGGACGGCTTCGCCTGGCCGAACAACGACCAGCTCTGGCTGCCGATGCAGACCGACCCGCTGGTCGGGAAGCGCAGCGAGGGGCTCTACCTGCAGACCGCGGGGAAGCTCAAGCCCGGCGTGACGATGGAGCAGGCGACGGCGGAGGTCAACACGATCTACGACCGGCTGGCGCAGTCGTATCCGGAGACGAACAAGGGGCAGAAGGCGCGGATCAGCGGCTTCACCGAGGCGTTCATCGGCCCGGAACCGCGCCAGCTGCTGTGGACGATGCTCGGCGCGGTCTTCTTCGTGCTGCTGATCGCGTGCGCGAACGTCGCGAACCTGCTGCTCGACCGCGCCGCGCACCGCTCGAAGGAGGTCGGCGTGCGCACCGCGCTCGGCGCGTCGCGTGGCGCGATCGTGCGGATCTTCCTGTCGGAGGCGTTCGTGCTCGCCTCGATCGGCACCGTCCTCGGGATGCTCGTCGCGAAGGGCGGCATCGACCTGTTCAACCGGGCGATCGCCGACACGCAGCCGCCGTTCTTCATCCAGATCGGCCTCTTCGCGCCGGTGATGGCGTTCGCGATCGGCGTCGCGGTGCTGGCGACGCTCTTCTCCGGGCTGATCCCGGCGATCCAGGCGTCGCGGCCGGACATCGCCGAGGTGCTGAAGGACGAGTCACGCGGTGCGTCGTCGCTGAAGGTCGGGCGCATCAGCAAGGCGCTGATCGTCTTCGAGGTGGCGCTCTCGTGCGGCCTGCTGGTCGCCAGCGGCCTGATGATCAAGAGCGTCGCGAAGGCGCGGACGATGGACGTCGGCTTCGAGATGGCGAGCGTGTTCACGGCGCGGGTCGGCTTCCCGTCGGCGTACACGGACACGACGGCGCAGCGGCTCTTCTTCGAGCAGCTCGACGAGCGCGTCACCGGGCTGCCGGGCGTGCACGCGGCGGCGATCGCGTCGGGACTGCCGGGCGCGCAGCAGGGGATGAACGGCAACAACTTCGGGATCGAGGGGAAGACGTACGCCGAGCCGCGCGAGCGGCCGGAGGCCCGCACCGCGAGCGTGACGCCGGGCTTCTTCCGGACGCTCGACATCCCGCTGCGGAAGGGCCGCCTGTTCGACGCGACCGACCGGCTGACGTCGCTGCCGGTGGCGATCGTGAACGAGCGGTTCGCGACGAGGTTCTTCCCGGACGCCGACGTGCTCGGCCAGCGGATCGACATGGGGAGCGGGCGCCCGGGCGAACCGGCGAAGTGGGTGACGATCGTCGGCGTGATCCCCGACATCCGCGCCGGCGACCCGGAGGAGCCGTATCCGGCCGTGGTGCTGCGCCCGTTCGCGCAGGAGCACGCGAACTTCGCGTACATCGCGCTGCGGACGCTCGAGGGCGAGCCGATGAGCTTCGCCGACCCGGTGCGCGGCGTCGTGTCCTCGCTGAACCCCGACATCCCGATCTACTGGCCGATGACCCTCGACGCCGCGGTGGCGCAGCCGCTGTGGTTCATCCGCGTCTTCGGGACGATGTTCATGGGCTTCGGGTTGGTCGCGCTCTTCCTCGCGAGCATCGGGCTCTACGCGGTGATGTCCTTCTCGGTGAGCCGCCGCACGCGCGAGGTCGGCATCCGGATGGCGCTCGGCGCCACGGCGAAGGACGTCGTGCGGCTGCTGCTGTCGCAGGGGTGGTTCCAGCTCGGGCTGGGCCTGGTGATCGGGCTCGTGCTCGCGGGGCTGCTCGGCCGGCTGCTCTCGGTGATCCTGTTCGACGTGAAGCCGCTCGACCCGGTGGTGTTCGGCGCGGTGGCGTTCACGCTGCTCGGGACGGGGACGCTGGCGTGCCTGATCCCGGCGCGGCGCGCGACGCGCGTGGATCCCTCCGACGCGATGCGCAGCGAGTGACGCCGGGCTAGGTTTGCGGAGTCTCGGACCGAGGCTCCGCATGCAGTCCCGCCGTTCGCTGCTCCAGATCGCGCTGCTCGCCGCCTTCGCCGGCGTCACGACGGCGACATCGTGCGTCGCCGCCATCCGCTCGGTGGACGATGTCGAACTCACGACGACCGCCCAGCAGAGCGGCACGAATGCGCTGTTGATCGCCGTCGCCGCGGTGAACGACTCGATCGCGTGGGCGAGCGGTGCGCGTGGCACGGTGATCCGCACGACCGACGGCGGCGCGCACTGGACCGCGATGCGCGTGCCGGGCGCCGATTCGCTCCAGTTCCGCGACATCGTGGCCCACGACGCGCGCACGGCGTGGGTGCTGAGCATCGGCAATGGCGAGCAGTCGCGGATCTACCGGACCGACGACGGCGGCGCGAACTGGAGG
>CAZIDS010000293.1:0-4228 GCA_964537945.1 uncultured Gemmatimonas sp. | reverse complement strand
AGGTCGAACTCGCGCTCGAGCCGCTCCTTCACGATCTCCATGTGCAGGAGGCCGAGGAAGCCGCAGCGGAAGCCGAAGCCCAGCGCGGTGGAGCTCTCGGGCTGGTAGTTGAGCGAGGCGTCGTTGAGCTGGAGCTTCTCGAGCGCGTCGCGGAGGTCCTCGTACTGCTGCGTGTCGGTCGGGAAGACGCCGGCGAAGACGAACGAGCGCACCGCCTGGTAGCCGGGCAGCGCCTCGGTCGCCTTGTCCTCGGCGTCGAAGATCGTGTCGCCCGCGCGCGTCTCGCGCACCGACTTCACGCTCGCCACCACGTAACCGACCTCGCCCGCGGTGAGCTTCCCCGTCGGGACCTGCCGCAGCTGGTTGTAACCGACCTCGTCCACCTCGTAGACGGCGTCGCTCGCCCCGAAGGTGATGTGCATCCCCTTCGTGAGCTGGCCGTCCACCACGCGCACGCTCGGGATCGCGCCGCGGTACTTGTCGTAGTACGAGTCGTAGATCAGCGCGCGCAGCGGCTTCGTCACGTCGCCCTTCGGCGGCGGCACCTTCTCGACGACCTTCTCGAGCAGCTCGGGGATGCCGAGTCCCTCCTTCGCGCTGACGAGGAGGATGTCCGACGGGTCGCAGCCGATGAGGTCCACGACCTCCTGGCGCCGCTTCTCGGGCTCGGCGCCGGGGAGGTCGATCTTGTTGAGGATCGGGATGATCTCGAGTCCCGCGTCCATCGCCAGGAAGAGGTTCGAGAGCGTCTGCGCCTGGATCCCCTGCGACGCGTCGACGACGAGGATCGCGCCCTCGCACGCGGCGAGCGAGCGCGACACCTCGTACGTGAAGTCGACGTGCCCCGGCGTGTCGATGAGGTTCAGCTCGTAGGTCGTGCCGTCCTTCGCGTCATAGGACATCCGCACGGCGTTGAGCTTGATCGTGATGCCGCGCTCGCGCTCGAGGTCCAGGGTGTCGAGCACCTGGGCCTTCATCTCGCGCTTCTGGAGCATCCCCGTGGCCTCGATGAGGCGGTCGGCCAGCGTCGACTTCCCGTGGTCGATGTGGGCGACGATGCAGAAATTGCGGATCAGGTTCGGAGGCGTCACGGCTGCGGATGCGGAGGGGACCAGCCATCAAAGCTAGTCGGACACGGACGAGCATCCAAGTGCTTGAACCGCAACGGCTTTCGGTGCGAGGGGCTTCGCGGCTAAGATTCGTCCGCCCCCACCGGAGCCTCGCCTGATCCGCCGTTTCCAGCTCGGCCGCCTCCCCTTCACGCTCGACGGCGAGACCCCGTTCGCCGAGGCGCTCGCGCAGGAGTTCGCGCCGTGCGCGGTGCCGCAGGCGGGCGGGAGCGTCCCGCTCCGGATCGAGGTCGTCGACCGGCTGGTCCCTTTCGCCGACACGGTCGCGATGGCACCCGTCGTCGTCGCGCCGGACGGCTTTCAGTACGCGGCGGGGAAGGTGCGCTATCAGGTGCGCCGCGACGCCGAGGGGCTCCGCGTCTCGGTGCAGGTGCCGCGCGCGACCGTCCGCGAGATCGCGCCGCCGGCGATGCAGCGCTTCTTCCATTTCAACTACCTGAGCCACGCCGAGCGGCGCGTGAAGATGTTCGTCTACGACATCTTCGACTACACGGCGCAATGCGCGCAGCTGCCGCTCGGCCAGACCTTCATGCACGCGAGCTCGCTGGTGAAGGACTCGCGCGCCGTCGCGCTCCTCGCGTGGGGCGGCATCGGCAAGACGACTTCGATGCTGAAGCTCGTCCTCGAGGACGGCTGGAAGTTCCTTTCCGACGAGCTCGGCATCCTCGACGTGGATGGCACGCTGCACCGCAGCCCGAAGCACATGCAGGTCTACGGCTACAACCTCAAGGGACAGCCGGCGATCCGCGACGGGTTCTTCCGCGAGCGCTCCGCCGCCGACCGCGCCTCGTGGGCGATCTACCGCGTGCTCAAGAGCGACCAGCGCGTGCGCCGCCGCCTGTCGGCGGAGTCGATGTTCGGCGCCGGGGGCGTCGCGGCGTCGGCGCGGCTCACACAGGCGATCTTCCTCGAGCGGTCGTCGGGGAGCGAGTTCCGCCACGAGCCCGTGAGCGCCGCCGCGCTCGCCGACCGCTGCACCGCGATCCTGCTGCGCGAGATCGACCCGTTCGCGCTCGTCACGAACGCCGTGCACGGCGGTGGCAACGCGCGCACGCTGCTGACGCTCGGCGAGGTCGAGGCGCAGTCGCGCGCGATCCTCACCAAGGTGTTCGAGCGCGTGCCGTGCTCGGTGCTCAGCATCCCGAAGGGGGCGCTGCCGGACGCGCTCGTGGACTACCTGCGGCCGCGGATCAAGTAGCGGGCCGCGCCCATACGCGGCCCGCGCCTAGCGTGGCAGCGCGAACGCCACCACGGCGTCGCCCTTGCCGAACCGGCCGCCGTCGCCGCCGGCGCTGATCACGATGTACTGCCGCCCGTCGGCGCCGACGTAGGTCATCGGCGTCGCCTTGCCGCCCGCGGGGAGTGGCGCGCTCCACAGCTCGCGACCCGTCTCGACGTCGAACGCGCGCAGCCGCTGGTCGAGCGTCGCGGCGATGAAGGCGAGCCCGCCGGCCGTCACGATCGCGCCGCCGAGGTTCGGCGAGCCCAGCTGCGCGGCGGTCGGCGCGCCGCGTGCGGGCGCGTCGTCCTTGGTCACGCCACCGAGCGGCACCTCCCACGCGATGCGCCGGTTCGCGACGTCCACCGCGACGAGCTTGCCGAAGGGCGGCTTGGTGCAGAGCACGCCGTCCGAGCCGAAGAGGAGGCCGCGCACCTGGAAGAAGGGCGTGCCGCGCAGGCGGTTCACCTGCTGGTCGAGTCGCGACGCGGCGCGACGGAGCGAGTCCTCGTTGAGCCCGTCGCCGGGAATGAGCCGGATGAACGCGGCCAGCGTGTTCACCGGCACGATCGCGAGCCCGCGCTGCGCGTCCCACGCCACGCCGCCCCAGTGCGCGCCGCCGACGTTCGACGGCATCGCGAGCGTGCCCCGGAGGCTCGGCGGCGTGAACGCACCGTCGTTGCGCAGCTCGGCGATGCGCGCGCGGCAGGCCGCGCGCGACTCGTCGCCGAGGCCGAAGGCGTCGTCGGCGGCGAGCGCGTGCGGCGAGAGCGGCGGGATCGCGCTGAACGGCTGCGTCGGCCACGCCTCCTCGCCCGCGACGTCGCTGCGCGGCACGGGGCGCTCCTCCACCGGCACGAGGGGGCGTCCGGTCTCGCGGTCGAGCACGAAGAGCATCCCGGTCTTCGTCGCCTGCAGCACCGCAGCGACGCGGCGGCCGTCGATCGTCACGTCCACGAGCGCCGGCGGCGACGCGTTGTCGTAGTCCCACAGGTCGTGATGCACCGTCTGGAAATGCCAGACGACCTCACCGGTCGCGGCGCGGAGCGCGACGATGCTGTTCGCGTAGTCATTCCGGCCGAGGCGCCGGCCGCCGTAGTAGTCGGGGCTCGCCGAGCTGGTGGGGACGAAGACCAGTCCGCGCGCGGGGTCGGCGGCGATCACGCTCCACGCGTTCGCGGCGCCCGTGCGGTGCGCGTCGTCGCCACGCCAGGTCGCGTACGCCGGGTCCTTCGGATCCTGCGGGACCGGGTCCCAGGTCCACTTGAGGGCGCCGGTGCGCACGTCGTAGCCGCGCACCTCGCCGCTCGCGGCATCGTACCGGTTGTTGTCCGCGACCGCGGAGCCGACGACCAGCGTCGTGCCGACGATCGCCGGCGGAGAGGTGACCTCGTACTCGCCGAACTCGAACGGCGTGTTCCGGAGCCCTTGGCGGAGGTTCACCACGCCCTCGGTGCCGAAGCCGGCGCAGGGGGCGCCGGTGCGGGCGTCGAGCGCGAACATCCGGCCGTCCACGGTCGCGGCGATGATCCGACGGCGGCAGGGCGAGTCCGCGGCGACCGACGAGTCGAGCCACTGCGAGACGCCCCGCGTCGTGAAGTCGCCGAAGCCGGAGCGCGGCGCGACCTTCGCGTCGAACCGCCATCGCTCGGCGCCGGTCACCGGGTCGAGCGCGATCACCTTCCCGAGCGGTGTGCTCAGGTAGAGCGTCCCGTCCACGAGGATCGGCGTCGCCTCGAACGAGCGGCCGCCACTCTCCATCTCGCCGGTGTTGAAGGTCCACGCGACCTGCAGCCGCGCGACGTTCCTGCGGTCCACGTGCGCGATCGGGGCGAAGCGCGAGCCGCCGGGGTCGCGGCCGTAGGCGGGCCAGTCGGTG
>CAZIDS010000292.1:0-4241 GCA_964537945.1 uncultured Gemmatimonas sp. | reverse complement strand
GCTGCCGTGAGCGCGTCGTCGAGGCAGCGCGCCCGCGCCTCGTCGGCCGTGTCGAAGCCGCCGAGGAGCGTGGCCATCTGGCGCGGCTCGGTCGGTCGGCGCCAGGCGAGATAGCGGCGGACGGGGTAGTCGGAGCGGACGAGGGTGAAGCGGCCGCAGGTGGATTCGACGAGGTCGTCGGCCCGCCGGATGAACCTAATTGCTCCCCTGTTGCTCTCCTCGATTCTCCTGTGTTTCTCCCAATTCCTCTCCTCGGTGGGGACCCCGTACACGGTTTTATTATTCCCCTCCCTATAAATAGGGAGAGGGGAATAATTAAAACCTCCCGGGGGTACGGGTCCCCAATGCTCTCCCGAAAATTTGGCTGCAGTGCGCGCGTGCTCGGTCACGAGTCGGTTCTCAGTCCGGGAGAGAGTTGCGACGCTTGCGGCCGGGACGGCCGGGCGTGAAGGTCAGATCGCCGGAGGCGACGAGCCGGTCCTTGATTCGATAGGCGAAGCTCGCGTTGCAGGCGGTCTCGGTGATGACCTGAGCGATCGGCATGCCGAGCTTGAGCATGTCGGCGATCTGCTCGCCCTTGCGGACCGCGAGTTCCCCGCTCGACCAGGCGAGGGTGTCCTTGTCGAACATCTGCGAGGCGAGGGTCGCGATGTAGGGCTCGACGTGACCGGGCGGCAGGTTGCGCCCCTTGGTGATGTGCACCTCGATCTCGGTGAACCCGGGCGTCTGGCCATCGGCGTTCTCGTGGCGTCGCAGGCTCACCACGGTGTCCATGATGTGGACCTTGCGTTCGGTGCCAGATTGCTGGGTGCCGCCCTTGTTTGCGTGGTGCACCACGATCACGCTGAAACCGCGCCGGCGCAGTTGCAGAAGCAGGGCCTGCATGGCGTCCCAGGACTCCCAGGCGTTCGACTCCTGGCCGCCGGCGCTCGAGGTGAGGGTCGAGAGGTTGTCGAGGATGACGACCTCCACGTCCTCCGGGATCGAGGCGAGGAAGCGCGCCTGTGAAACAGCGTCGTTCAGGTCGGGGATGATGCCGCCGGCCTGGTCGTCGCGGCTGATGGTGTAGAACCGGTCGGGCCGAAAATCGTGGCCGGCCATGAGCTTGCGCAGCCGGTCCTGCAGCGCGCGATTGCCGAGTTCGCCGTCGATGTAGAGCACGCCGCGGGCGCGTTCGGGGCGGTACTTGAGCGCGCCGTGGCCGCCGGAGATGGCGAGCCCGAGGGCGAGGCAGAAGTAGGTCTTGGCGACCCCGGTGGGGCCGTAGACCATCATGAGCCCCGGATGGGTGAGGATCGGCTCGAGGACGAACTCGGCGGGCGGATAGATGGCGGCGAGCAGTTCGGCGATCGGGCGCGCGATCAGTGGGGTCGCGGCTTCGGCCGCGTCGCTCGCGGGCTCGTCGGGCTGGTAGCGCGCGACGGAGTTGGCGGTGCGGCGCACCTCGGCCTCCGTGACGGGCGGATCGCAGCGCGTGGTGTTGATGACGAGCAGTGCCGCAACGAGTTCGTCCGTTGAGAAGCCGATGCGGCGGAGCTTCCCGCCGATGCGCGTGAGGTAGGCATTGCGCCCGCCGGCGCCGACCTTGTCCGCGGCCGCGGGGGGCGGAGCCTGTGCTGCCGTGCTCGAACGGGTCGCGAGATCGATGATCGACTGCGGGCACTCGGCGATGGGCCGATTGCGCGCGATCTCGTAGAAGCCCTGCTGCGTGTGCGAGCCGGCGGCGACGACGTAGCCGCCCTCGCCCAGGACGTCGAGCCCCGGGCGCACGCCGATGCGCCGCGGCACGACGAACGCCGCCGGGCATTTGTAGATCAGGTGGTAGCCGCCCGAGGGCGTGCGGATCACGAGCGTCGGCGGCAGGTCGAGCTCGGCGGCGCTCACCACGCCATCGACGCCGTGCTTGCGATCGACGTCGAGCACGACGATACCGGAGATGCGGCCGGTCGCGACGCCGACGTTGGCTTCTGGCCAGCGCGTCCACCACTGCTGGATCGTCTCCGGGTCGCGGGTGGCGTCCTTGTAGCCGTGCTCGGTGAGCGGTGTCTTGCCGGCCGGCTGCAGGGGGAACACGTGCCAACCTTGCTTTGCGTAGGAGAGCGCGTATTCCATGCTCACGCCCCGCTCCGCCGCTGCGCCAGGGGGTAGAGCGCGCGCAGCAGCCAGTCAGGGGCACGGTGCCGTCCGAGTCGCACGAACCAGCGCGCCAGGCGCGTGTCGGCCTGCGGCGACGGATCGGTGCTCCACTGCCTCACGGCGCCAGTCCCCGCGCCTGCTCCATGCGCGCGACCTGTCGCGGCGATCGCTGTGCGATGAGGCTGCGCAGCTCGGCGAACGCGGCGCGGCGCCGGTTCGGCGTGGATGCGCTCTGGCAGCGCAGCGTGGCGAGGTCGATGGCCGCTTCGAGCGCTGCATCGTCGCGCGTGAGTGCGTGCCGCGCGGGGCTCATTCCGGCGGTCTCCGGGAGGTGTCCGGTACGGGTCCGTTTCCCCTGGCGAAGCGCAGCACTACGGTCGCCTCGTGGACGGCCTGATCGGTTTCGCGCCGCAGCATCGCGACGAGCAGTTCGCCGCGTGTGACACCGCGCGCGCGCGCCATGCCATCGAGCACGTCCATCACGTCGGACGGAATCTCGTGGCGCAGCTCGCGCGTGGGGAGGGTCATGCGGCGGAGGACTTACGGATCACGGACCAGGCGACGTCTGGGCGCAGCTGTTCGACGCGGATCGCGCCATGCGTCTCGCGCTCGATCGCGATCGCCAGCGACTCGGCGCACCGCCGATAGCCGTAACTCACATTTCGGAGGTGCCCTTCGGTGGTTCCGCAGCGGTCGGCAAAGGCACGACGAGCGGTCGGTGTCAGGGACTGGAGGTGTTCCTTGAGCGACATGACGCAACTCCACCATTCGGTTGATGCTGTGTCAACACCCTTTGGTGAATTCACCAAACGATGTAAAGGGGGTCAAATGGGGCCCATGAGGAACGTGAAGGCCGAACTTCGCCGTACCCGGCTGCGGGAACTCGCCGGGACAAATCAGGCGGCGCTCGCGCGCCGAATTGGCCGCTCGCAGTCGTTCCTCAACTCGCTGCTGAACGACGAAAAGAAGTCATTCGGCGAGAAGTTGGCCCGTGACATCGAGCATCGGCTGCAGTTGTATCCGGGCTGGCTGGACCGCCCTGAGGATGGCGCGGCTGCAACACCTCCCTCCTCCGACTCAGGCATCGAGCGGCGTCATCTGGCGCTCTTGCAGTCGTACCTGTCGTTGCCGGAGGAGACGCGATTTGCGGTGCGGATGCTCATCGAGACGCTGGCGGGCGCACAGAACCCGCGGCTGCACCGGTTCATGCAGCAGATCGAAGCGTTCAATCACGAGCGCGACGGCGCCTCCCCCGTCACCTCGCAGAAGAGGGTGGCGAAGAGGAAGGGGTAGGCGGCTGGGTGACGACGCCGTTGGCAGTGGCGCAGTCGATCGTCCCCACCGGGTTGAGCCCGAGCTGCAGGAGCGCTGGCAGGTGCACGCTCGTGAGCTGGGGTGGGGGTGGTCACCCGGGCGAGTGGGACTTGAGCCAGTCGAGCAGGGCTGCATTCATGCGGGTCTGCCAGCCCTTGCCGGTGGCGCGAAACGCCTCGACGACCGCGGCGTCGTAGCGCACCGTGAGTGCGCGCTTGGGCGCGTCGAGCTTCGGGCGGCCGCGCAGCGCCTTGCGCAGGGCCGCCCTGCCCGCCTGCGCCGAGACCGGCCGCTCGCCCACCTTCCACTCGCCACGCGCGAGCATCCCATCGGTGATCTCCGGCGCGTCGTCCGGGTCAACCGAGGCGGGGCGTGATTTTCGCGATTTCACGGTCATTGGCTTTCCTCATGCTGATGATGCGGCGGACCTGTCCGCGCAGTGTCCAGGCGACCACGATCAGGCGGCCGTCGAGCACGCCCGCCGTGGTGAAGCGCGGCTCGCCGTAGTCCCGGCGAGCGTCCGTCACGGTCACGGTCGGCCCCGCGAACAGCTCCTCGGCCCGTGCGAAATCGAGCCCCCGCTCCCGCAGGGTCCGTTCGCGTTTCGCCGGGTCGAACTCGATCGCCACGAGTTTTATTGTGACTACGATTATTGTCCGTGTCAATTATCGTAGTTACACCACGTCCTGGTGGGGGTGGTGCGGTGGGGGGGGGTGGCCGGACATTCACCGTTTGGTATTGACTTAGCTTCACCGTTTGGTTAATTTCCCTCCCACGCCCACCCCGGGCGC
>CAZIDS010000291.1:0-4282 GCA_964537945.1 uncultured Gemmatimonas sp. | reverse complement strand
CGGCGAGGAACTCGACGACGCGGTCCTTCACGTCCTTGAGGCCGTAGTGGTCCTCGTCCAGCACCGTGATCGCGTGCTTCAGGTCGAGCTGGTCGTCGGAGCGCTTGTCCCACGGCAGCTCGGCGATCCACTCGAGGTAGGTGCGGATGACCTGCGCCTCCATCGACTCGCGGCCCGACCGCTCGAGGCGGCCCAGCTCGCGCTCGACCTCGGCGCGCGCCTCCTTCGGGAGGGCGAGCTTGTTGAGCTTCTCGCGGAGCTCCTCGATCTCCTTCGACTGGTCGTCGTCGCCGAGCTCCTTCTGGATCGCCTTCATCTGCTCGCGCAGGAACATCTCGCGCTGCCGCTCGCCGAGCTCCTCCTGCACCTGCGACTTGATGTCCTCCTGCGCCTCGAGCAGGGAGATCTGGCGCTGCACGTGGACGAGCACCTTGCGCAGGCGCTCCTCCACCGAGAGGGTCTCGAGGAGCCCCTGCTTCTCGGGGACCGAGAGCTCGATGTAGCCGGCGACGAGGTCGGAGAACTTCCCCGGCTCGGTGACCGAGTCGAGGACCTGGTGGACGACCTCCTCGGGCAGGCCGCGGCGCTCGCCGAGCTCGGCGGCGCGCTCGCGGATCTCCTTGTGGAGCGCCTCGAAGGCGGCGTCACGGTCGTCGAGCGGCGACATCTCCTCGACCGTCATCACGACGGCCGAGAGGTACCCCTCGGTGGTGGTGTACTGCAGCGACGTCGCGCGCTGCTCGCCGTGGAGCAGCAGCTGCACACCGCCGAGGCCGCGCTGCACCTGGCCGATGCGCGCGATGACGCCCATCGAGTACAGGATCTCGGGGCTCGGCTCCTCGGCGTTGTCGCGCTGGGCGACGGCGAAGACGAGCCGGTCGCCCTTCAGGGCGGATTCGATGGCGCGCAGGGTGCCCGGCCGCCCCGCGGCGATGGGCGCCGTGAGGCCGGGGAAGATGACGGTCCCGCGGAGGGGCAGGACCGGGAGGGTCTGGCGCGCGCTCATTCGGTGGATTCCGCTCGGGTCATATGGGAGGACATGGTCCGTCTCATAGGAGCAATGGGCGTTCCGGGTGACTTACGACATGTCGGCAGGGATTGCAACTTTCCACAGCCGTCCTGACGTAAGGACTGCCACGGAGGCGACCGCGGGCACGCCCCGCGTGGATGCGTGGTGGACTCGCTCGCCGGGTGATATCCTTGTCAATCCCCGACTTCGACCTCCTGTTCCCTCCGTGAACGAACCCCAGATCACACAGTCCGACGCCGAGCTGCGCTCGCACGTCGTGCGCGTGCTCGATGCCCAGTACGAGGTCGAGAAGGAGATCGGCCGCGGGGGCATGGGGATCGTGTACAAGGGGCGCGACAAGCGCCTGAAGCGGCCGGTGGCGATCAAGCTGCTGCCGCCGGAGCTCGCGTTCCGGTCCGAGATCCGTTCGCGGTTCCTGCGCGAGGCGGAGATGGCCGCGCAGCTGTCGCACCCGCACATCGTGCCGATCTACTCGGTCGACGAGCGCGAGGGCCTCGTCTACTTCGTGATGGCGCTCGTCGAGGGCGAGAACCTCGCGACGCGGATCGCGCAGCGCGGCCCGATCGCGCCCGACGAGACGCGGCGGATCCTGCGCGAGGTGGGCGACGCGCTCGCCTATGCGCACGCGCAGAACACCGTGCACCGCGACATCAAGCCGGACAACATCCTGATCGACGGCGCGACCGGCCGGACGATGGTGACCGACTTCGGCATCGCGCGCGCGGTGACCGAGGGGGCGGAGCAGAAGCTCACCGGCACCGGGATCGCGATCGGCACGCCCGCGTTCATGAGCCCCGAACAGTCGGCGGGCGACCGCGACATCGATGGCCGCACCGACCTCTATTCGCTCGGCATCGTCGCGTACCAGATGCTCTGCGGCGACCTGCCGTTCAACGCGACGAGCACGCCGGCGCTGCTGGTGAAGCACCTGAGCGAGAAGCCGACGCCGATCGACCAGCGCGCGAGCGTGCCGCCCGACCTGGCGCGCGCGGTGATGCTCTGCCTGGAGAAGAACCCGGCCGACCGCTTCCCGAACGCGCGCGCGTTCGTCGAGGCGCTCGAGACCGGGCGCGTGCCGGAGCTGCCCGTGCGCGCCGCGACGGCGTATCCCGCGGCGAGCCCCGAATGGCGGCCGGCGCCGGTCGCGGCGTCGATGGACCTCGCGCCCGGCGAGCCGACGCCCGAGGAGATCCGGCGCTTCTATGCGCCCGAGGTCGTCGAGTTCCGGCGCAAGATCGCGCCGTTCGTCTCGGTCACGGTCGCGCTCTTCATCGTGAACCTGTTCGGGCCGAACCTGCTCATCATCTCGGCCTTCTGGGCGATCAACATCGCCTACAAGTACGCGAAGCTGTGGAGCGAGGGCTACGACTGGCGCGACGTGTTCAAGCAGCCGCGCGACCGGATGATCGTCGACGTCGCGGCCGAGACGCTCGACGACGCGAAGGCGATCTTCAACTCCGAGAAGCGGGCCGAGGTGCGCGAGCGCGAGCGGCGCCGCCGGCTCAGCGCGCCCATCTCGCCGGTGCCCGGCGTCCCCGCGGCGAGCGGTGCGGCGGCGATGGACGCCGCGGCGCTCGGCAGCGGGCCGCACGCCGCGGCCGCGCGCCAGGCGATGCTCGACCGCGACGAGATCATGCGCCTCATGATGGGGCTCTCGAAGGCCGAGACCGAGCGGCTCCCCGAGGTGATCCCGTCGGCGCGCAGCCTCGCCGAGAAGGTCGTCGGCCTCGCCGGCGCGCTGCAGTCGATCGAGCGCGAGATGGGCGGGCAGGGCCTCACGGCGATCGAGAAGGAGATCACGACGCTCGAGGCGCAGGCCAATCCGCTCGACCGCACCGCGAGCGAGTCGCGCGTGCGCCGCCTCGCGATGCTGAAGCGCCAGCGGCGCACGGTCGCCGAGGGCGCGCGCAAGCGCGACGAGATGGCGGCGCGCCTCGAGAGCTGCGCGATCGCGCTGCAGAACATGAAGCTCGACCTGCTCCGGATGAAGGCGGGGAGCCAGACCTGGCAGCACGTGACGTCGGTCGCCGAGCAGGCAATGGCGCTCGCGCGCGAGGTGGACGCGCAGGTCTACGCCGGCGACGCGGTCGCGCGCCTGGGACGGCCCGCCTCCCGTGGATGAGGACGCGCTCCTCCTCGAGCGCTGCACCGCCGCCGTCGCCGGCCTCTACGAGATCGAAGCCCAGATCGGCCGCGGTGGCATGGCGGTCGTCTATCGCGCCAGGGACGTGCGGCTGCGCCGCAAGGTGGCGCTGAAGGTCCTGCCGCCCGAGCTCGCCTACCGCCCCGAGGTCCGCACCCGCTTCCTGCGCGAGGCCGAGATGGCCGCGCGCCTCTCGCACGCGCACATCGTGCCGATCTACGCGGTGCAGGAGACCGAGACGCTGGTCTACTTCGCGATGGGGCTCGTCGAGGGCGAATCGCTCGCCGCGCGCCTCGCGCGCGAGCCGCGGCCGCCGGTGGAGTTCGTGCGGCGGCTGCTGCGCGAGGTGGGCGAGGCGCTGCACTACGCGCACCAGCAGGGCGTCGTGCACCGCGACGTGAAGCCCGACAACATCCTCATCGAGGCGTCGGGCGGGCGCGCGCTCGTCACCGACTTCGGCATCGCGCGCGCGGCCGAAGGGGACCAGCGCCTCACCGTCACCGGCATCGCCGTCGGCACACCCGCGTACATGAGCCCCGAGCAGGCGATGGGCGAGCGCGAGGTGGACGGCCGCGCCGACCAGTATGCGCTCGGCATCGTCGGCTACCAGATGCTCGCCGGTGAGCTGCCGTTCCAGGCGAGCAACACGCCGGCGATGCTCATGAAGCACCTCAGCGAACGCCCGCGCCTGCTCTCGCAGGTGCGTCCCGACCTGCCGGCGGGCCTCGTCGCGGCGATCGACCGCGCCCTCGCGAAGTCGCGCACCGAGCGCTTCGCCGACGCGAACGCGTTCGCGCAGGCCGCGGCGCGCGAGGACGACGCTCCCGCGCCGCGCAGCTCGCGCGCCGCGCAGCCGCTCGAGCCCACGCCGCCGCCGATGCGGCGCTCGACGCCCCGCGCGTCGCATCCGCCCACGGTCGGCACCATCCCCGGGCACGTCGACGAAGGACCCGATGCGCTCGAGCGGCTCCAGCGCGACACGCCGCTGCCCGCACCGCCGTTCCCGCCGCTCCCGCGCGACTGGATGTTCGACGCCGCCACGCGCGAGGAGGGGAAGGAGGTGCTGCGCCGGTGGCGCGAGGAGCAGCGGCGCTGGCGCGAGGAGGTGC
>CAZIDS010000290.1:0-4285 GCA_964537945.1 uncultured Gemmatimonas sp. | reverse complement strand
CCCGTGAGCTTCTCGGCTCGCGCGACCTTCGCGATCCCGAAGTCGGCGACGACCGCCCACCCCTCCTCTTCCAGCATCACGTTCGCCGGCTTGATGTCCCGGTGCACTACGCCCTGACGGTGCGCGAACGCGAGCGCCGAGCCGGCCTGCTGGAGGATCGTCTGCACGAGCGCGACCGGCAGCCGGCCGCTCGTCTCGAGGACGCGCTCGAGCGAGCGGCCCTTGATGAACTTCATCACGAAGTACTGCAGCCCCTCCGACGCCTTCACCGCGTACACGGGGACGATGTTCGGATGGACGAGCTTGGCGACCGTGCGCGCCTCGCGGCGGAAGCGCTCGACCTCGGAGGTGCGCGCGGGGTCGCCGTCCCGATCGTCCGCGAGGAGGACCTTTATCGCGACGTCGCGTTCGAGCGCGATGTCGCGCCCGAGGTAGACCGCCGCGAACCCGCCGCGCCCGAGCTCGCGGACGATCTCGTACTCGCCCGCGGTCGCGGCGCGGAGCCGCTCAAGGAGCTGGTCGGGGGCTGGCGACGTCACTCGGCGAAACTACCGCCGCACCGCGGGCATCGCCAACGGGCTCCGCCACTGCGGCCACCGCGGCCGCCGGGGCGCGCGGGGCCCGCCGGCGCTCCAGCCGCCACACCGCGAGCGCCATGAAGGCGAAGCTCGCGCACCAGAGGAAGTAGCCGGCGCGCAGGTCGAGGAACTCGTCGCCGCGCGGCCACAGCCACTGCACGTTCACGATGAACGCCGCCGTGAGGTGCCAGGAGAGCCGGTGCGGCAGCCAGAAGTGCCAGCGCGGCCAGCCGAGCACCAGCGCGAACGAGTAGAGCATCATCACGTTCGAGAGCGCGCTCATCGCCATCAGCAGTTCGCGGATGGTGATCAGGTCGAGCTCCATGAAGCGGTGCCACGTGATGGGACCGAGCGCCACCTGGAAGGCCTGCCAGCCCGGGAGGACGCCGTCGGCGAGGCGCGCGGCGCCGGCCTCCACGGGGAGGAACCAGGCCGTCACGAAGCAGGCCAGCGCGGCGACGGCGGGGAGCTTCTCACGCGGCACGGCGGCCTCCCGGGGGATCAGGGTGCAAGCGAAGGGCCCCGGTCGACAACGTGCGGTCGACCGGGGCCCGGCGCAATCAAGGGAACCCTCGCGGGTCCGTCCCGCTCAGGCCACCGCCATCGCTCCCGCTTCGACGACCTTGCCGTCGAACAGGTGCACTTCGCGGTCGGCGTGGCTCGCGTAGCGCGAGTCGTGGGTCACCATGCAGATCGTCGAGCCGTTCTTGTTGAGCTCGCGGAGCAGGTCCATCACCGCCTCGCCGTTCTTCGAGTCGAGGTTGCCCGTCGGCTCGTCGGCGAGGAGGATCGCCGGGTCACCGGCGACGGCGCGGGCCACCGCGACACGCTGCTGCTGGCCGCCCGAGAGCTGCGTCGGATAGTGCTTCGTCCGGTGGCTCATCCCCACGCGCTCGAGCGCCGCGTTCACGCGGTCACGCCGCTCGGCGGCCGGCATGTCGCGGTAGGTCAGCGGGAGCTCGACGTTCTCGAAGACCGTGAGGTCGCCGATCAGGTTGAAGGCCTGGAAGATGAAGCCGATCTGCCGGTTGCGGACGCGGGCGCGCTCGATCGGCGCGAGGCGCGCGACCTGCTGTCCCTCGAGCAGGTAGTTGCCGTCGCTCGGCGTGTCGAGCAGGCCGAGGATCGAGAGCAGCGTGGTCTTGCCGCAGCCCGACGGCCCCGAGATCGCGACGTACTCGCCCTTCTTGATCTCGAAGTGGATGTCCTGGAGCGCATGCGTCTCGACCTCGTCCGTGAGGAAGACCTTCTTGATGCCGGTCATCGAGATCAGCGCGGGGGCGTTCGGGTTCATCATCTGGGGCTCCGGAAGGTTGTGCGGTGGGATTCGTCGTCGCTGCTACTTGATGCGCACGCGGTCCACCGCGGCGTACTGCGTCATGTCGCTGAGGATCACCTTGTCGCCGATGGCCAGGCCGCTCAGGATCTCCACGGTGTTCACGGAGGTGCGCCCGAGCACCACCGGCACGCGGATGGCGGCGCCGCCGCCGTCCACGAGCTTGAAGAGCCCCACGGGCCCGCTCCCCGCCGCGAAGGCGGGACGCCCGGTGTGGAGCACGTTGTTCAGCCGCTCGATCTGGATCGTGCCGTCCACCGAGAGGTCCGGCACCGCGCCCGGCGGGAGCGGCCCCTCGAGCGAGACGTCCACCGTCACCGTGCCCTGGATCGCCGCAGGGTCCTTGCGGATCACCCGCCCCTTCACGATGCCGTTCCGCGTGTCCACGGTCGCGCTCTGGCCGAGGATCACGTCCTTCGCCTGCGACTCGGGGATCCGCAGCACGGCCTTCAGCTTCCCGGGCTGCACGACCTTGGCCAGCGTCGTCCCCTCGGGGACCCACTGGCCGAGCTGCAGCGTGAGGTCCTGCAGCACGCCGCCCTCGGGGGCTCTGACAGAGAGCGAGCCCAGACGGTTTCGCTGGCGCTCGGCGATCGCCTCGAGCTGGGCGACCTGGCCGGTCTGCGTCGCGATCTGCGAGTCGATCGACGCCTTGAGCAGGTCGAGGCGCTCCCGCTCCACGCGCAGCCGCGTCTCGGCCTCCTCGGCCGCCGCCTTCCTGTTGTTGAGCTCGAACGACGAGATGAGGTTGCGCTTCTGCAGCGAGTCGGCCGCGAGCGCCTCCTGCGTGGCGTTCACGTACTGCGTCCGCGCCTGCGCGACCGTCCCTTCCTGCGTCAGGATCGCCGAGCGGAGGTTCGTCTTGAGGTTCAGCAGCTCGATCTGCGACTGCCGCACCTGCTGCTCCGCCTGCATCGTCTGGATCTGCAGGTCGGGGTTCGACATCTCGAGGAGCACCTGCCCGCCGCCGACGCGGTCACCCGACTCGGCGGCCTTGCGGTCCACCCGGGCCGAGGCCTGCGCGGTGATGAAGCGGATCTGCTCCGGGACCAGCGTCCCGGGGCCGCGCACCTCGCGCACGACGTCGCCCTGGCGGACGGAGTCGATGAGGATCGCGACCCGCTGCACCGTCGGCGAGGCGGGGTCGAGGTTCGAGAGGGCGATCGTGGCCAGGATGACGGCCGCCGCCCCGACGCCGATGGCGACGTTGCGGCCGGTCTTCTTCCGTGGTTCGCGTGCGATGTCCATCGGTCAGTCTGCCCTCAAGGTGATCGCCGGATCGACCGTCGCCGCACGGCGGGCCGGCGCGAAGGTCGCGATGGCCGCCACGCCGAGGAGCACGGCCGGCACCAGTGTGAACGTCATCGGGTCGAAAGCGTTGCCGCCGTACAGGACGCTGCCAAGCAATTTGGCTGCGCCGAGGGCGCCGGCCAGACCGACCACCGCGCCCACCAGCACCAGCGTGAGCCCCTGCCGCATCACCAGCCCCACGACATCGGACTGCGCGGCGCCGATCGCCATCCGGATCCCGATCTCCCGGGTCCGCTGCGAGACGGAGTAGGCCATCACGCCATACATCCCCACCGAGGCCAGCAGCAGCCCCAGGACCCCGAACACCCCCAGCGCGACCCCGGTCAGCCGGGCCGGCAGGAGGGTGAAGCCGAGGTGCTCATCCATGGTACGGACGTTGCTCACGGGAAGATTCGGGTCAAGGGCCGCGACCTCCGACCGCAGGGTCGGGACGAGGGCCTGGGGGTCGGCCGCGGTCCGGATCACGACGGTCATCCCCGACCGCCAGTGCTGCTGCTGCGCGAACCACATGAAGGCGGTCGGCGACTCGCCGATGCGGCGGTACTTCCCGTTCGCCACCACGCCGATGACCGTGTGCGACCGGCCGCCCACGTTGACGACCTTCCCGATGCCGGCCTGGCCGGGCCAGAAACGCTCGACGAAGCGCTCGTTCACGACGATCGCGTCCACGGCGCTGCTGTCGTCGCGCGCCTCGAACTCGCGTCCCGCCTTCACCGGGGTGCCCATCGCGGCGAAGTAGCCGGGGTTCACCGCCGCGTAGTTGATCGACATCCCCTCGTTCTCCGCCGGCACGTAGCCGGGGATCTCGACGCCGCGGTCGCTGTTGCTCACGCCGAGCGGCGGCGAGTCGATCATGCCCCAGGCGCGCACGTTCGGGTTCCCCGAGAGGCGCTCGCCGAGCTTGCGGTACAACTCGGCCGTCACGCCGCGCTCGTAGCCCTGCAGCGCCGGGTCGAGGTCGGCCATCAGCATGTTCTCGCTGACGAAGCCCTTCTCGACGGTGGTCGCCGAACGGAGGTTCGAGAGGAAGAGGCCGGCGCAGACGAGCAGCACCATCGAG
>CAZIDS010000289.1:0-4331 GCA_964537945.1 uncultured Gemmatimonas sp. | reverse complement strand
GCTTGCTCGCCGAGCGCGACGCGGCCTTGAATGCTCGCGGCCAGCAGCTCGAGTCTTGCAGGGCGCCGCGTCGGTGCTCGGCATCGGGTCGTTCGTGCTGCTGCTGTTCTCCGTGATGGGCCTGGCACTCGGGACGATCATCTCCTGATCCGCGCATGCCGAAGCTCCACGGCGGCTCCTTCACCTCCACGCTCTTCAAGTATCCCGGCAAGGGCGGCTGGCACTTCGCGCCGGTCCCCGACCGCTTCGCCCCGCCCGTGACGCACGGGTGGGGACGCACACCGGTGTGGGCGACGGTGGAGGGCGTCGAGTGGCAGACGAGCGTCTGGCGCGGGAAGGATGGGCGCACGCTGCTCGCGGTGCCGGCGAAGATCCGCGGCGGCAAGGGCCACGGAGACCGGGTCAGGGTGACGATCCGGTTCGCGCTCTAGCCTTCGGGGCATCCCGAGGTGTAAGACTGGCAGCAGCGTCCGGCCGGACCGTTCCCTGGTGACCAGCCTCACGGAGGAGTGAATGATGGTCGACCCGCTCAGCGTCATCTTCCTGCCCGGTGCCGTCGCCGCCGCACTCGTGCTGTTCGTCGGGCCGCTCCTCGTGATCCGCCAGATCCAATGGCGCCGGCGCGCGCGCGAGCGCAACGCGCGCTTCCACTGCGCGCGCTGCCAGGCGCCGCTGGCCGTCGACGGACTGCATCTCTTCCACGGCGCGCACATCTGCGCGAACTGCGCCACGACGCTGCGGCGCCGGTTCCTCGTCGCGATCCCCGTGACGCTGCTCGTCGCGCTCGGCTTCGGGATCTCCTCCTTCACGGCCCTGGTCACGAGTCTCACCACCGGGGGACCGGAGTTCACCTGGTGGCTCGACGGGCGCTGGATCCCGCTCACGCTGCCGTCGCTCGGGCTCGCGGGCCTCACCTACGCCTTCGTGCGACTCAGCCAGCGCGCCAACCGGCTGCGGCAGCGGACGCCATGGAACGAGCTGGAAGCGGGCGACGTGCGGCGCTGGGACCTCTTCCGCCAGCGTGCGCCCGCGGACGTCGAACTCCCGAACGACTAGGCCGTGCGCCCGGGCCTCACGGCCCGAGTTCAGCCGTCCGGCTCCGGTCTCTTCCGGATCGCGCGCTCGACCTCGGCCTCCGCCTCGGAGATCCGGCCGATCTCCGCGCCGATCCCCCGCGCGGCATCGATCAGCGTCGTGATCGGCTTGAGGTCCCCCGCCCCGGCGTGCAGCCGCAGAAGGTCGAGCCGGATCCCTTCCAGCGCGGCCACGCTCTCGCCGAGCCGCGCCGACGCCGCGGCCCTGCGCTGCGCGAAGAGCTCGACCTCGGCACTCCCCGACGGCACCATCGCGGCGACGACGTCCATCTCCGCCCGCGCCTCGGCCGCCCGCGCCTCGAGACGCTCGACGATTGCCGGCAGTTCGGGGATCTGTTCGCGGTATTCCTTCGGTAGCGCGGCATAGAGTTCGCCCGCCGCGACGCCGAGCGCGGCCTCGGTGGCGCGGAAGGCGTTCGCGCCGACGAGCTTCGAGCGCTCGGGGGCGCCCAGACGCTTTGCGACCCATTCGCCGAGCCTGCTCTTCCAGAGGCGGTCGCGGATGCCGGTCTGCCACCACTTCTTCACGGAGGTGGGGACGAACTGCACGTCGAGCGAGTTGCTGATGGCGCCAAGGATCAGGGTACTGCCGACCTGGCCGAACATGATCCAGAAGGCGCCCGTCCCCATGTAGCGCTCGTGGATGACGCCCGACGCCAGCAGCACGAACGTAGTGAGCGTCGCGCCACCCGCGATCCCGGTCGCGACCCGCAGGACCCGGTGCGACTGGGGCGTGACCGCCTCGCGCACGCTGGCCTCGTGCTCCTCGCGCTCGCGGCGCTCGACGTCGATCGCCGCGCGGAGGTCGGCGAGCGTGTGGCCGGCGCGGAACATCTTGCGCGCCTGGTTCAGGTGGAATCCGGCGACCGGCGCGAGCGGACCGACGGCCGCCGCGACAAGCGCCAGGATGTCCCACGGATTGCCGCCGCGCTGTCCGAGCAGGAGAGCCGCGACGTTCATCGTCGTCAGGAAGCTGAAGAGCCCCGACCACGCCATGTACGGCACTGCGAGCGGATTCCTCGCGCCCAGCCACGCGCGCAGCGTCGGCGGGAGCGCGGGCCGCACGTCCGGCAGTGGTGCGAGCGCCTCGGCGAGCGCCTCCCCGTCCGCGAACCGCGCCGCCGGATCGCGCGCGAGGCACCGGTCGATCGCCGCGATGAGCGCCTGCGGCAGTCCCGGTGCCGCCTTCGCCACGCTCGGCGCGTCCTCCGTCGCCTGCTTGAGCAGCAGCGCGTGCAGGTGCGGCGTCTCGAACGGGAGCCGCCCGCTCACGGCGAGGTACCCGACGACACCGAGCGAGTAGATGTCGCTGCGGCCGTCGAGTGCGCCGTCCGCGGCCTGCTCCGGACTCATGAACTGCGCGGTGCCCATCACCTTCCCGTCGGCGACGAGGTCCTCCTCCGCGCCGTGTGCGATGCCGAAGTCGGTGACGATCGCACGGCCGGTGCGCGACTCGAGGAGGATGTTGTCGGGCTTCACGTCGCGGTGGACGATCCCGCGCCCGTGCGCGTACGCGAGCGCCCACGCGACCTCGCGCAGGATGCGCACCGCGTCGGCGGGCGGGAGCGGCCCGCGCGCGCGCAGCCGTTCGCCCAGCGTCTCGCCGTCGATGAAGCTCATCACAAAGAAGACGTAGCCGTCCGCCTCACCGACGCGGTGGATCGGCACGATGTGCGGGTGCGAGAGACCGGCCGCCATCCGCGCCTCGCGCACGAAGCGCTCGCGCGCGGCATCGTCGAGCGCGAGGTGGGCCGGCAGCACCTTGATCGCGACGTCGCGGTCGAGCTGCACGTCGCGCGCGAGATAGACGATGCCCATCCCGCCGCGGCCGAGTTCGCGCTGCAGCGAGTACTCGCCGGCGAGCGCGGCCTGGAGTCCGAGGAAGTCGGCGGAGGGCGTCGTCATCGTCGGCGAAGAATGACGGACGGGCGCACGGGAGGCCACCCCGCGGACTGCGGAGTCGTGTTGCGCCGGCGCGACGAACCTGACACGTTCGACGGTACCCCCCCTGACGCCCTGTCCGGACTTCCCCGCTGGGCCGGGACGCTTCCGCCGCACATCGTATGAGCGACGCCCCTCGCCCGGAGGTTCGCATGACCGCCCACACCCGCTGGATGCGCGAAGGCATCCTCGTCGGCCTCACGGCCTTCGCCACCGTGGCGGCGTTCTATGCCGCCTTCGACCTGCTCGCGCAGCGCGGCGCGCTCTACACCGTGCACGCGCTCGGCGTGGCGATCACGCAGGGTGCGGCGGAGGTCCCGGATCCGGGCTCTGGCGTGGCGGCCGCCTTCGCGCCGGTCGCCATCTACAGCGCACTGCACCTCGCGGTCTCGCTCGCCGCGGGCGTGCTCGTCTGCCGGCTCGTCCACGAGGGCGAGTTGATGCCGATGCAGGCGCAGATCGCCCTGCTCTTCGTGATCGCGGGGTTCGCCGGCACCATCGGCGTGATCGGCTGGCTGACCGCGTCGCTGCGCGACGTGCTCCCGTGGTGGTCGATCATCGCCGCGAACGCGCTGGCGGTGTTCGTCGCCGGGCAGCTGATGCTGCGCCGGCATCCGAGCTTCCTCGAGGATCTCACGCGGAACCCGCGGTTCCCGTCGGCCTGACGCGCTCGACCCGTCGCGCTGGCCGCGCCCCGGAGCGCGCCCTAGCTTAGCGCCGGGGCCGGACGCGAGCACGCGCGGCCCTCGGTCCCGTCGCCACGGAGTCGCGCCGCATGTCCACGGAGCGCTTGATGGCCGCCCTCGCGGGCCGCTATCGGATCGAGCGGCAGCTCGGGCGCGGGGGGATGGCCACGGTCCATCTCGCGACTGACCTGCGGCTCGCGCGGCGCGTAGCGATCAAGGTGGTCGACCCGCAGGTCGCCGGCCTCCTCAGTGCCGACCGTTTCCTGCAGGAGATCCGGCTGATGGCGGGTCTCCAGCATCCGCACATCCTCCCGCTCTTCGACTCCGGAGAGGTCGAGGGCGAGCTCTTCTACGTGATGCCGTTCGTCGAGGGCGAGACGCTGCGCGAGCGGATCGTGCGCGAGCGGCGGCTCGGCGTCGACGAGGCCGTCCGCATCGCGCGCGAAGTCGCGTCCGCGCTCGACTTCGCCCATCGGAACGGGATCCTGCATCGCGACATCAAGCCCGAGAACATCCTCCTCTCGGACGGCCACGCCCTCGTCGCCGACTTCGGCATCGCCCGCGCCGTGCTCGCGGACCGCGATGCGGCGGCCCGCCTCACCGCCACCGG
>CAZIDS010000288.1:0-4336 GCA_964537945.1 uncultured Gemmatimonas sp. | reverse complement strand
CCCGCCGCCGGTCAGCCGCCGCGGACGAGCAGCGCGAGATAGACCACGTAGCCGAGGATCAGCACGGTGCCCTCGCCGCGGCTGATCTCCGCGCGGCTCCGCATCATCGGGAAGAGCAGCAGGCTGAAGCCGAGCATCCAGACGAGGTCGCTGCTGACCATCGCCGCGCCCACCGCCAGCGGCTGCACGAGCGCGGTGATGCCCAGGATCCCCAGGATGTTGAAGATGTTCGAGCCGATGACGTTGCCGAGGGCCATCTCCCCCTCGCCGCGCCGCGCGGCCATCAGCGAGGTGGCGACCTCCGGCGTGCCCGTGCCCGCGGCGACGATCGTGAGGCCGATGACGCGCTCCGACATCCCGGCCGACCGCGCGATCGAGACGGCGCCGCGCACCAGCGCCTCGCCGCCCACGACGAGCAGGGCCACGCCCGCCGCGACGAGCAGCACCGCGACCGGGAGCTTCGGCTGTTCCGGGCCCGTCTGTCGCGCGACCTCATCCGCGTAGTCGCTCGCTTCGGCTCCGCGCACCTCGGTGCGGCCGAGCCGCACGACGTAGGCGGTGAACGCGACGAGCGAGGCGAGGAAGAACGCCCCCTCGAGCCGGTCGATGCTGCCGTCCCGCGCGAGCAGCAGGAGCTGGAAGCTGGCGAAGAACATGAACGGCCACTCGAGGCGGATGGCGCTCGAGTGCACCGAGAGGGGACGCAGCAGCGCCGTCGCCCCGACGACCACCGCGACGTTGAAGATGTTCGATCCGACCACGTTGCCGAGCCCGAGGTCGGTCGAGCCCCGCAGGGCCGCGGCCAGGCTGACGGTCAGCTCCGGCAGCGACGTGCCCATCGACACGATGGTCAGGCCGATGATGGCGGGCGACATGCGCGCGATGCGCGCGATCACCACCGCGCCGCGCACGAGGACGTCGGCGCCGTAGCCGAGGATCGCGATGCCGGCGATGACCGCGAGGAGCGCGAGCGGGAGAGCCATGCCGGAATCAACATCGCGGACCGCCTTCCGTCACGGGGTTAGATTGCTCGAGTCCGGGCCCGCGACCGCCGTCCCACCCGCGCCGACGCCGAGTGACCCTCCCGTCCTCCCGCTCGATGAACCCGTTCCGCGTGCTCGCCGAGTACCGGAATTTCCGTCTCTTCTGGACCGGGCAGACCGTCTCGCTCGTCGGGTCGTGGATGCAGACGGTCGCGGTCGGCTGGACCGCGCTCGAGCTCACCAACGACGCGTTCATGGTGGGGCTCGTCTCGGCGGCCAGCACCTTCCCGATCCTCGTGCTGTCGTTGCCGGGCGGCATCGTCGCCGACCGCAACGAGAAGCTCCGGGTGGTGCGCGTCGCGCAGGTGCTCATGCTGGGCGAGGCCGCCGCGCTCTGGGCGCTATCGGCGACGGGGCACCTCGACATCCACTGGCTGCTCACCCTCTCGATCTTCGGCGGCACGCTCGCCGCCTTCGAGATCCCGGCGCGGCAATCGCTCATCGTCGAGCTCGTCGGCAAGGAGGACCTGCCGCGGGCCATCGGCCTCAACTCGACCGGCTTCAACCTCGCGCGGGTGCTCGGACCGACCGTCGCGGCGCTCGTGATCGCGAAGCTGGGGATCGCGTGGACCTTCGGCCTCAACGCCGTGAGCTACCTCGCGGTGCTGGTCGGCCTGGCGCTGATCCGGCTCCCCGAACGCCGCGCGCATCCGCGCGGGACGGGCGGCACGCGCGGCGCCCTCCGCGAGGCGCTGCGCTACGTGCGCGAGACGCCGCCGCTGCCGATGCTGCTCGCTGTCGCGACGGTCTACTCGGTGCTCGGCGTGCCGGTGATCACGCTGCTGCCGGTCGTCGCGCGCGACCAGCTCGGGCTCGCGGCCGACGGCTATGGCGGCCTGATGGCCTCGCTCGGGCTCGGCGCGGTCGCCGGCGCGCTCGCGATCGCGGCCACCGGCGGCGGCGGCGACCGGGGGCGCGTGCTGCGCGCCGCCAGCTTCGCGTTCCCGCTGCTGCTGGTCCTCTTCTCGCTCGTGCGCCAGCCGGTGTTCAACGCGATGATCCTCTTCGCCGTGGGCGTCGCGATGATCCTCAACAATGCACTCGTGAACGCGCGCCTGCAGGCGCTCGTCCCCGATGCGCTGCGCGGGCGCGTGATGGCGCTGTACGTGATGGTCTACGTCGGCGGGTCGCCGGTGGGGAGCTTCGTCGCCGGGTGGGTCGCGCGCGGCATCGGCGTGGATCGCGCGATCGGCGGTGCGGCGCTGCTGATGCTGGCCTTCGGTGCGTGGGCCTTCGACCGACACCCCGCGCTCGCGCACGACTGACCGCTGCGCCGGCCGCGTGCTGGAACCTGACGGCCCCGCGGGTGTATTGTTCGGTCTGAGTGTGTGTGGTCGCATCCCGCGGTCCCGGCTGCCGTCGCGCCCGACCGTCGCGCAACACTCCCGCCGAGCCCCCACCCCGGCCCCGGAGTCGCCTTGCCTGACTGGAGTCCGTTCGCCGCCGACGTCGCCTGGCCGCTCACCCTCGTGATCGCGTGGGCCGTGGGCGAGTTCGCCCAGCGGTGGATCCGTGTGCCGCGGATCAGCGCCTATGCCATCGCCGGCTTCGTGCTGTCGCTCCCGCAGGTCGCGCTGATCCCGTCGATGCCGACGACGCGCGTGCTGCTGCTCGCGAAGGTCGCGTTCGCGCTGATCCTCTTCGAGGCCGGCTACCGCCTCAACCTGCGATGGCTCAAGGCGAACCCGTGGATGGCGCTGACGAGCGTCGCCGAATCGGGGCTCACGTTCTGGCTCGTCAGGGCGCTCGTGGAGTCGCAGGGCGTCGCCCCGCCGCTCGCGCTGCTGGTGGGCGCGCTCGCGATGGCGACCTCGCCCGCCACCGTGGTCCGCGTCATCAACGAGTCGCACAGCTCGGGACTGCTCACCGAGCGCATCCTGCACTTGTCGGCGCTCAACACGATGCTCGCGGTCATCGTGCTGAAGGTCGGCGTGGCGCTGGGCGCCACCGAAGGCGTGCCGGGCCTGCGCGGCGCGCTCACCGAGACCGGCTTCGTGATCCTCGGCGCCTCGCTGTCGGGGATGCTCATGGGCGCCTTCGTGCCGGCGGTGCTGCGCGCGGTGCGGCGCACCGCGCAGGACACCACGGTCGCCTACGCGCTCGCCGTGGTGCTGCTCGTCGCGCTCAATCACGCGCTCGCGCTCTCGCCGCTGATGGCGGCGTTGACGTTCGGGCTCGTGTCGCGGCACCGGCGCGTCTTCCTCACGCCCTCCCAGCGCGGATTCGGGGCGCTCGGCGAGCTGCTCGCGGTGCTCCTCTTCTCGTTCGCCGCCGTGGCGATCGAATGGCGGCACCTCGTCGCGGGCTTCTGGTTGGGCCTCGGGATCATCGCGGTGCGCCTCGTCGCGAAGTCGGCCGGCGCCGCCGCGTTCGCGTGGCTCAGCGGCACCTCGTGGACGAAGGGGCTGCTGACCGGCCTCGCACTCGCGCCGATGTCCGCCGTGCTGCTGCTCGTGCTGGAGGAGACGCCGGCGGTGGGGCTCGCGACGCTCGACGAGGTCGCCGCCTTGGCCGCGGCGTCGCTCGTCGTCGAGATGCTCGGGCCGATCGCGGTCTGGCGCGCCCTGCGGGGCGCGAAGGAGATCCACGAACAGGCGGAGGCCTGAGATGCCGCTCGAATCCTTCGCCCGCTCGGAGCCGCTCTCGCTGGGCGTGGAGCTCGAGCTCCAGCTCGTGAGCCTGAGCGACTTCGACCTCGCCGATGCGAGCCCCGACATGCTCGAGCTCCTGCGGCGGAAGCCGTTCCCGGGAACCGTGTCGCCGGAGATCACGGAGTCGATGCTCGAGATCGCGACCTCCGTGCAGCACCGGCATCCGCCGCTGCTCGAGCAACTCACGGGGATCCGCGATGCGCTCGTGCGCGCGGGCGCGCGGCTCAACATCGGCGTCTGCGGCGGCGGGACCCATCCGTTCCAGCAGTGGCCGGAACGCCGGATCTTCCGCAAGCCGCGGTTCCGCGAGGTCTCCGCGCTCTACGGCTATCTCAGCAAGCAATTCACGGTCTTCGGCCAGCACGTGCACGTCGGCGTGAGCAGCGGCGACGATGCGCTCTACCTGCTGCACGCCCTGCAGCGGTACGTCCCGCACTTCATCGCGCTGTCCGCATCCTCGCCCTACGTGCAGGGCCGCGACACGCTGTTCAGCTCGGCCCGCCTCAACTCGGTCTCGGCCTTCCCGCTGAGCGGGCGCGCCCCGCTCGTGCACACGTGGGACGCCTTCCTCGAGTTCTTCGGGCGGATGGAGGCGACCGGCGTGGTGAAGTCGATGAAGGACTTCTACTGGGACATCCGGCC
>CAZIDS010000287.1:0-4357 GCA_964537945.1 uncultured Gemmatimonas sp. | reverse complement strand
GCCCCTCACCGCGTGAGGTGCCACCCCGCGATCGTCAGCAGCGTCGCCGTCAGCAGCGCCGTCATGATGCTCACGCCGCGGTAGAGCCGCGCCAGCGCCGCATACTTGTCCTGGTTGATCCCGGCGAGCACGCGCAGCTGGTCGGTCAGCTCCGCATTCAGGTTGTCCATCCGCAGCTCGTCCCACAGCCGGTGGTACTCGGCCCGGTCGCGGCGCACGATGTCGCCGTGGAACAGCAGCCGCATCGACGCGCCGGGCTTGATCTCGGTCGGCAGCGGGTCGGTCGGCGTGCCGCCGCGCGGGCGCAGCGTCTCCACCGCCTGGAAGATGTACCAGATCGTCACGAGCACGTAGATGACGATCTCCACCGACGTGACCGCGCCCCACGCGCCGCCGCGCGGGATGAACGACTGCCCGCCGCGCACCACCATCATCAGGGCGACCGCGTTGAGCACCGAGATGATGACCAGCGCGAAGCGCGCCTTGCGGTCGGCGAGCTCGATCAGGTCCTGCGTCATCTCCACCGCGTTCTGCATCGCGCGGTAGCGGTCGCCCGGGTCGAGGCGGCCACGTTCGGCCTCGAGCCGGCGCGCCTCCTTCTCGCGCTTCTTCGCCTCCTTCTCCTCGGGGGAGACGGGCGGTTCCGGGGGGATCGCGGGTCCGGTCATCGTTCGGGGTGGGGAACGGAGAAGATGGCCCCCGTACCACGTCCTGACCACCCTCGGCGTAGATTCCCCGGACCACGCCCGTGACGACGCCCGAGACGCCCTCCTCGATGTACACGCGCGACCGCGCGCGTCGCGTGCTGCGCAACCTCCGCAAGGGACTCGACCTTGCCTGGGGCGCCGGTCCGCGCGAGCTCGTCAAGTTCACGATCCTCGGGATGATCACCGCGACCGTGCAGCCGATCACGGTCCTGCTCGGCTCGCGCCTCGTGGGCCGCATCTCGTCCGGCGCGGCAAGCGGCGGGATCACCTTCGGGGACGTCCTCCCGATCATCATCGGGCTCTGGACCGTGAGCGCCGTGCAGCGCGCGATCGGCGCCTATCAGGGGTTCGGCCGCGACCTCTTCGTGCGGCGCGTGCAGTTGGAAGCCGAGCGCCGGCTGCTGGCGAAGGCCTCCACCGTGGACCTCGGCCACTTCGACCACTCCGACTGGCACGACCGCCTCGCGCGCGCGAAGCGCGACGTGAGCTGGCGCCCCGGCGACCTCACGTGGAGCGTGCTCGGGCTGTCGGGGAACGTGGTCACGATCCTGCTGATGGCCGGCATCCTCGCGAGCCTCCACTGGGCGCTGGTGGTGCTCGCGCTGATGGCCGCCGTGCTCTCGCTGCTCCTCGAGCGCCGCAACACCGTCCGGATGTACGAGTACTTCTACAAGGAGACGCCCGAGGAACGCGAGCGCGAATACCTCGGCAACCTCCTCGTGGAGCCGAAGAGCACCAAGGAGGTGCGTGCCTACGTGCTGAGCGACCACCTGCTCGGCCGGCACCGGCGCCTCTCGGAGGAACTGCTGGAGAAGCGGAAGCAGATGTACAGGGCCGGCGCCCACACGTCGCTCATCAGCGGATTGGTCTCCGGGACCAGTCTCGCGCTCGCCTACGCGTTCGTCGCCTGGCGCGGCGTGCACGGGTTGATCGACGCCGGCGGGATCGTGCTCGTCATCGGCGCCTTCGCGAGCGTGGCCGGCACGCTCGGCAACATCTCGAGCACGTTCGTGGCGGTGGACCAGCACACGACCTTCCTCGACGACTACTTCTCCTTCCTGTCGATCCCGCCGCTCGTCCCCGCGCCCGAGACCCCGAAGGAGGTGCCGCATCGCCTCGAGAAGGGGATCGAGTTCCAGGACGTCACGTTCCAGTATCCCGGCGGCAACGCGCCGGCCGTGGACGGCTTCGACCTCGCGATCCGCGACGGCGAGCTCCTCGCGCTCGTCGGCGAGAACGGCGCCGGCAAGAGCACTTTCGTGAAGCTGCTGCTGCGCTTCTACGACCCCGACCGCGGCAGCGTCCGGATCGGCGGCGTGGACCTGCGCGACATCCCGCCCGAGGTGCTCCGCGAGCGGATCGGCGTCCTCTTCCAGGATTTCGCGACCTACGAGCTCACGGTGCGCGAGAACGTCGCGATGGGCCGGCCGACGATCGCGACCGACGATGCGCGCGTGCAGAAGGCGCTGCGCGACGCGCGCGCCGACGCCCTGCTCAAGAAGCTCCCGTCGGGCCTCGATTCACGGACCGGGCGGCTGTTCGAGGGCGGGCACGACCTCTCCGGCGGCGAGTGGCAGCGGCTCGCGCTCGCGAGGATCATGTACCGCGATGCCGATGTGTGGATCCTCGACGAACCGACGAGTTCGCTCGATCCGGAGGCGGAGGCCGCCGTGTTCGCCGAGCTGAAGGCGAACCTCAAGGGGCGGATCGGGATCGTGATCTCGCACCGCTTCTCGACTGTGCGCATCGCCGACCGGATCGCGGTGATCGACGACGGGCGGGTGCAGGAGCTCGGGACGCACGAGGAGCTCGTGGCGAAGCGGGGGCGGTATGCGCGGTTGTTTGAGCTGCAGGCGGCGGGGTATCGGTAGTCCGCTTCCGGGAACGCTCGCCGGTCTGCGAGTCGATGAATCACACGGCCTGGGGCCCCGCGGGCGCGGCTGTGACAGAAACGCGTACCAGTGGAGTGCTGGACCCCGTCACACAAGCGCCGCCGACGAACAGCCGGCTTTGGTGGCAGTCGACGTCACTGCCGACCACCGCGACGTGCGCTCCGTTTCGCGCTCACACACCATCCCAACGGCGCGCGCACACAGCTCGGGGACGAGTCGCGTAAACTTTCCCTTGGCTCCAACCAATCCAGGCGCGGAACCTCCGGCAATTCCGAGGGCGATTCAGTCAACCTTCAACTGGAGGGCGTGGCGGGGGGACCCTCACTCACACCTCCTTTCGGCGGCGAGTCTTACTCCGACCTGACCCGCAAGTTCAATCTCACCTACCAGACGACCTGCCGAACTTTGCTTCACTTCCGTCAAGCGCTGCCCTGAACTTGTCTCTCGACATGCTCAATCTCGCCTTGAGACTCGGCAAGGTAGGAGAGGTGAATTGACACTGCCACCGCTCCGCGTTGTGATGAATAGACTCGGCCGCCGAACGCCTGATCTCCAGTGCTAGCAAGCGGTTGATCTGATGCTCGGAAGAACACAGTGATCGATTCCTCTCCAGAATCGAATGTCGCCGTCGGAGAAGGGAACTCGGTCTTCCGGAAGAGCGGAAGATGACGCTCCGACGGCCAGAGTTTCACCCCGACGAGTTCATTCCGCGGTCCCGCGAGTCTGTCATAAAACAGGGCGGCAGGGTCATCGTCCTCGTCGGTGAAAGTCTCACCACGAATAAGGATCTCCCGTGACGGTTCGTCGTCCGTCAGAACGAATGTCACGCTAGGAGCGAGGACAACTGTTAGCCAACGAGACTTGTGCTTCATTGGTTGATCACCTCATCTCAACGAGGGCTCGGATGATCAGTCGCAACCGCATTGCTTGCACTCCCGACTTGTCCATTCCCCGGGCGATTTGGCGATTGGCAACCTTTGCGTATTCGATGAACGAGCGTCGCGTTAGCCCCTGAGGAATTCTGAAGTTTGCTGCTCGATTTGCGGCGCCCCGTGTGCTCTGGCCGAAGAATTCTTGAAAGGCCCTTATCTCGGTGGTGCTCAGGGACGCATTGCCAGACGCACCTGCAACCTCTGCACTCGCGGCCCTCCAGGCTAGGAACCGGCTCACTCCGGGAGCTAGCAATTCGCCGCCCAGCATTGCAGCTGCAACGACTCCCATTGCTCCTGCCGTTCCCGCACACTGCAGGTCTTCCTGGCATGTTGCCACCACCCCGCGAACATCATGATAGAAGCCTGTCAGCCCGCGCTGATCCTGATTCATCCACCAGCCTGATGTCCCTCGAGGACAATCATCAAGCGACTCTGAGTTGCCGCTCCCGCCCGCGCTCTGCGGGCACGTTCCGAACGGGTCCTCAAGGTTGATCGCATCGCCGTCGGCGTACCCGTAGAGGTTCAAGCCACCTCCGAGGCCGATCGGATCCTGCTGCGTGAACCGCCCACTCGCCGGATCATAGTACCGATTCCGCCGATATAGCGTCCCCGTGGCGTCCTTCCCATCCGTGACGAGACTCCCCAGCCACTTGTTCGCTGCCGGCGCCGATTGCCGCGCGTCTGGCGCAAGATACAGGTCGGCCACCGCCGCCGGCCAGACGGTGGAGCCATCCACCTGCCCCACCCCCGACCCCGGCCCGAACGTCGCCCCCGCCACGTTCCCCCGCCAGTTCCGGTGCAGCACCCGCGGCCGCCAGCTCTCACT
>CAZIDS010000286.1:0-4359 GCA_964537945.1 uncultured Gemmatimonas sp. | reverse complement strand
TCATCCCCGGCGCGCGCATGTTGATGATCGTCGTGATGAAGTTGAACGCCGCCGCGAGCGACGAGACCCCGAGGATCTGGAGGCCGAGCACCCAGAAGTCGATGTTCACGCCCGGCGCGAAGGCCGGCGTCGTCAGCGGCGCGTAGCCGAACCAGCCGCCGTCCGGCGCGACGTGGAACAGGATCGGCACCGTGATGAAGAGGCCGCCGAGGAGATAGACCCAGTACGAGAACGCGTTCAGCCGCGGGAAGGCGACGTCGCGCGCGCCGATCTGGAGCGGGATCAGGAAGTTGAAGAAGGCGGCGCTGAGCGGCATGATGGCGAGGAACACCATCGTCGTGCCGTGCATCGTGAACAGCTGGTTGTACGTCTCGGCGCTGACGAAGCCCATGTTCGGCTTCATCAGCTGCGTGCGGATCAGCGTCGCCTCGAGACCGCCGACCAGGAAGAAGAAGAGGGCGGTCCAGAGGTAGAGCGTGCCGATCCGCTTGTGATCGACCGTCGTGATCCAGCTCCAGATCCCGGAGTGCTCGGCGTAGCTGGCAGAGCTGCCGCTGCCGGCGTGCGACGGGGCTGCGATGGTGGCCATGGTGTGAGGGGCTCCGGTTACTTGAGCGAACGCAGGTAGGCGACGACGTCGGCGATCTGCGCGTCGCTGAGGCCGATGTGCTGCGGGCCGACCGTGATCTTGCGGTAGCGGTCGTACTCGCCCAGGCCGTTCGCGTTCATGAGGGCGCCCGGCTTCAGGATGCCCGGGTTCTTGATCCAGCGCGCCAGCGTGTGGTCGTCGTTGCGGTAGAGGCCGCCGGCGATCGTGTGGCGCGAGGCGATGTGCGTGAGGTTCGGCGCGATCGTCGACGTCGCGCCCGGCACGCCGTTGATCGCGTGGCAGGCCATGCAGGCCATCATCCAGGTGCGGGCACCACGCGTCGCATCACCCTGCGCGAGCAGCGCGTCGTCGAACGAGACCCCGGCCGGGATCGGCGTGTTCGGCACGACGTGGCTCGGGAGCGCCTCGGCCGGATAGACGTAGCCGCTCGCCGGGGCCGGCGTGGTGTCGACCGGCGCCGCAGCCGCCTGGCGGCGGTTCGCGGCCGGCGTCACCGGCGGCGTGGGCGCCGGCGCGGCCATCGGGTTGAAGACCGCCGGGCTCGCCTGGTGCCGCGCCCACGACTCGAATTCCGCCGGCTGCACCGTGTACAGGCGGATGCGCATGTTGGCGTGGCTCGACCCGCAGTACTCGGTGCAGAAGCCGTTGTACGCCATCGTCTTCAGCGTGTCGCTCGGCGTGAACCAGAGGTAGTTCGTCTTGTTCGAGATCAGGTCGCGCTTGCCGCCCATCTGCGGGATCCAGAAGGCGTGCAGCACGTCCTTGGTCGTGAGCTCGAAGGAGATCGTGCGGCCGACCGGCACGTAGAGCTCGTTCGCGGTCGTGATGCCGAGCTCGGGATAGCGGAACTCCCACCACCACTGGTGGCCGATCACCTGGACCTTGAGCGCGCCCGCGGGGGCCGGCGCCTGGGTCTCGAAGATCGTCTTGACCGTCGGCACCGCGATCAGCACGAGGATGATCGCCGGGATGGCGGTCCAGGTGATCTCGAGGGCGGCGTTGCCGTGGATCTGCTTCGCCGCGGGGCCGCCCGGGCGCTTGCGGTACTTGATGATCGTGAAGATCAGGGCCGCTTCGACGACGACGAAGACGATCGTGCCCCAGAAGACGAGGCGCTGCCAGAGGGCGTCGATCGAGGTGTTGAAGTCGGTCGTGTGGTTGAACGTGGAGTTGGGATACTCCGTGAGTCCACACGCGGAGAGCGTCAGCAGGATCGCCAGTGCGAGAAAGACTGGCGCCGCCGAGCGCACACGCAGCTTCGGCATCGGGAGGATGGCTGGGGGGAGCGGAGGAGGGCCGGAGGGCCGCTGCGACGCTGGCTCCGGCTCATGAAAAGCAGGCGAAAACTACCCCGCCCCGCGGGGGGTGGTCAAGGCGAAATCGCGATCGACGGGCGCGAATATCCCTCGGTCTGGCAAAGACTTGGCCGCGGGACTGCCCGCGCGCCGGCGCGCCGGCGCACGGTCCGACGATCAGTCCGGCGCGACCTCGATCGGCACCGCGTGCTGATCCTTGACCTTGGCCGCCGAGATCTCGAGCGCCTGCCGGATCTGAGCGACGAACTCGCGCAACGACCGCACCTTCAGCTGGTCCCCGCCGCCGCGCCCCGTCGCGAGGATCATCGCCGCCACCTGGTCCGCGATCAGCCCGAACTGGCCCTTCAGCTGGCCCTGCAGCGGGACCGCCATCCGCTTCACGGCCTGCGGGATCGTGCCGGCGCCCTTCTGGTTCTTCACCTCGATCGCCATCCGCTCGATGAGGCCGTGCATCCGCTGCAGCGTGCTCAGGGCCTCCTCGATGGTCTTCATCTTCTGCGTGCCCGCGCCATCCAGCTTCACGCCGCCCATCGCTAACTCCTGGCCCCGGTCATCCGGGACGGGTCGAGGATCTCATCCACCTGCTGTCGCGTGAGCAGCTTCTGCTCGAGCAGCAGCTCCACCACGCCGCGGCCGCTCTCGAGCGCCTCCTTCGCCACCTGCGAGCACACCTCGTACCCCAGCTCCGGGAGGAGGGCCGTCACGAGCCCGATCGAGCGCTCGACCGCGTCGCGCATCACCTTCGGGTTCGCGGCGATGCCGGCGACGCACTTCTCGCGCAGCACGCGGCACGCGTTCGTCATCCCGGTGATGTTGCGGAGCAGCCGGAACGCGATGATCGGCTCGAACACGTTCAGCTGCAGCTGCCCCGCCTCGGCCGCCATGGTCACCGTCACGTCGCCGCCGATGACGTCGAAGCAGACCTGGTTCACCGCCTCGGGGATCACCGGGTTCACCTTCCCCGGCATGATGCTCGAGCCCGGCTGCATCGCCGGCAGGCGGATCTCGCCGAGGCCGGTGCGCGGGCCGCTCGAGAGCAGCCGCAGGTCGTTGCAGACCTTCGAGAGCTTCACCGCGCAGCGCTTGAGCACGCCCGAGACCTGCACGAAGGCGCCGGTGTCGCTGGTCGCCTCGACGAGGTCGGGGGCGGTGATCATCGTGAGGCCGGTGATGGCGCTGAGCTCGGAGCGCACGCGCTCCGAGTAGCCGCGCGGCGCGGTGATGCCGGTGCCGATCGCGGTCGCGCCCATGTTCATCTCGCGCATCAGCGCCTTCGCCTCCTCGAGCCGGTCCACGTCCTCGGCGATGGTGTGGCCGAAGGCGTTGAACTCCTGGCCGAGGGTCATCGGCACGGCGTCCTGGAGCTGCGTGCGCCCCATCTTCACGTGCGGCGCGAACTCGGCCCCCTTCGCGAGGAAGGCGTCCACGAGCAGGCGCATCTGCTCCTGCAGGCGGCCGATCGCGGCGTGCAGCGCGATGCGGATCGCCGTCGGATAGACGTCGTTGGTGGACTGCGCGAGGTTCACGTGCTCGTTCGGGTGCACGCGCACGTAGGTGCCGCGCGGCTCGCCGAGGAGCTCGAGGGCGCGGTTCGCGATGACCTCGTTGGCGTTCATGTTGGTCGAGGTGCCGGCGCCGCCCTGGATCATGTCGACGCGGAAGTGCTCGTGGTGCCGGCCGGCCTGGATCTCCTTCGCCGCGGCGATGATCGCGTCGCAGGTGTCGTCGGGGAGGTCGGGATGCCCGCGGTTCGCGCGCGCCGCGGCCTCCTTCACCTGCGCGAGCGCGACGATGAGCTCGGGGAAGTCCTTCAGCGTGACGCCGGTGATGGGGAAGTTCTCGATCGCGCGCATCGTCTGGACGCCGTAGAGCGCGGCGTCGGGGACGTCGCGGTCGCCGAGGAGGTCGTGTTCGCGGCGGACGCGGCCGCTGGCGGCGAAGCCGAGGAGGCGCCCCTGCCCGGTGAGCGACGCGTCGGCCTGGCGGAGGCGGTCGCGGATGGCGCGCGCGCTGCGGCTGACGAGGGCGGCGTAGAGCGCCGGCTTGTCCTTGAGCAGCGGCTCGAGCGCCTCCCTGGCGAAGCGCATCGTGCGCGTCCTGACGGTCGCGCGGCCGGTGGTGCTGTGGATGTCCTCGTCGAGGAGGATGCTCTCGCCGAGGACGTCGCCGGTCTGGAGCGTGGAGAGGCGGTGCGCGACGCCCTGTTCGACACTCTCGATCGCGACGTTGCCGTCGAGGATCACCCAGAAGGCGCGGCGCGGGGCGCCGCTCTCGAAGAGGACCTCGTTCGCGGCGTACTCGACGGGCTCGCCGGCGCGGGTGAGGTGCCACAGCAGCTGATCGCCGATCGCCTGGAAGAAGGGGATGCGGGTGAGGTCGGGGGCGGTCATTCCCTCAAGCTAGCGATTCAAGCAGGGGGGAGGGGTGAGGAGG
>CAZIDS010000285.1:0-4360 GCA_964537945.1 uncultured Gemmatimonas sp. | reverse complement strand
CTTCACGGCCAGCATCGCCTTCGACTCCCAGTCGGCTGCGGCCTTCTCCTCCGCCTCCGCCTGGTCCTTCAGGCGCTTCTCGTCGGCGATCGCGGCGGCGACCTGCTGCTTGGCGCGCGCGAGCTGGTTGCGCATGTCGACCACGATCTGGTCCAGCATCTTCTCCGGATCCTCCGCGCGGGAGATCAGGTCGTTGATGTTGGACTTGAGCAGCGTGGCCAGGCGGTCGAAGATGCCCATGGCTTAGCGGGCCTCGCGGTAGTGAGCCAGCTCGCGCAGATGGGAGGCGAGCGAGAGGGTGATGCTCTCGTAAGCCGCCTGGAACTCCTCGTAGTCGAGGTGGGCGAGCTCGAGCGCTTCGGTGAGGACGATCTCATCCTGCTGGATCCCGTAGGAGCCGTGGAGGAGGTCGGTCGCGTTGAGTTCCAGCAGGCGGCGGCAGAGGCGGTCGGCCTCGCCGTTCCGCGGCAGCGCCATCACCTTCACCCGCAGCACGACGACCGGCGGGGAGTGGTGGACGACGACGGTGATGTCGAGCTCGCCACCGGGCTGCACCGCCCAGAGGCCCGGCTCGACTTCCGTATAGGATGCGCCCTCAGCCGCCAAGCGGCCGAGGAACGCCTCGATCTGCTCACGCGTGACCATTTCCGACCCTGGGGTTCGGGGACACCCGTGCGTACGGACCGGGTGTGTCGGAAAGTTTCACCGGGGCAACGGCTTACGCCAGTCGCGCGGCCCGACCGGCGGGCGGATCGCCCTGCTCACAGCGTCCAGATCACGACGGCGCCGCAGCCGTCGAAGTCGTTGAACTGCGGCGGGGCCTCGGCCGCCGTGTAGACCTCGATCCGTTTGGCACGCGAGAGGACGCTCTGCTCCTCGGCGACGTCGAGGTTCCGGTTGTCGTGGCCGTCCACATAGAAGCGCGGCCGGCACCAGGTGCCGCCGCGCTTCATCATGAGCATCGGGCCCTGGCGGGTGCCCTGGAAGGTCAGCTTGTTCGTCATCGATGCGACCGACGGCGCGGTGATCACCGGCAGCCGCACGAGCTGCGAATCGGAGATGAAGCTGCCGAGCCCGCGTTCGCGGCGGACCTCGAACTGCAGCTGGCCCGCGGTCATCGGCTCGCCGCGCACGGTGACGGTGGACAGCTCCTGCGCGAGCTTGCCGAGCCGCAGGTCCTCGAGGTCGAGCTCGGTGTCGAAGACGTCGCGCGACTCGACCGCGGGCGCGAGACCGATGGCGCGCGCGATGAACTGCGTCGTGCGGCGCGGGACGTTCTCGAGCGTGAAGCGGCCCTCGGCGTCGCTCCGCGCGCGCACGCCGGTGTCGCCGGCGATGGCGACCGTCGCCCCGTTGACCGGACGGCCGTCGGGACCGACGAGGCGGCCGCGCACGCGCGCGACGTCGGTGGCGGCGGCCGCGATCAGGTCGCGCCGCGTCACGGGCGCGTCGCCGAGGCCGAGCACGAGCTCGCCCGACGCGACCGAATCGGTGCCGGCAACGATCGCGAACTCGGCGTCGCGCGGGACCCCGCAGAGCGCGTAGAAGCCGGCGGCGTTCGTCGTGTCGAGCGCGGCGCGCTGACGGCGCTCGACCTGCCCGACGCCGAGCAGCGTCTCGTGCCACCGCGCACCCACGCCGACCCCGGCGAGGACCACGCCGTCGGGCGAGCGCACCTCGCCGACGATGATGCCGTCGTTCGACGCGAGCGCGACGCCGCAGACGGCACGCTGGTAGCTGCGCAGCGACGGCGTGGCGAGGCGCACGTCGGTGACCGCGGCGCTGCGCACGCTCGCCGCGACCTCGACCATCGGCAGCGCGAGCGAGTCGAGCCGCGGCGACCACCATGCGAGCGTCACGATCCCGGGGGCGACGTCGGTGAACTCGAAACGGCCGCGACCGTCGGCGACGGCGCGCCGGTTCGTGCCGACGAGGATCACTTGTGCGCCGGCGACCGGCCCGTTGGCGCGGAGCGAGTCATGGACGACGCCGCGGATCGTCCCTTGCGCGCGGAGAGCGGGCGCGACGAGGAGGAACAGCGCGAGGGCGCGTACGAAAGCCGGCGCGCCCGTGGGCTCGTGGGCGGGTGTCATGATCGAACGTCTCTCCGCGGCGTCATCGCCGAGTCATCCGTGCGCCGCCCGGGGGCGCGGCGTCCTGCGGGAGCAGTCGCTCCACCTTCTACCCGCGTCAGGTCCGCTTGATCTGCACCAGGCGTTCGCGCGCGAGCCTTCGCCCGGTCGGGGTGGCGGCGAGCCCGCCGCCGGCGGTCTCGCGATACCGGACGTCCATCTCCTTCCCGATCTCGCCCATCGTGTCGATCACTTCGTCGGCCGGGATCGCGAAGGTGATGCCGGCCAAGGCCATCTCGACCGCGGCGAGCGCGATCGCGGCGCCGGTCGCGTTGCGGAAGACGCAGGGGAGCTCGACGAGGCCGCCGAGCGGGTCACACACCAGCCCGAGGGTGCCCTGCTGGGCGAGGGCGACGGCGTGGCCGACCTGCGCCGGCGTGCCGCCGAGCATCTCGGTGGCGGCGCCGGCGGCCATGCCGGCGGCCGCGCCCGTCTCGGCCTGGCACCCCCCCTCGGCGCCCGAGAGCGAGGCGCGCTGGGCGACGACCGCACCGATGAGGCCCGCGGTCGCGAGCGCGTCGATGAGCACGTCGTCGCCGAGGCCCTTCTGCTGCGCGAGTCCGAGCAGGACGGCGGGGAGCACGCCGGCACCGCCGGCGGTCGGCGCGGCGACGATGACGCCCATCGCGGCGTTCACCTCCTGCACGGCGAGCGCGCGCATCAGCACGTCGCGGAAGACCGTGCCGGCGAGCGGGCCGGCGGGGCCGGTGCGGAGCTTCGCCGCATCGCCGCCGACGAGTCCGGAGTTCGATCGGAGGTCGCCGGTGAGGCCCTGCTCGACCGCATGGCGCATGACGCCGAGCGCGCGGCCGAGCGCCTCGCGGATGTCGGCGACGGTGCGGCCCTGGTCGCGGGCCTCGATGTCGAGCGCGACGGAAGCGAGCGTCGCGCGCTTCGCCTCGGCGTCGGCGATCGCCTCGTGGAGGGAGTGGTACATCAGCCCCCGACCTTGTCGATGCGGTGGGTCCAGCGCACCCATGGGAGCGCGCGCAGCGCGGCGCCGACGGCATCGTCGGGCCGCTCGTCGATCTCGATGACCATGAAGGCGTCGCCACCGCGATGCTTCCGGGTGAGCCGCAGCGTCGCGATGTTGACGCCCGCGTCGCTCAGGATGCCGGCGATGCGCGCGATCGATCCCTTGATGTCCTCGGCGACCATCACGATGGTGTGGTGCGAGCCGTCGACCTCGACCGGATAGCCGTCGATCTGCGAGACGCGGATGCGGCCGGCGCCGAGCGACGCGCCGACCATGACGTGCTCCCGGTGCTGCCGCCGGACCGTGATGCGCACGGTGTTCGGATGGACCTCGGGCTCGTCGCCGAGCGTTGTCTTCTCGAAGCGCCAGGCCAGGCCTTCCTTCTCCATGATGACGAGCGCGTCGCGCAGCCGCTCGTCGTCGGGGCGGAAGCCGAGCAGCCCGCCGACGATCGCCTTGTCGGTGCCGTGGCCCTCGCCGGTGCGGGCGAAGGAGCCGTGGAGCTCGATGCGGGCGGACTCGGGCGTGCCGGCGACGAGGTCGCGGGCGACGAGGCCGAGGCGGCAGGCGCCGGCGGTGTGGCTCGAGGACGGGCCGACCATCACGGGGCCGATGATGTCGAGGATGCTGACCATGTGCGAAAGCTAAGGAGCGAGGAGCGAGGGGGAGAGGGAGGGGTGAGTGGAAGAGGTGAAGGTCGAGTGGCGAGGAAACGCGGTTCGTGCCGCGTGCTTTCGATGCGGGGCTCACCCTGGCGAGAGAGCACGATTCCGCCGAAATGAAGCCTCTCCTCTCTGATCGCCTCGTGGAGTTCGCCGGACGCGTCTGTGCGCAGGCGAGGCGGGCGCCGCGGGACCCGGCGTTGGAGCACGTGATGCGTCAGCTCGCACGCTCCGCCACCTCGCCGGCGGCGAACTACGCCGAAGCGCGCGAGGCCGTCTCGTCCCGTGACTACGTGCACCGCATGAAGGTCTGCGTGAAGGAACTCCGCGAATGCCTCGTCTGGCTCCGTGTGGCGTGCAAGGCGGACTTTCGCGCAAACGAGTTCCAGGCGCTCGCGGCGGAATGCAACGAACTCATCGCCATCGGAGTCGCGTGCATCCGCAAGGCAGGGAGCAGGTGACCGGCCCCTCTGCCCTCCAACCTCACCCCTCCCTCTCACCCCTTCCCCTCCCCCTCGCTCCTTGCTCCTCGCAGTTGCGAAGCCAGCGCAGCCACGAGAGCGTTCCGACATGAGCCGCGCCTTCGTGAA
>CAZIDS010000284.1:0-4360 GCA_964537945.1 uncultured Gemmatimonas sp. | reverse complement strand
CATCTCGCGCACGACCTCCTTGATGAAGAGGTCGAACTCCTCGGTGCCGGGCGCCGCGTCGGGCGCCAGGATCGAGCAGTTCAGCGAGTCGGCTTCCATGTTGAAGCGCACCGCGTGCTCGACGACGGCCTTCGATTCCTTCAGCATCCGGCCGGTCGCCGCGCTGCCCGTGAAGGCGACCGCGTCCTGCTCCGTCACGTGCGTGAGCAGGTCGCCGGCCGAGCCGCAGATCAGCTGGATCGCGCCCTCCGGCAGGATCCGCGACGCGATCATCTCGCGGAACATCAGCTCGGTCAGGTAGCTCGTCGCCGTCGCCGGCTTCACGATGCAGGGCACGCCGGCGAGCAGCGCCGGCGCGAGCTTCTCGAGCATCCCCCAGCAGGGGAAGTTGAACGCGTTGATGTGGATCGCGACGCCCTCGAGCGGCACCGCGATGTGGCGGCCCGCGAAGGTCCCGCCCTTCCCGAGCAGTTCCTGCGGCCCCTCGACGTGGAACGTCTCGTTCGGGAACTCGCGCCGCCCGCGGCTCGCGTAGGCGAAGAAGGTCCCGATGCCGCCCTCGATGTCCACCCAGCTGTCGGCCTTCGTCGCGCCGGTCGCCGCGCTCAGCGCGTAGAACGCGTCCTTCCGCTCCATCAGGTGCTTCGCCATCGCCTTGAGCAGCGCGGCCCGCTGATGGAACGTCAGCGCGCGCAGCGTCGGCCCGCCCACGCGCCGCCCGTACTCCACCATCGCCTTGAAATCGAGCCCGCCGCTCGACGCTTCCGCGACCGGCTCCCCCGTCACCGCATGCAGCAGCGTCGCCTGCTTCCCCGCCCCCTCGACCCATTCGCCGAGGGCGTAGTTGCGCAACCGGTTCATCGCGTTCCCTTGATCTCGTTCCAGGTCCTGAGCACGGCCGACTGCTGCGGCCGGTCGGCGGGCATCTCGCGCAGCGGCTCCGCCTCGCGCCACGAGGCGCGCATCGCGTCGGGCAGGCGCTGGTAGAGCGCCGTGCCGTCCGACTTCCAGGCGAGCATCTCGTCGCTCACCTGCTTCACCACCTTCGCCGGATTGCCGACCACGAGCGACCGCTCGGGGATCACCATCTCCGCCGGCACGAATGACAACGCGCCGACGATGCTCCCCGCGCCGACGACGGCGTTGTCCATGATCACCGCGTTCATCCCGATGAGCGCGTTCGCGCCGATCCGCGCGCCGTGCACCACCGCGCCGTGCCCGATGTGCGCTGCCGGCTCCAGCACGACCGTCACGCCCGGGAACATGTGGATCGTGCAGTTCTCCTGGACGTTGCACCCGTCGCCGACGACGATGCCGCCCCAGTCGCCGCGGATCGCCGCGCCGGGTCCCACATAGACGTCCTTGCCGATCACCACGTTCCCGGTGACGGCCGCCTGCGGATGGATGAAGGCCGACGGATGCACGACCGGCACGAAGCCGTCGAACGCGTAGATCACGGGCGGGCGCGGTGGTCGGGAGGCGTCACGGGGGGAACGATGCCTGGACGGTGACCGCGATGCCAGTGCGCCTCTTCCGGCGGCGCACCGGCGCGTGGAGATTCCCCGGATGATCGCCAGTGAACCCCCCACGCAGGCGCGGGCGTCGGGACTGCGCGCGCTGCTCGTGGTGCTCACGCTCCACGGCCTTTTCTTCGGGTTCACCGAGTTCGCCGTCGCGGAGGGCGACCGTCCCGGCTGGATGCAGGCCTTCGGTGCCGGCGCCTTCCTCCCTTTGCAGCTCGGCTCCCTGATCGCGCTGCTCTCGGCGGCGCGGCGCGAGACCCTCCCGGCCGGCACCCGGCGCGGCCTGCGCTTCCTCGCCGCCGCCTTCGGCGTCGTCGCCTTCGGTTCCGTCATCTGGTTCTCGGCGCACCTCCTCGGGCACCCGTTCCGCTACATCTCGTGGGCCGACCTGATCTACCTGCAGTTCTACCCGCTGCAGATCATCGGCCTCGCCGCGCTCCCGATGGTCGAGCGGCCGTCCGATCGCCTCCGCGACCTCATCGGCTGGGTCGTCGTCACCGCCGCATTCGGCAGCCTGATCGTCTTCGCGGCGAGCCTCGACGCCGCGTCCACCGAGCTGAGCTTCGGGCTCCGCGTCCTCTCGTCGCTCTCGAGCGTCCTGCAGCTCTTCACCCTCATCGCGATCAACCGCGCGGTGGAGCGGGTCCGGCGCATCCCCTCGTCACGCGCGATCCACCTGATGATCGGCGCGCTCGCGGCCTCGGCGATGGCCGACCTCGTCTTCCAGATCCTCTACTCGGCCGGATACACGGGGCAGAACTGGAGCCGTGCGGCGGCGATCAGCGCGAACCTGATGATCGTCGCGGCGGCGATCCGGTTCCGGGAGGAGCCGCTGCCGGCCGAGGGCGCCGACACGGCCCCGCACATCCCCTTCTCGCCCCTCCCGATCGTCGCCGTGTCGGCGCTCGCGCTGATGCTCGTCTGGATGGCGTCGAACGGGCGCATCAGCGGCACCGCGCCGCTCCTGCTCGGGCTCGTGGCGCTGAACGCGCTGCTCGTCGTCCGCGACGTCCTCGCGAGCCGGTCGGCGGCCGAGGCGATCCAGGCCGGCGCACAGCGCGACGCGGCGGAACGGCTCGAGGCCCTCGTCAGCAGGGCGAACGACTCGATCATCCTCCTCGACGGCGACGGGCGTGTGCAGTACGCGTCGGCTCCCACCGCCGGGCTGCTGGGGAGCCCGCTCCGCGACGTCGAAGGGCAGGTGATGGAATCGTTCACGCCCGCGGAGGATCGCGAGGCCTGGCGGCAGTATCTCGCGCGTGTGCGCGCGGCGGGCGGCGAGCCGGTGATGCTTCAGTGGCGGCACCCGCTCGGCGACGGCGCGGTCCGCGAGATCGAGAGCGTCGGCCGCGACCTGCTCGGGCATCCCTCGGTGCGCGGCATCGTCCTCAACTCGCGCGACGTCACCGAGCGCGCCACGCTCGAGGACCGGCTGCGGCAGGCGCAGAAGCTCGAGGTGGCGGGCCGGCTCGCCGGCGGCGTGGCGCACGACTTCAACAACGTGCTGACCGCGATCATCGCCGGCACGGAGCTCGCGCGCCTCGAGGTCGGCGACGATCATCCGGCGCAGGCCGACCTCGAAGGCGTCGAGGCGGCCGCGCAGCGCGGCGCGGCCCTCACCCGCCGCCTCCTCGCCTTCGTGCGGCAGGAGCCGGTGCCGGCGCGCGAGCTCGACGGGGGCGAGATGCTGCGCGAGCTCGTGCCGCTGCTGCAGCGCATCACCGGCGACGCGGTCACGCTCGAGTCGGCGATCGCGCGCGACCTCGGCGTGATCCACACCGACCGCGCCGAGCTCGAGCACATCGTCTTCAATCTCGTGGCCAACGCGCGCGACGCGATGCCGGCGGGCGGCGTGGTCCGGCTCGAGGCCGAGCTCGCGACGATCGCGCAGGGCACGCGCGGCGACGAGTGGGTGATCGTGCCGCCGCCCGGCCGCCACATGGCGATCACCATCGCCGACACCGGCACCGGCATGACCGACGAGGTCCGCCGGAAGATGTTCGACCCCTTCTTCACCATGAAGAGCGGCGGGCGCGGCACCGGGCTCGGCCTCATCGGCGTGCGGCCACTGGTCGACGGCGCGAAGGGCGGCCTGCGCGTGTCCTCCACGCCGGGCGTCGGCACGCGGGTGACGCTCTTCCTTCCCGTCCTCGCGTCCGCCACGGCGTCCACCACACCGGGCGCGACGCCGGGCGCGACGCCGGGCGCGACACCGGGCGCGACGCAGCGCCGGAGCGACCCGGCGCGGCGCGCCGTCGCGCCGTCGCGCGCCGCGCGCGCGCGGCTGCTGCTCATCGAGGACGAGGTCGACGTGCGCGAGCAGGTGCAGCGGCTGCTCGAGGCACACGGCTTCTCCGTGGTGCCGGCGGCCTCGGCCGCCGATGCGCGCGCCGCGCTCGCCGCGGCCGGGCCGGCGTTCGACGCCGTCGTCTCCGACGTGATGATGCCCGGCGAGACCGGCCTCGACTTCGCGCGCTGGCTCCAGTCGTCGCGCCCCGGGCTGCCGCTGCTGCTCATCTCGGGGCACACCGGCACCGCGCTCGACCGCGAGGCGCGCTCCCTCGGCGACATCCCGCTCATACGGAAGCCGTTCAGCGGCGCCGAGCTCGCCGAGCGGATCGACGAGATCATCCGCCGGCGCTGACCGCCGGACGCGCGCCTTCGCGCAGCTATGCGCGCTCGATCACGAGCGCGAACCCCTGCCCCACGCCGATGCACATCGTGCAGAGCGCGTAGCGTCCCCGGCGGCGCTGCAGCTCGCGCGCGGCGGTGAGCGCGAGGCGCGCGCAGCCGAAGCCGAGCGGGTGCCCGATCGCGATCGCGCCGCCATTCGGGTT
>CAZIDS010000283.1:0-4362 GCA_964537945.1 uncultured Gemmatimonas sp. | reverse complement strand
GAGGCCGCCGCCGGCGCGGGCGCTGCCGCTACGGCGTGACCGTGGTCCCCGCGCCCTTGAGGTGGACGTCGAACCACGCGATCCATCGCGCCCACTGGTCGAGGTCGCTCGCGTAGGTCATCACCGAGTGGTCCTCGTACGGATACAGGTACAGCGCCGCGTCCTTCCCGAGCCCCTGCAGCGCGTTGTACATGCGGATCGAGCTGAGCGGCGCCGTGCCGGTGTTCTGGTCCTCGAGGTTGTGGTACATCAGCAGCGCGCCGCTGATCTTGTCGGCCCGCAGGAAGGGCGACATGTCGAGGTAGGTGTCCTGCGCCTCGTAGAAGTTGCGGCGCTCGCTCTGGAAGCCGAATGGCGTCAGCGAGCGGTTGTACATCCCGTCGCCCGCGATGCCCGCCTTGAAGTACGGCACCAGCGTCATCGCGTTCACGGTCGAGAAGGCGCCGTAGGAGTGGCCGCCGATGCCCATGTGGTCGCGCTTCACGAAGCCGGAGTCCACCATCGCGTCGACGACGGCGTCGAGGCTCTCGCGCAGGTCGCGCGTGTAGTTGTCGTTCATCCGGCCCGAGTCGCCCATGATCGGCAGGTCGGGCTCGATGAAGACGTAGCCGCCGGCGACCCAGAGCTCGGTCGCGGTCGCCGGCCGCGCCGCGGGGACCGCGGGGAACTGGTTGATGTTGGTCGTCCAGCGCGAGCGCTGGTAGGCGGTCTCGGTGGCGTACTCGCGCGGATAGAACCAGATGACGCCCGGCATGTCGCCGCCCTTCTGCCAGCCCGCCGGCGTGACGACCTCGACCCAGAAGGCGAGCCCGTCGCGCGGCCGCGTGACCTGCAGGCGGCGCCGGCCCGCGCGCGTGACCTCGGGCGCGACGTCCACCGCGTGCGTGAGCTGGCGTGCGGCGCCCGACCGCGTGTCGCGCAGCCACGCGTCCTCGATCACCGTCGCCGTCTGGCGCGTGGTGATGATCTCGTCGTGGTCCGCATCGAGCGACGTCACGTAGCGCTCGAACGTGTTCGCCGGCGAGTCGAGCAGGCGCGTCCGCTGCGCCGACTCGATCGCGATGCGGTCCATCCACGGCCGCGGCGCGCGCGCGGCCCAGTCGTTGCCGTAGCTGCGCTGGCCGCTCACGAAGACCGCGCTGCCGTCGGTGGACGTGACCACGAAGGTCTGGCCGTTCGGGCCGCGCATCGTCTCGAGCGCGCCGCCCGTGCCCATCGTGTCGGGCGGTGCGTTGCCGCCGCCGCCGAATCCGCCGCCGCCGCCCCCGAAGCCGCCGAAGCCGCCGCCCGTCGCGAGCGTGACACCCCGGCCCAGCGGGTGCTTCTTCGCCGGTTCGGCCACCCGCACCGCCGACACCATCCCGCTGTCGTTCACGAACATCGTCCTGCCGTCGGCGCTGAAGGCGACCGCACTCAGCTGCGCGCCGCCCTCGTACAGCACCTTCGTGTCGTTCGGGCCGAAGGGCGGGAGCCACTGCATGTAGCGCACGCTCGTCGGCACGGGGCGGGTGGACCCGCCGCGCGCGGCGGCGTTGTTCCCCTGGCCGCCGGGCCCGCCGGCGCCGCGTGCCGGACGCTCGCCGCCCATCGGCGCGGCGAAGACTGGCTGCAGGTACACGAGCCCGGGGCCGACCGGATTCCACTGGATGCTGCGCTTGCCACTGTCGGCCCCCGCGTTGGCGGCAGCGCCGCCCGGTCCGCCGGCGCCGGCGCCGCGCTCGCCCTCGCGCATCGGCGTCCGCTGCAGCGTCGCGACGGTGTTCCCGTTCGCGTCCCACAGTTCCTGCACGCTGCCGAACGAGGAGACCGGCACGACGTACGAGAACGGCTCGACCAACTTCGTCACGCGGAAGTACGCCCCGTCCGCCGACGCGTCGACGTCGCGGATCATCGCCGGTGCGCCGACCTTCCGCACCGTGCGCTTCGCGACGTCCACCAGCGCGAGCTGGCCCGTCACCTGCCACTTCAGGATCGCCTGGTCGTGCACGTCGTGGAGCAGGCTCCAGTGCACGGGCTGCGGCAGCGCGCGGCCGCCGGTCATCCGGACCGCCGGGCCGTCCTCGACGCCGTTCGGCCCGTGCGTCGGCTGCGGGCCGCGGCCGTCGGGGATGAGCACGACGATCAACTGCTTCCCGTCGCCGGTGAAGCGCACGTCGGTCACGAAGGTCGCGAGCAGCGGCGTGCGCGTCACCTGCACCGAGCGTCCCGTCATCGCGTCGGCGACGAAGACCTGCGACGCGTCGGGGAAGTTCGCGATGAACGCCACCTGCTTGCCGTCGGGGCTCCACGTCGGCCCGCTGACCGTCGCGCCCGCCGGCACCTGGATCGCGCGCTCGGCGCCCGTGCGCGGGTTCACGAGGACGATGCCGGTGCGCGTGCTCACGGTCAGCTCGCGCGAGCGGTTCGCGCGCGTGTCGATCGCGAGCCCGCCGAGGTAGATGTGCGGCGCACCGTAGGCCTGCACGTCGCCGCGGTCACGGCCCGTCGTACGGATGAACCAGGCGCGATCCGGGCTCGGCAGCTCGTACGAGATGTCGGTGCGCGGTGCGAGGACGATCCGCTCGATCGCGGCGGGCGGCTTCACGTAGCGGTCCGCGCGCAGGATCGCCTGCGGATCCCAGGCGGCGGGGACGGGCTGCGCGACCTGCGACGGCGCGGCGAGTGGGACGAGGGCGGCGGCCAGGGTGGCGGCGGCGCGGACGAACGTCGGCTTCATGGGCTTCCCGTGGAGGTGACGGCGACGTGAGAATACGGGGTATCGAGGGGGATCGCTGACGCGGCGCCGGTGGAGCGCCGCGCCCCGTGACCAGGAGGATCCGATGTCCCGCCGTCTTCTCGTGGCCGCCATGGCCTGCGCCGCCCTGCTCCCGCTCAGCGCGTGCGAGAGCACGCTCGATCCGAGCGCGGTCCTGGGAGAGTATGCGCTCGTGGCGATCGGCGGCGACGCGCTGCCGGCGCGTGCCAACACGTGGAGCGGGATCGAGACACTCGCCGACACGATCCGCCTGCGCGAGGATGGCACCGGCGAGCGCATCTCCGTCGACCGCGAAGCGGGGTCCGGCGTGAACCGCCGTCACGAGGAGGCCATCGTGTGGCGGGTCAACGGGGACGCCCTCGAGGTGAGCTTCCCGTGTCCCACCAACGCGCTCGTCTCCTGCATCGCGCCGCCGCACCTCGCCGGCCCGATGCTGCCGGGCATGCAGTGGGCGCCCGAGATCGCGATCATGTACGGCCGGACGCCGCTGTATCAGCGGGTGGGCGCGCGCTGAGTTCGGCGCAGACGCGCGCCGCGCGCGTCACTTCTTCTTCGCGGCCTTCTTCGTCTTGCTCGCCTTCGCCGCCGGCCGTTTCGCCGCGCTCGCCTGCGCCGCTTTCGTGCCCTTCGACTTCCACGCGCCCGGCCCGACCGCGGCGAAGTACTTCGCCGCATACTCGCGCGACGGCGCGCGTCGGATCGCCTCGGCGAGGATCTCGAGGTCCAGGTCCGCGAGCGTGCGGAAGCGCAGGCAGCTCTTCCCCATGTCGAGCTTGCGGCCCTTCGCGGCGTAGGCCTCGCGGATGAACGACCTGCCGCCCTCGCCGACGTAGTCGAACATCACGTACACCGCCATGTTCTGCTTCTGCGACGCGAGCCCGAGGTAGGGCAGCGGCATCGACGGGTCCACGTGGTACCCGTTCGGGAAGACGTGATGCGGGATGTGGTAGCCGATCATCCCGTAGCCCATCCCCTCCTCGACGCCGTCATCGACGCTCGCGAGGATCGTGCGGCGCACGGTCTCCAGCGCCGCCCGACGGTCGGGCGGCAGCTCCTTCAGGTACGCGTCGACCGTCCTCGCCTTGCTCTGCATCGGCCCTCCGTGGCCCTCGGGCCCGCCGGCCTCAGCGGCCGCAGCTCGGGTATGACGGGTCCGGCCCCGCGATCGCCGGCTTCTCCGGCCGCTCGGCGATCGCCCACATCACGTCGTGGATGAAGTTGGCGAGGCGCGCCGAGTGGTCGTACTCGATGTACTGCGGCTCGTCCGTCACCTGGTGGTAGTCCTGCGCGTAGCCGAGCGAGAAATACGTGACCGGGATGTTCTTGTTCACGTAGTTCACCTGGTCCGAGCGGCAGAAGCGGTTCATCGGGTTCGCCGTCACGTCCCAGCTGCGGTCGATCGCCATCGGCGCGCGCGAGTTCGCGTTCACCGAGTCGATGATATCGCCGAACTCGCGCGAGAGCCGCCGCGCGCCGAGCATCTGCACCGAGTTCGGCCCGCCGAACTTCACCTGGTCGGCCCGCCCCTTGCCGAGCATGTCCATGTTGTGCAGGGCGACGATCCTGTCGAGCGGCACGGTGGGATGGTCCACGAACCAGCGCGAGCC
>CAZIDS010000282.1:0-4371 GCA_964537945.1 uncultured Gemmatimonas sp. | reverse complement strand
TGCCACGCGTGTTCGTGGCGGCGGATCTGCCCGAGCGCCTCGCACCTGACGAGCTCGCTGCCGTCCTCGCGCACGAAGCGGTGCACGTCCGGCGTCGCGACCCCCTCCGGCTGTTCGCGCTGCGCTCGCTCGCCTCGGTGTTCTTCTGGCTCCCGGCGCTGCGCCGCGTCGCCGCGGACCTCGAGGACGAGTGGGAGATCACCGCCGACGACGAGGCCGCACGCCGCTTCGCCCTTCCGCTCGCGACGGCGATTCTGAGACTCGGCGGAGGTGACGTCGGGGTCGCCGAGCCGGCAGTGGGATTCCAGCGCGCGGACCTGCTCCCGCGCCGGATCAGGCGCCTCGCGGGCGAAGCGCCGCTGCCCCACTCGCACCTGTCGCGCCGTACGCTCGGCGCAGCGGCGGCCGCCCTGTTGATCGTATGGAGCTCGGGAATCATGGTCCTCCATCCGCTGACGGATCCTGCGGCGTCGGACCCTGCGGCACCTTCGCGCCACTGCGACCATGGGGGCGAGAGTGCGCTCTCGCATCTCTTCTGCCGAGGCAACTCGTGGCATCCCGGTGCGCGCGATGCAGCCTGCCCGCATGAGGAGGGTGCGACACCGGCGACTGTCGCCGCATTCTCACGCGTCACTCCGGAGTGAGTCGACGACGGGTTGCGCGGCGAGCACCGGTCGCACATTTTACAATACGTAAAACACAATCACGCTGGAGTCCACGTGCTCGCTCGCCCGCTGCAGCTCCTCCGACTCGTCATTCCGCTCGCCCTGCTCGCCGCGCCGATGGCTTCAGCGAAGGCGCATCCGCGCCTCGAGAGATCCACGCCTGCAGCCGAGAGCCGCCTGCCCGCGCCGCCGAAGCAGATCGCCCTCACGTTCAACGAGTCGCTCGACCTCGCGCTCACGCGCGTGACCCTGCTCCGCGGCACCGAGTCGGTGCGCCTCGACTCGCTCCGGCTCGCACCGGGAGATGATCGCACTGCGATCGCGACCATCCCGTCCACGCTCGCGCCGGGCCGCTACACCGTGAAGTGGCAGGTCACCGGCGATGACGGGCATCCGGTTCGCGGCGACTTCGCGTTCGAAGTGGTGGCTGCCGGGGCACCTGCGGTGCCCGTCACTCCTCCGCGCGCGACTCGCTGACTGCGATGGACCCGGTATTCGGCGTAGAGTCTTCTGCCTTCGTCGCCGTCCGCGCCGTACTCTCCATCTGCACCGTCGGGCTGCTCGGCGCGCTGACGTTGCACTGGGCGGTGCTCGCGCGCTACGCCGGGCCGGACGCGGCGCAGCTCCGCGCCGCCGTGGACGAGCGCCTTCCGCGTTGGATCGACGTGCTGGGTCTCGTCGCCGTCGCAGCGACGCTCGCGCGGCTCGTCGCCCAGCACGCGGCGGTCTTCGGCACCGATCAACCACTCGCGCGCGACTCGTTCGCGACGCTCCTCTTCCGCTCTGGATGGGGCCGATCGTGGTGGCTGGCCATCATCGCATCCATCGTCGTGACATGGGTCGCGCCTCGGTTGCGGCGGTCGCCGAGGAGCGCATGGTTCGTCGCCGCCGCAGCGATCCTCCTCCTCGCCGCCTCACAGCCACTCTCGGGACATCCTGCCGCTGCGGCGATGCCACGCGTCGCAGTCGCGACGCAGCTGCTGCATCTCGTCGGCGCGGGTGGATGGGTCGGGAGCCTGGCACTCCTGACCTTCGTAGCGATCCCCGCCGCACGGCATCTCGTGCGCGTTGATGAGGGCCCTGACACCCTCCGCGCGTCGGACGATCCTGACGCGCGGGTCGCGGGACTTGTTCGTGCCTTCAGTCCGACAGCGCTCGGCTTCGCTGCCATGCTCGCGCTCACGGGACTGATCGCCGCATGGGACAATCTCGGGGGACTCGCCCCACTCTGGCGGAGCGCCTACGGTCGGACCCTGCTGATCAAACAAGGATTCCTCTCCATCGCAGCCGCGACGGGCGCATACAACTGGCGCCGAGTGCTGCCGGCTCTGGGAGAACCCCGGTCGAGCGCGAGGCTTCGCCAGTCATCTCTCGTCGAGCTCGCGGCCGCAGCGCTCGTGCTGATCGCCACGGCGGTGCTGACGGCGACATCGATGCCAGGCGAGTGAGACGCGAAGGTCGCCGCCTGCGGCCTTGTGCTGTCGGTGTCCACAGGAGACCTTCCCTCCGCACCCGAACGCATCCAAGGCTACATTCCGCCCCGGGCCGCGAAGCTCTCAAACGCCGCAGCTTCCGGCGAACCGGAGGACCAGCGACGCGCGCCGATGGACGCACTGCTCGCGGACCTGGCTGCCCTCGCCGGTTTCGCGCCAGGCGCGATCGTCGCCGTCGGAGGGTCGTCGCTCAGCGACCTCAGGACCCGCCCAGACTGCTCGGCCAGGAGCAAGGTGCATTCCTGCGGCCCGCGGATCGACATCGCGTCACATCTTCATGTCGCCCATCATCCCCCGATGCGACTTCATGAGGCGTCTCACGCGCTCGCCGTGGCCCGGCAGGAGCAGCTGAAGCTCTGACGCGCTCAGCTCCGGCATGCGGGTGAGATCCTTCCGCAGCGAGTCGATGGTCGCGGTCCAGCCGTCATCACCGGCCATGCCCATCGCGCGCATGTCCTGGTTGTACTTCGCGATCAGGTTCGCCACCATCTGCCGGTGCGCGGGCAACATCGCCTCGGCACTGTCCGCCCCGGCCTCGACCATCGCGCGCAGGTGTGCGTCCATTACCTCCGCGTCGGACATCGCGCGCGCGGTATCCGGAGCGGCGGGTACTGCGGCTGCGGCCGCGGTTGCATCCGCGGCAGTGTCCGCGGCCTTCTCTGACGCGCCTCCGGAACACGCCGCGAGTCCGAGTACGAAGGTGAAAGCCGCGAGGAAGTTGCGGATGGGACGACGGTGCTTGGCGTTCATGAGGATCTCGGCGTGAGGTGAGTCGTTCGAGTGGACGTCCTGCGGAGTTCGCGCTCCTTCCAGAGCGAGTAGATCGCCGGGATCACGACGAGCGTCAGGATGGTGCTCGAGACCATCCCGCCGACCATCGGCGCCGCGATCCGCTTCATCATGTCCGCGCCGGTCCCCTGGCTCCAGAGGATCGGCAGGAGTCCGGCGATGATCGCCGTGACGGTCATCATCTTCGGCCGCACGCGTTCGACGGCGCCGAGCTCGATGGCGGCGTCCACGTCGGCGCGGTCCTCCAGGCGTCCGCTCGCGCGCCGCTGGTCGAACGCATGGTCGAGATAGAGGAGCATGATGACCCCCGTCTCCGCGGCCACGCCGGCTAGCGCGATGAAGCCGATCGAGGTGGCGACGCTGAGGTCGTAGTCGAGCAGCCACATCAGCCACACGCCGCCGACGAGCGCGAACGGCAACGAGAGCATCACGATGGCACTCTCCGCGACGCTCTTGAAGTTGAGGTACAGGAGGAGGAGGATGATCGCGAGCGTGATCGGCACGACGATGCGGAGCTTCCGGCCCGCCCGTTCCATCGCCTCGAACTGCCCCGACCACTCCAGGCGGTATCCCGTGGGGAGCTCCAGCCGCTCCTCGAGCAGCGCCCGGGCGTCGGCCACGTAGCTCCCGATGTCGCGGCCCCGCACGTCGACGTACACGATGTTGTTGAGGTAGGAGTTCTCGGACTTGATGAGCGTGGAACCCTGCGTGACGGTGAGGTCGGCGAGCTGGCCCAACGTGACCTGTGCGCCCGACGGTGTGGCGACCAGCGTGCTGGCGATGGCCCGCGGGTCGTCGCGCAACTCTCTCGGATAGCGGACGAGCACCGAATAGCGCTCGCGTCCCTCGATCACCGTGCCGGCCGGTGCCCCGCCTACGGCCGCCATCATCGCCATCTGCACGTCGTCGACGGTCATCCCGTAGCGCGCCGCGGCCATGCGGTCGACCGTGATGTCGAGGTACCGCCCTCCGACCGCGCGCTCGGCGAAGACGGAATTCGTCCCTTCCACCGCAGGCAGGAGTCCCTCGATCCGCTGGCCGATGCGGTCCAGTTCGGCGAGGTCGGGCCCGAAGACCTTGATCCCCACCGGAGTCTTGATCCCGGTCGCGAGCATGTCGAGCCGGTTCTTGATCGGCATCGACCACATGTTGGCGACGCCGGGCGTCCTCACCGCCGCGTTGATCTCGCTGATGAGGGAGTCATAGGTCACCCCCTCGCGCCACTCGTCGCGATCCTTGAGGATGGCGATGGTCTCCATCATCGGCATCGGTGCCATGTCGGTCGCCGTCTCGGCGCGCCCGATCTTGCCCAGCACCGTCCTCACCTCGGGGATCCGTGCCAGCGCGGCGTCGCGCTGCTGGAGGATCCGCTTGGCTTGCGCGGTGCCGACGCCGGGGAAGAGCGACGGCATGTCCATCACGCT
>CAZIDS010000281.1:0-4382 GCA_964537945.1 uncultured Gemmatimonas sp. | reverse complement strand
TGACGTTCACGCCCTGGTCCTTGCCCCAGCGGACGAGGTCCACCGACCCCTTGGTGCTCAGGTGGCAGAGGTGGATGTGCCCGCCAGTGAGCTTGGCGAGGAGGATGCAGCGGATGACATCGATCTCCTCGGCCTCGCCCGGGATCCCCTTCAGCCCGAGGCGCGCCGAGACGATCCCCTCGTGCATCGAGCCGCCGTGCGCGAGCGCCATCACCTCGCAGTGCTCGACCACCGGGATGCCGAACGTCTGCGCGTACTCGAGCGCGGTGCGCATGAGGTGCGAGTTCTCGACCGGCTTGCCATCGTCGGAGACCGCGACCGCGCCGGCGGCGACCATCTCACCGAACTCGGCGAGCGTCTCGCCCTTCATGCCGAGCGAGATGCAGCCGTACGGGTAGACGCGCGCGAAGCCGGCGGCCTCGCCCTGGCGCTTCACGAAGCCGACCGTGGCCTGGTTGTCGGTGACCGGCTTGGTGTTCGGCATCGCGGCGACGGCCGTGAAGCCGCCGGCGACGGCCGAGTGCGCGCCGGTCGCGACGGTCTCGACATCCTCACGGCCCGGTTCGCGCAGGTGCACGTGGACGTCGATCAGGCCGGGCGCGACGACGAGGCCCTTGCAGTCGATCTTCCTCACGCCGTCCGGCCCGGCGATCGAGCCGCCGACCGCGGCCACCTTGCCCTCCACGAGGAGCAGGTCACCGACCGCATCGAGTCCATGCGAGGGATCGACCAGCCGGCCGCCGGTCAGGAGCAGGGGCTGGCTCACGCGGGGCCTCCCTTGGCGACGTCGGCGAGCGCCGCCTTGTTGCCGGCGAGGAGATAGAGGACGGCCATGCGCACAGCGACGCCGTTGGTGACTTGGTGCAGGATCACGGAATGCGGTCCATCGGCCACGTCGGAGTCGATCTCGACGCCGCGGTTCATCGGGCCGGGGTGCAGGATGAGGAGGTCGTCGCGCTTCGCCGCTTCGAGGCGCGCGCGGGTGACGCCGAACACGCGATTGTACTCGCGCAGCGAAGGGATGTAGCCGAGCTGCATGCGCTCGAGCTGGAGCCGGAGGATGTTCAGCGCGTCGGCCCACTCGATCGCCTGCTCCACGCGGTCGAAGACCTCGACGCCGAGCTCGTCGACCGCCGAGGGGAGGAGCGAGCGCGGGCCGCAGATCGCGACCTGGGCGCCCATCGCCTGGAGCCCCCAGATGTTCGAACGCGCGACGCGCGAGTGCAGCACGTCGCCGACGATGCAGACCTTCTTCCCCTCGAGGCTGCCGAGCTTGTCGCGCAGCGTGAGGAGGTCGAGCAGGCCCTGCGTGGGGTGCTCGTGCTTCCCGTCGCCGGCGTTGATCACGTTCGACTCGATGCGCTCGGCGAGGAAGCGCGCCGCGCCCGACGACGGATGGCGGATGACGACCATGTCGATCCGCATCGCCTCGAGGTTGCGCGCGGTGTCGACGAGGGTCTCGCCCTTCGAGACCGAGGAGGTCGTCGCGGCGACGTTCACTGTGTCGGCCGACATGCGCTTCTCGGCGAACTCGAACGAGATGCGCGTACGGGTGGAGGCCTCGAAGAAGAGGTTGACCACCGTCATGCCGCGGAGGGTGGGGACCTTCTTGATCGCCCGCTCGGAGATCTCCTTCAGCGGTTCGGCGACGTCGAGGATGCCGGTGATCTGCGCGCGAGTGAGCCCTTGGAGTCCGAGGAGATCCTTGCCGAGGATCGTCATCAGCGCGTCCCGCCGAGGACCACGACCTCGTCGCGGCCATCGAGCGCGGGCACGAAGACGTCCACCCGTCCACCGGGCAGCACGTCGACCTTCTTCCCGACGACATCCGGCTGGATCGGGAGCTCGCGGCCGCCGCGATCGATGAGCACGGCCAGCATGATACGGGCGGGGCGCCCGAAGTCGGCGAGTTCGTCGAGCGCGGCGCGGATCGTCCGGCCGGTGAAGAGCACGTCGTCGACGATCACGACGATGCGACCGTCGAGCGCGACCGGGAGGTGGGTCTTCCCCACCACCGGGCGCGGCCCGACCGTCTGCAGGTCGTCGCGGTAGAGCGTGATGTCGAGGGCACCGCGTGGGATCTCGATCCCTTCGCGTTCGCGGATCACGTCGGCGAGACGTTCGGCGATCTGGACCCCGCGGCGCTGGATGCCGACGAGGACGAGGTTGTCGGTGCCGTCATTGAGTTCGAGGATCTCATCCGCCATGCGGGAGATCGTGCGCGCGACGGCGCGCGCGTTGAGCACCACAGTGGGAGCGTCGCTCATGCCGCTCCAAATATGTCAGGGCGGCGGGGGGCACGGGCAGTGCCCCGGGGGGCGGGGAGCCCCGGCGCGGCGGGCGCCGCGCGCCCGGTCAGGCGGCGTGCGGCGTCTGGGTGCCGTGCGCCGGGGTCGGCCGGCGGAGGTAGACCTTCTCGCGGCCGGGCCCGAGGGCGTCGGTCTCGAGCGGGCGCGAGATCACGCCGATCACCTGCCCGGTGTCGTCGAGGACGTGCAGCTGCTTCCGCTCCGTGTTCTGCTTCATCGTGGGTTCCATGATCGCTCCTGCGTTCACACCATCTGACACCACCTTCGCGGGGAAGGTTTGCCCGGGCGTGTCAGCTTCCTGTGAAGGGCGCGTCACGGAACGGCGCGATGCGTTCGCCACGAACGCGGAACGGCAGGCGCCGCGATGCGCGCGCCTGCCGTTCGAGCGGACGGGGTGGGATTCGAACCCACGGTACGCTTTTAACGTACACACACTTTCCAGGCGTGCGCCTTAAACCACTCGGCCACCCGTCCCGGGGAGCGAGAAGCGCCGGCGGCGCCCCTCCAAACGACGACGCGCCGGCGATGCCAGCGCGTCGGGACCTGCTGCCTGCTCCACGGACAGAGTGAGATTCGAACTCACGATACCGTTGCCGGTATGCCGGTTTTCGAGACCGGTGCCTTCAGCCACTCGGCCATCTGTCCCGAGAGAGGACGAATTTAGACGGCCGGCCGCAGGGGGTCAACGGTGCGAGCCTACTGGCTCATGTGGCTCCACTTCTCGCGCGACGCCGTCCACAGGTCGGTGCGGCCGGTGGCCCCGACCAGGGTCACCGCGCGCCAGTTCGTCGCCCGGCCGTCGCGGCTGCCAAGGTAGATCTCGAGATTGGACGACGCGGTGCCGTCCGGACGGAAGACGACGCTGGGAAGCTGCTCGATGGTCCGCAGCCCGCCGCCGCGCACCGCCGCGGTCACCGGCGAGCCATTGATCCCCTTGAACCGCGGCACGGCGAACACCTCGCGGTCGGTCACGACCTCCTCGCGCACCGTCTCGCCCTCATCCACGACGCGGTCCGAGTCCAGGTCCTCGTGGACGCGCAGGCGGTTCCGGGCGATGTCGAAGCCGACGACCACGCTGGCCTGCTTTTGCGCGGCGGTGCGCTGCGCGTAGAGGAGCAGCCCCCGCAGCGAGCGCGCCGAGGCGTCGGCCTCGGCCGGCCGGACGGGGATGCGTGGCAGGGCGAATGCGATCAGGACGCCGATCACCGCGGTGGTGATCAGCAGTTCGAGGAGCGAGATGCCCGCGGGCGGTCGGCGGGTCATGGTGGGGCGCGGCATGGTTCCTCCAGCGTGCACGTCGTGGCCTCGGACCTGGCAGGGCGCGGTCCGAAGCCTTCACGCGAGTCTGACGCCGGAGCGTCATCGGGGGCAAACCGAGGCGCCACGATGTGACGGAGGGCATCCCGTCAGTCCCGCTCGTACCGCGCGCGACAGGCGCGGCGTGACGAAGGTCACGCGCCGCGCCGGTCCCGGAAGAAGGCGGTGAGCAGCGCCGCGCACTCCTCGGCCCGCACTCCAGCGAGCACGTCGGGGCGGTGGTTCAATCGCGGATGACGGAGCACGTCGCCCACCGACCCCGCCATGCCCGCCTTGTCGTCGAACGTGCCGAAGACGACGCGGCCCAGGCGCGCCAGCACGATCGCGCCCGCGCACATCGCGCAGGGTTCGAGGGTGACGTACAGCGTGGCCGTCGGGAGACGGCTGTCCCCGGCCGCATAGGCCGCGGCCCGCAGCACCCGCAGTTCGGCGTGCTGCGTCGCATCCTTCGAGGCGACCATCGCATTGCCGCCCCGGGCGATCACGGCGCCGTTGTGCACCACCACCGCGCCGACCGGGACCTCTCCCGCCTTCGCGCAGCGCTCGGCCTCGGCGAGCGCCTCGCCCATCCAGAACGCGTCCTCCTCGGCCCGCGTCGCGAAGGTGACGGGACCGGTCCTCATCCCTTCGCGAATTCCAGGTGGTCGCCGGCGGCGGTCGCGACCACGGTGTCCCCTTCCTTGAACTTCCCCTCGAGCAGCGCGAGCGCGAGGGGGTTCTGCAGCAGCCGCTGGATCGCGCGCTTCAAGGGCCGCG
>CAZIDS010000280.1:0-4404 GCA_964537945.1 uncultured Gemmatimonas sp. | reverse complement strand
GCCTCTTTCACACCGCTCCACCCCCTTTAGGAGATCCGCAGTATGAACATGGATATCGGCCACATCTTCCAGCAGAGCCCGCTCTTCGCGAAGGGCATCTGGTTCACGCTCGCCGTGATGTCGCTCTGGTCGCTGACGGTGGCCTTCGGCAAGTGGTGGAACCTCCGCAAGGCGCAGAAGGAGACGCTGAAGTTCGCGCCCGAGTTCTCGCAGTTCCTCGAGGAGGACAACCTCACCGAGGCGATCAACCTGGCGCAGTCGTACAAGAAGTCGCACGTCGCCCGCGTCCTCGGCGGCGCGCTCGACGAGGTGAAGCCCCTCATCCTCGACGGCTCGGTGACGGTGTCCGACATCAACTCGGCCGAGCGTGCGGTCGAGCGCAACATGCTCGTCGAGATCGTCTCGCTGAAGCGCGGCCTCGCCGTGCTCGCGACGGTCGGCTCGACCGCGCCGTTCGTCGGCCTCCTCGGCACGGTGGTCGGCATCATCAACGCGTTCGCCGCGATGGGCCAGTCGGGCTCGACCGGCATCGCCGCGATCACGGTCGGCATCGCCGAGGCGCTCATCGCGACCGGCTTCGGCCTCCTCGTCGCCATCCCGGCGGTGTGGTTCTACAACTACTTCCAGACGAAGATCGACAACCTCACCTCCGAGATGACCTACGTCTCGAAGGAGATGATCGACTACCTGATCAAGGGCGTCTCGGGCGAGTTCGGCCGTTCGCGCTTCACCCGCGAGTTCTCGACGAAGGCCGGCGGCAACGCCCCGATCTCGCAGTAATCGCTCCCTGACGATCCCAGGAGGGATTCGCGATGGGCATGTCAGTCAACGCCGGGGGCGGCGTCAAGGCCGAACCGAACGTCGTCCCCATGATCGACGTGATGCTGGTGCTCCTCATCATCTTCATGGTGGTGACGCCGGCGATCGCGACGGGCTTCACCGCGGAGCCGCCATCGGGCATCAACCTGAAGGCGCACCCTGAGGCCGACGAGGACCAGATCCTCGGCATCGACAAGTACGGCAACTACTTCCTGAACAAGCAGCCGATCCGCAGCGAGGACCTCGGGACGCTGCTGAAGCAGATCTACACCGTCCGCACCGTCGACGCGGTGCTGTACGTCAAGGCCGACAAGGGCCTCGAGTACGGCAAGATCATCGACGCGATGGACGTCGCCTCCCGCAACGGCGTCCGCGTCGTCGCGGCGATCACCGACCAGCAGCCGGGGACCGAGTCCTCGGTGGCCGGTGACGAGATCAAGTCCACCAACAAGGCCCCGTAGGAGCGAACCATGGGAATGAGCGTGGGTGGGGCCGGCGGGAACCTGAACAACGAGCCGAACGTCGTGCCGATGATCGACATCATGCTCGTGCTGCTGATCATCTTCATGATCATGCAGCCGATGATGCGGAAGGCCATCGACATGCAGCTCCCGGACCCGCAGCCGAACGTCGTGACGGCCAACACCGCGTCCGACCAGATCGTGCTCGAAGTGCTGCCCGACGGGATGTTCGCCGTCAACAAGCAGCCGGTCGGCAAGGACGACCTCTCGAAGAAGCTCCACGAGGTCTACGACAATCGCCCCGACAAGATCATGTTCCTCAAGGGCGACCCGACCGTGAAGTTCCAGGACGTGATCACGGCGATGGACGTCGCGCGCGGCGCCGGCGTGAAAGTCATCGGCATGACCCCGAAGGACGCCGCGCAGTAAGCGGTCAGCCTCCGCAGTCCGGTACGGCGGACGAACCTTTCGAGGCTCGTCCGCCGTATTATGTCCATAGCCCTCCCCTCGACGGCGCCCCGCGTCACCCCACGCCCGCCGCCCTCGTCCTTCACTCGTGACCGCTCCAGACCTCCTCCCTTCGGGCAAGCCCCGCCGTCCCCTCCGGCCCCTCCACGGGATCCCGGAGCCGGAGCGGCGCGGCCGCGAGGGGATCATCGTCTCCGCGCTCCTCCACGCCGCGATCATCATCGCGCTCTTCCTGCCGCCGATCATCGCGACGACGCTCGAGGTGGACGACTCGCCGAGTGCGGGCATCGGGCCCGCGGGCGGCGGCGGGGGCGGCACCGGCGGCACGGGGGGCGAGGACCCGACCCCCGAGCGGCTGAAGTACCTGCACGTGGCGCCGATCCCGGTCCAGCAGGCGGTGATCCCGCCGATCACACCGCCGGTGATCCCGCCGCCGAAGCCGCCGGAGCAGGTGAAGCAGCCTGATCCGGTTCCGCCTCAGCCGCAGCCGCAGGCGACCGAGCCGACCCCCACTGGCCCGACCATCCCCACCGCAGGCGCGGGTGGCGGGTCGGGCCACGACGGTTCCGGGGGGAACGGTCCCGGGTCGGGCGGCGGCGTCGGCTCGGGCGTCGGCACCGGCCGCGGGTCCGGCACCGGTCCGGGCACGGGCGGGAACGGCGGCGAGATCTTCCCGGCGACGCTCACGCAGCTCGCGTTGCTGCCGATCCCGATCCCGCAGAAGGTCAAGCCCTACCGCATGGTCGCGGTGTTCGAGGTGGATGAGCGCGGCAACGCGCGCCTCCTCGCGTTCAACCCGTCGCGCGATTCCGGGTACAACCGCAAGATCCGCGAGATGCTCGGCGAGATCCGCTTCCGCCCGGCCACGCGCGCTGACGGCACGCCGGTGCGCGACACGGTCGAAGTGAAGGCCGAGGCGCCGTACTGACTGGTCGGCTCCGGGCAGGGCGGGTAGCTTCCGGCCTTCGCAGGCACGACCCCACACCCGCTCCCTCCGACATGTCCCTCCCGGCCGCCGGCGAGGCCCGCCGATGAGTTCGCTCTGGACCCGAAAGCCGATCGAGGACCTGGCTCCCGACGGCGACCGCGGCATGCGCCGCACCCTCGGCACGAAGGACCTCGTGGCCCTGTCGATCGGGGCCGTCATCGGCGCCGGGATCTTCGGCACCCTCGGCACCGCGGCGGCGGGCGAGGTGGGCCCCAACGGCGAGATCGTGCGCTACGCGGCCGGCCCGGCGTTGGTGCTCTCGTTCGTGCTCCTCGGCGCCGCGTGCGCCCTCGCGGCGCTCTGCTACGCCGAGGTCGCGGCGATGATCCCGCAGGCCGGCTCGGCCTACTCGTACAGCTACGCGTCGTTCGGCGAGCTGATCGCGTGGATCATCGGCTTCGACCTGATCCTCGAGTACGCCGTGGGCAACGTCGCGGTCGCGATCAGCTGGAGCAGCTACTTCACGAACCTCATCCAGCCGATCGTCGACATCCCCGGCTGGCTCACCCACGGCTACTGGCAGGCGAAGGCGAGCTCCGACCCGGCGATCCACGGGTTGCTCGAGACGGCGCCGCACCTCGGGCCGATCCCGGTGATCATCAACATCCCGGCCTTCCTGATCGTCATGGCGATCACGTGGCTGCTGGTGATCGGCGTGAAGGAGAGCACGCGCGTGAACAACGCGATGGTGCTCGTGAAGCTCGTCGTGCTCGCGATCTTCGTGATCGTCGGTGCGACGTACATCGACCCCGCGAACTACACGCCCTTCGCGCCGAACGGCTTCCGCGGCATCCACCAGGGCGCGGCGATCGTCTTCTTCGCCTACATCGGCTTCGACGCGATCTCGACCGCGGCCGAGGAGGTGAAGGACCCGCAGCGCACGATGCCGCGCGGCCTGCTGATCGGCCTCGGCATCTGCACGCTGATCTACGTGATCGTCGGCGCGGTGATCACCGGCATGGTGCCCTACCAGACGCTCGGGGTCTCCGACCCGGTCGCCCATGCGCTGGAGACGGTCGGGCTCGTGAAGCTCCAGTGGCTCATCTCGGCCGGCGCCGTCGTCTCGATGTCGGCGGTGCTGCTCGTCTTCCAGTACGGCCAGCCGCGCATCTTCTATTCGATGGCGCGTGACGGCCTGCTCCCCGCCGGCGCGGCCAAGCTCCACCCCAAGTACCGGACGCCGCACGTCACCACGATCATCACCGGCGTGGCGGTCGCGCTCGCGGCGCTCGTCGCCGACGACGTCGCGACCTACGACCTGACGAACATCGGCACGCTCTTCGCCTTCGTGATCGTCTGCATCGGCACGCTGGTGCTGCGCTACACGCAGCCCGGGCGGCCGCGGCCGTTCAAGGTGCCGTTCATCTGGCTCGTCGCGCCGCTCGGCGCGCTGGCCTGCTTCTACGTGATGGGCGGCCTGCCGATGAAGGCGTGGGAGCGGTTCGGCATCTGGCTGCTCGTCGGCGTGATCGCGTACGCGTTCTACGGCTACAAGCACTCGCGGCTGCGGCGCGGGCTGCCGCCGCGCGACTTCGAAGGGATCGACTGAGCGCGGCCTGGAAGCGACGAGGGCCCCGGCGGCAGGCCGGGGCCCACGTCGCTTCCGGGTGCGTGGCGCGCAGACCGCGGCGAGCGCCTTACGCGCCAGCTTCACGGCGCCGCGGGGCG
>CAZIDS010000279.1:0-4440 GCA_964537945.1 uncultured Gemmatimonas sp. | reverse complement strand
AGTGCACGAAGGTGCCGTACTTCCGCAGGTCGAGGTACCAGCTGTACGCCTCCACGGGGAGCTTCTCCTCGTGGATGCGCTCGAGGAGCTTGTCGTGGTCGTCCTCGCGCTGCGAGCCGCCGATGATCTCGCCGTAGCCCTCGGGGGCGAGGCAGTCGTCACAGAGCACGGTCCGCGGGTCGGCCGGGTTCTCCTTCATGTAGAAGGCCTTCGCCTCCTTCGGGTAGTTGCAGATGAAGATCGGCGTCTCGTAGTCCTCGACGAGGAGCGACTCGTCCTCGGCGCCAAGGTCGTCGCCCCACTTCACCGCGCTCCCCTTCCGCTGCAGCGTCGCGACCGCGTCGGTGTAGTCGATCCGCGGGAACGGCGCCTTCACCTTCTCGAGCTTCGAGACGTCGCGCTCGAGCTCCTTGAGCTCGGCCTGCCGCCGCTCGACGCAGCGCTGGACGAGGAACGAGACGAAGTCCTCCTGCAGCCGCATGTTCGCGTGCGTGTCGTTGAACGCCACCTCGGGCTCGATCATCCAGAACTCGGTGAGGTGGCGCCGCGTCTTCGACTTCTCGGCGCGGAAGGTCGGGCCGAAGGTGTAGACCTTGCCGAACGCCGCCGCCGCCGCCTCGCCATAGAGCTGCCCGGTCTGCGCGAGGTAGGCGTTCCCCATGTCGAAGTACTCGGTCGCGAAGAGCCCCGCCCGCTCGCCGATCGCGGCGGTGAGGATCGGCGTGTCCACGCGCAGGAAGCCGCGCTCGTAGAAGAAGTCGTGGATCGCCTGCTCGACCTCGTTCCGGATGCGCGCGATCGCCACCTGGCGCGGGGTGCGCAGCCAGAAGTGGCGGTTGTCCATCAGGAAGTCGACCCCGTGCTCCTTCGGCTGGAGCGGATAGTCGAGCGCGCTGGACCCGATCAGCGCGAGTTCCTTGAGCCCGAGCTCGACGCCGCCGGCCTGCCGCGCGTCGGCACGCACCTCGCCGGTCACCGTCACCGACGCCTCGAGCGTGAGCTGGCCGAAGAGCTCCCACGCCTGCTCGCTGACCTCCTTCTTCGGGATCACGCACTGCAGCACGCCGGTGCCGTCGCGCATCACGAGGAAGGCGATCTTGCCGGAGGAGCGCAGGTGCGAGACCCAGCCGCTCACGGTGACGGTCCCGCCGACCAGCTTCGGAAGGTCGGCGATGCGGATCGGGTCCTTCGCGGACGACGGGGGCGTGACGAACGGGGTCATGATGGGAGAGGCGGGGAAACCGCGCGGGCGCCCCGTTCCCGGGACGCCCGCGGCTTGATGCTCAAAGGTAGGGAACCGCTCTCGCGCGGGGAAGCGCGGCGCGGGCTCAGCGCACCTGGATGAGGTAGGTCCCCGTGCCCGTGTTCGGCGGCTCGCCGATGATGTGGATGTTGAACGGGTCGCGCGCGTCGGGCGCCGCGTAGGTCGCCGTGACCGGATTGTTCGCGGTCAGGAGGTTCGTGCCGATGTCGGGGTCGCCGGGGAACCCGGCACGCCGGAAGCTCATCACGCCCGCCTTCGAGTACGTGGTCGTCACCGTGATCGTCTCGCCCAGGTACAGCCAGAGACTGTAGGCGTCCTGGCGCACGGAGGCCGTCGCGCCGCTGCAGTCACTGTTGTCCAGCTGGCCGGCGATGTCGGCGCCGCGGACCGTGTAGTTGAAGTAGGCATCGGAACAGGGCGTCGACGAGGTCGGCGCGGTCACGAGCGTGTAGCTCCCGCCCTTCTGCTCGGCGCTGCCGGCGACGACGAAGTAGTCGCCGGCCGGGAGGTACGCCTTCGCGCCGACTGTGCCCGCCCCGACGACGTCGAAGATGAGACGGGCTTGCCCCAGGTTCGTGAACTGCCCCTTGAAGAGCGTCAGCCCGCCGAGGAACCCGGATGAGTTCTGCGTGAACAGGATGTTCGTCTGCGCGGTGAGCGTGAACTGGTAGACATCGCCGAGCGTCCCCAGCGGTCCTTCGCAATCGTCCGCATAGGCGATGTTGACGATCGTCGTGTCGGCGTCGAGCGAACCGGCGCCGAAGCAGGCGCCGGTGGGCTCGGCGGGCGAATCGACGCACGCGGTGGTCAGCAGGGCGAGGAGGAGGGGCGAAGCAGCAGCGAGACGGCGCAAGGAGGATCCCGGGTTCAGGGCTGGTTGTTCCACGGTGGCAGGTACACGCGAGCGCTCCCGCCGGCTCCAGTGGTGCCCTCGAGCACGAGCCGTCCGCCCGAGGCCTCGAGCCCGCTCGCGAGCACCGCGAGGCCGAGCGCACCGTCGGCGCCGCCGAGCTCGAGGCCGGCGCTGGGCGTCGGTCGCCGTGGGGGCTTTCGCGCGGCGCCGCCGCGATGGCCCTGTTCGACGATCTCGAGCGCGACCCACTCGCCCACCGGCGCATCGAGCGGTCGCCGTCCCGACGTCGCGGGGACGTGGAACGCGCGCAGCTGCACGCCGGTCGGGCCGGGCTCGGCATCGCGCGCCCGCACGAGGATCGTGAGCAGCACCTGCGTGAGCAGCCCCGCCTCGGCGCGCGCCGCCGGGAGCGATTCCGGCGGCGTGAACAGGACCTCGAGCCGTCCCGCGAAGAGCCGGCCGAGGATCGGCTTGAGATCGTTGATCGCCGCGACGACGTCCACGCGCGAGACGTCGGCCGCACCGCGACGGCTGAACGCCAGCAGCTGCGTCGTGAGGCGCGCGCCCTCGCGCGTGCTCTCCAGTACCTGCTCGAGGTCCTCGACGATCTCCTTCGCCGCCCCGCCCTCCACCTGCTGCAGGTGGCCGACCGAGAGCTCGGCGAAGCCGCGGATGGCCGAGAGCAGGTTGTTGAAATCGTGCGCGACGCCGCCGGCCAGCTTCCCGACGGCCTCGAGCCGCTCCGACTGCCGCAGGTGCTCCTCCATCGCGCGCCGTTCGGTGACGTCGGAGAGGATGCCGACGAGCGAGTGCGGCCGCCCCGCCGTGTCACGCACCATCTCGCCGAGGCAGACGTGCAGGTGGACGGCGCCATCGTCGGGCCGGACGACGCGGAACTCGGTCGCGAAGCCCGGGCGGTCACCGGCGCGCGCCTGCTCGCAGAGGCGCATCACGCGGCCGCGGTCCTCCGGCGGCATGAGGTCGAGCGCCTGCGCGACGAGGTCGCCGCGACGCGCCTCACCGATGCCGAACATCGCCGCCGTCGCCACGCTCGCCTCGGCGTGCCCCGACTCGAAGTCCACCGACCAGGTGCCGGTGCCGCCGGCACGCATCGCGACCTCGAGCGCGGAACCCGAGCGCTCCTTCTCGCGCGCGAGCCGGTCGAGCCGGTCGCCGATGGTGTAGGCGATCAGCACGGCGAGCAGCCAGAGCAGCGCCATCGTGAGCCGGAACGCGACGTGCCAGTCGCGGACCGCGCCGCGCCATCCGTCGGCCGGGAGCGCCCGCAGCGTCCACGTCTCGCCCTCGAAGACGAGCGGCACCAGCTCGGGCGCATCGCGCGCGTCGATCGAGTCGCCGGCCATCCGCTGGCCGCCCCGGGAGGTGACGTCGAGCAGCAAACCGGACCCGGCGTCGGGGATGCCGGCGTCCTGCACCACGCGCGGTGCGTCGAGCACCACCGCGACGAGCTGGGGAAAGCCGGGCCGCACCGGGAGACGATATTGCAGCAGGATCCCCGTCCCACCCTCCGCCAGCGGGAACGGGCCCGTCACGGATGGCGTCGCGCGCGCCATCGCGCGCTGGTGCTCGGCCCGGACCTCCTCGCGCGGGTTGCGCGCGAGATCCATCCCCAGCGCGGCGCGGTTCGGCTCGAGCGGCTCGATCCGCACGATGCGTCCGTCGTCGATGTACTGGAGCGCGCGGACTCCCGGGGTCGAGGCGACCGCGCCCCGCGCGTACAACGCGAACTCCTGCTCCAGGGCGGCGCGCGAGGGCCGCGAGGAGACGAACGCGTGGAAACCGAGCAGCACACCGGCGCGCCGGTCGATCGACGAGCGCAGGGCATTCGCGTACGGGAGCATCCGGTCGCGCACGCGCTCCCGCTCCACGTCGCGCATCCCCTCGACGTACCACGCATCGGCGGCGATCACCACGATCGCCGCCGTGATCGCGGTGATGGTCGCGGCGCGCCACGAGCGAAGGCCGAGGCGGTTCAATGCGCCTCCGGCACGTCCGGCGGGAGGAACACGCGGAAGGTCGTCCCCTTCCCCTGTTCCGACTGCACGGTCACCATCCCGCCCGCCGCGTCCACGATGCCGTACACGACGGCGAGTCCCAGGCCGGTCCCGCGGCCCATCGGTTTCGTCGTGTAGTAGGGCTCGAAGATCCGAGCCCGCACCTCGGGCGACATGCCGACGCCGTCGTCCTCCACTTCCAGCATCGCCCACCGCCCGGCCGGCGCGTCTTCCGGCCGCGCGACCGTCTCCGACCCCAGCTGCGCGACGCGCACCTGGATGCGGCCCCCCTCCGGCATCGCGTCGCG
>CAZIDS010000278.1:0-4447 GCA_964537945.1 uncultured Gemmatimonas sp. | reverse complement strand
CCGCGCGAGCGCCGCGTCGTCGAACCGCCCGCGGATGCGGATCACCCCGCCCGCCTCGTCGGGCGCGCTGGCGACGATCTCGCCGGCGCGGTGCGCCTCGGCGAGCAGCCGGCCGTCGGTCATCGGCACCAGCAGCTCGACCTCGGGCCGGCGCGTGCGGAGCCGCTCGCGCAGCAGCGCGCGCAGCGGCTCGAGCCCGGTCGCGCTCGCGGCCGAGGTGAAGATCGACCCGGGCGCGAGGTTCGCGATGCGCGCGACGAGCGCGTCGCGCACGTCGGGGGCGAGGCGGTCGGTCTTGTTGAAGACGTAGACCATCGGGATCCCCTGCGCCCCGAGCTCGGCGAGCACCTCGTCCACCACGAGCCGCTGCTCCTCCCACGACGGGTGGCTCGCGTCGATCACGTGCAGCAGCAGGTCCGCCTCCTCCACCTCCTCGAGTGTCGCACGGAAGCTCGCGACGAGGTGGTGCGGCAGCTTGCGGATGAACCCGACCGTGTCGGTGAGCAGCACCGACTGGTTGTCGCCGAGCGCGACCTCGCGCGTGAGCGGGTCGAGCGTCGCGAAGAGGCGGTCCTCGACGAAGACCTCGTTCGAGCCGGAGATGCCGCGCAGGATGGAGCTCTTGCCCGCGTTCGTGTAGCCGACGAGCGAGGCGCGGAAGGTCCCGCTGCGGCCCGCACGCTGGACGTGCCGCGCCTTCGTCACCTCGGCGAGCCGGTCCTTCAGCAGCTTGATGCGCTGGCCGACGAGGCGGCGGTCGGTCTCGAGCTGCGTCTCGCCGGGGCCGCGGACGCCGATGCCGCCGCGGAACTTCTCGAGGTGCGTCCACATGCGCGTGAGCCGCGGCAGCGAGTACTCGAGCTGCGCGAGCTCGACCTGCATGCGCGCCTCGGCCGAGCGGGCGCGGGTCGCGAAGATGTCGAGGATGAGTTCGGCGCGGTCGATGACGCGCTTCCCGAGCTCGCCCTCGAGGTTCTTGCCCTGGGCCGGCGAGAGCTCGTCGTCGAAGACGATGAGCGTGCCGTCCTTCTCGGCGAGCATCGCCTTGAGCTCCTCCACCTTCCCGCGGCCGATGTAGGTCGCGGGGTCGGGCCGGTCGAGCTGCTGCGTCAGCGTGCCGACGACGAGCGCGCCGGCGGTATCGGCGAGCCGCTCGAGCTCCTCGAGGTGCTCATTGACGTGATGGCGCGCATTGGTGCGCTTGATCGGCGCGCCGACGAGGAGGGCGCGCTCCTGCGGCGCCTGGAGCTCGATGAGGGTCCGGATGGGGCGTGTCCTAGCGCAGGGAGTCCCAGCGGCCAGAGCCGGAGTAGGGGCGCGTGATGTCGCCGAACGGCGTCGCCATCGTGAACGAGCCGCGCACCTGGTAGTTGATGCTGCCGCGGCGCGCGAGCGCCTCGGCCGCCTTCTGCACCGCCTGGTACGTGAAGTTCACCGGCACGACGACCTCGGCGTGCGCCTTGTTGTCGAGCGTGGTGAGCTTCTCGATGTCGCCGGTCGCGATCTGCGCCGAGTCGACCATCACCACGTAGTTGACCCGGCGCGCGTCGACGCGGAACTCGTTCGGGTTGTAGACGTCGAGGATGATGTCGAGCGAGCCGCCCTGGAAGCCGACCGCGCGGATCTTCACGTCCTTCACCTCGACGACGGGATTGGCGAACACCTGCCGCGCCAGCGACTTGCAGCCGGCGGCGCCCGCGGCGGCGATCAGGGCGAGACCCAGCATCCAGCGGCGGTTCATCTGCTCACTCCTCGGTCGTGGGAGGCGGGCCTCCCGGGTTCGTGCCCTGCTGTTCGAGGCGGTCGCGCAGCGCGCGCCACCAGGCGAGGCGCTTCTCGATCTCCTTCTCGAAGCCGAACTGGCCCGGCTCGTAGAAGACGCGCTCCGCCACCTCGTCAGGAAGGTAGTCCTGCGGCAGGTAGCCGTCAGGGGCGTCGTGCGCGTACTGGTACCCTGCCCCATAGCCCAGTTCCTTCATCAGCGTCGTCGGCGCATTGCGGATGTGCATCGGCACCGCGGCGGCCGGCGTGTCGCGCGCGGCCTGGAGCGCGGCCTTCCACGCGACGTGGATGCGGTTCGACTTCGGCGCCGTCGCGAGGTAGACCGCGGCCTCGGCGAGCGCGAGCTCGCCCTCGGGTGAGCCGAGGAAGTGAAAGGCGTCGCGCGCCGCGATCGCGATCTCGAGTGCGCGCGGATCGGACAACCCCACGTCCTCGGCCGCGAAGCGCACCGTGCGCCGCGCGATGTAGAGCGGATCCTCGCCGCCGTCGATCATCCGCGCGAGCCAGTACAGCGCCCCCTGCGGGTCGGAGCCGCGCAGCGCCTTGTGATAGGCGGAGATGAGGTTGAAGTGCTGCTCCCCCGACTTGTCATAGATCGCGATCCGCTGCTGCAGCGCGTCCTCGACGCGCGCCGGCGTGATCAGGTGCGTCCCGTCGGGCGCGGGCGCGTCGCCCTCGGCGAGGAGCGCGGCCGCGTCGAGCACGGTGAGCGCACGCCGCGCGTCGCCGTCGGCCTGCTGCGCGAGCAGCTCGCGCGCCGCCGCGTCGAGCGCGAGCCCGCGTCCGCCGAGCCCGCGGTCGGCGTCGGTCATCGCGAGGTCGAGCAGCGCCTCGAGCGCCGGGGCGTCGAGCGGCTGCAGCACGAAGACGCGCATCCGGCTGAGCAGCGCGCCGTTGATCTCGAAGCTCGGGTTCTCCGTCGTCGCGCCGATCAGCGTGAGCAGCCCGCTCTCGACGTGCGGCAGCAGCGCGTCCTGCTGCGCGCGGTTGAAGCGGTGGATCTCGTCGACGAAGAGCACGGTGCGCCTCCCCGCGCGCCGCTCGTGCTCGGCCTGGGCCACGACGGCGCGGAGCTCGGCCACGCCCGCGAGCACCGCCGAGAGCTGCACGAAGCGGCCCTTGGAGTGGGCGGCGATGACGCGCGCGACGGTGGTCTTGCCGCAGCCGGGCGGCCCCCAGAGGATCACCGACGGCGCGCGGTCGGCGCGGATGGCCTTCCCCAGGGAGGTCTTCGGCCCGAGCACGGAGGCCTGTCCGACGAGCTCGTCGAGCGTGCGCGGCCGCATCCGGTCCGCGAGCGGGGCGTCGGGGGCGGCCTCGCGGACGGGCTCCGCGGGGGCTTCTTCCTTCACGCGGTCGAAGAGGGTCATCGCCCGAAAACGTACTGCGCCGCGGGCGGACACGGTAGAGTCCCGCGCATGAAGACCGTGGACTTCTTCTTCGACCTGTCGTCGCCGTACTCCTACCTCGCCGCGACGCAGCTCCCGGGGATCGCCGAGCGCGCCAAGGCCACCATCCGGTGGAGGCCCATGGTGCTGGCCGCGGTGTTCAAGGCGAGCGGCAACGTCATGCCCGCGGCGTGCGAGCCCAAGGCGCGCCACATGCTGGTCGACCTCGACCGTTGGGCGAAGAAGTACGGCGTTCCGTTCGTGATGAGCTCCCACTTCCCGCTCAACGCCATCAAGCCCGAGCGGCTCATCCTCGCGGCCGAGGACTCGGGCAGGGTCGGCGAGCTCGCCCTGGCGCTCTTCCGCGGGATGTGGGTCGACGACCGCGACATCTCCTCCGAGCTCGAGATGCGCACCCTCGCCGAGAGCGTCGGCCTCGACGGGACGGCCCTCTTCGCGGCCATCGAGACGCAGCCCGTGAAGGACCGACTCCGCGCCAACACCGACGAGGCCATCGCGCGCGGCGCCTTCGGCGCGCCGGCGATGTTCGTGGGCGACGAGCTCTTCTGGGGCAACGACCGGCTGCACTTCCTCGAAGACGCGCTTCGAGGGTGAGGCGGCGGGCACGAGACGGGACACACGGAGCGACGATGACGAGAGCGAACTGGTTTCTGTGCGGGCTGCTGGCGCTGTCCGCGGGCTGCAGCGCCCGGGCGGGCGGGGGCACGGGCCCGGGCCCGACGTCGGGCATCGACTGCGAGAGCTTCTGCGGGCGGCTCGACGGGGCCGCGAACTGCGCGTCGACGGCGGTGACCGAGTGCAACTCGAGCTGCGCGTCCCTCGTCTCGGCCGCGGGGACGATGTGCGACGCCGAGCTCGACGCCCTCACGTCGTGCGCGCGGTCGGCGCCCGTGCGGTGCGTCGGGACGGGGCGCAACCCCTTCACCGGGTGCGACGCGCCGTTCCTGGCGGCGGTCACCTGCGCGAGCGCTCGCCCGCAGGACGCCGGCGCCACGACCGACCGCGGGACCTCGACGATGGACACGGGGGTCACCCCGTCGGAGTGCGACGGGCTCGCGAGCTGCGCGAGCTGCACCGCGGCCCCGTCGTGCGGGTGGTGCGCGGGGCGGTGCTGGTCGGGGACCTCGTCGGGTCCGACCGGCGCCTCCTGCGGCCCGGATCGCTGGGCGTGGACCTCGGGCCAGTGCTCGAGCGCTCCGATCGACTCGGGGGTGAGCGACGGCGGTATCAGCCCGGCGTGCCAGAGCTGCGGATCG